>JBLMXM010000194.1:0-13865 GCA_050257775.1 Hyphomicrobiales bacterium
CGAGCTTGGCCTCGCTGCCTTCGGGCCCGATGCTGGCGAGGACCTGGCCGGCCAGCTGGTCGATGCGGATCTTTTGCAGCAGGTTCTCCTTGAAGCCCATATGTCCCCCCCGGTGCGTTCAGATCCCGGTCTTATCCTGGTCAGGTGGTTGATCCCCGGCCGGACAGCCGGCATCCGGGATATCCATGGTTCGACTCACGTCTAACACAACTGCCTGAGCAAGTAAATTGACCGTCGTGCAGGAGATAGTGTATAGAAGTGATCTGACGTCCAGTTCGCGGGGTGCCCATGACCGATTACGTCACGCTGCGTTACGCCGACAGGGAATTCAAGCTGCCTCTGGTTGAGGGGTCGCACGGGGAGAAGGCCATCGATATCTCCAAGCTGCGGCAGGAAACCGGGCTCGTCACCCTCGACCCGGGTTACGCTAATACCGGGAGCTGCCGGAGCGCCATCACCTTCGTGGACGGCGAACGGGGAATCCTGCGCTACCGTGGGATCCCGGTCGAGCAACTGGCCGAGCGATCCACGTTCAAGGAAACCGCCTACCTGCTGATCAACGGGGCGCTGCCCACCCAGAAGGAGCTCACCCGATTCTCGGTCCTGCTGAACGATCATTCCCTGGTCCACGAGGACATGAAGATCTTCTACCAGAACTTCCCGCGCTCCTCGCACCCCATGGGCATCCTTTCGGCCATGGTTAACGCGCTGCGCAGCTTTTACCCCGAGCTTCAAAACCTGGAAGAGGAAATCAACATCACGGTGACGCGCCTGCTCTCCAAGGTGCGCACCATGGCGGCCATGTCCTACAAGATCTCACGGGGGCATACGGTGGTCTATCCCCGGCCGGATCTGACTTACTGTGCCAATTTTCTCAACATGATGTTCGACTCGCCGGTGAAGGCGTATGAGCTGGACCCCGACGTGGTGAAGGCTTTGAACGTGTTCCTGATCCTTCATGCCGACCACGAGCAGAACTGCTCGACCGCCGCCGTGCGGCTGGTGGGCAGCGCCCGCGTGAATCTGTTCGCGGCCGTTTCAGCCGGCATCGCGGCCCTGTGGGGACCGTTGCATGGCGGGGCCAACCAGGCCGTGATCGAAATGTTGTCTGACATTGGCCAGAAGAAGAATTTGAGCCAGGCGGTCGCGCGGGCCAAGGACAGGAAGGATCCGTACCGGCTGATGGGATTCGGGCACCGCGTCTACAAGACCTACGATCCGCGCGCCCGGATCATGAAGCGTATGGTGCATGTCCTGCTCGAGAAACTCCACCTGTCCGACCCCCTGCTGGACGTGGCCCTGGAGCTCGAGGAGATCGCCCGGAAGGACGACTACTTCATCGAGCACCATCTGTACCCGAACGTGGATTTCTACAGCGGGATCGCCCTGCGGGCCATCGGCATTCCCACCAACATGTTCACGGTGATGTTCGCGATCGGGCGGTTGCCGGGGTGGATCGCCCAGTGGAAGGAGAGCATGGACGATCCGGACTGGAAACTGTGCCGGCCGCGCCAGATTTACGTCGGGCCGGGCGAGCGACCGTATGCCCCGATTGAAGAACGCTGACGACTTCGTAAAAGGGCCAATCTCAGCGTTGCGCTTCGCCTCGCGGCCACTGCGGCGTACGTCAAGTACGCCTCGTGTCGCGAGGCTCGCGCGCCTTGATCTTGGCCCTTTTACGAAGTCGTCTACGAGAATTTGAAAAATCATTAAATGGCGGCAGTCTGTTGATAAACGCCCATCTGCGGCGCTGCGCTCATCCCGTAACCCTGCGGCGTACTAAATGTACGCCTCCGGCTGCGGGATTCCGCGCGCCTTGCATCTGGGCATTTGCGAACAGCCTGCCACTTTAAGATGCCTAAAATGGATATATAATATTTTCTTTCGACACCTTATAAAGAAAGAGAGAGAAGATCATGATCATCGGGGTGCTCAAGGAAATCAAGACCAAGGAGAACCGGGTGGCCATGACGCCCGCCGGCGTCGAGCAGATGGTGGCGCACGGGCACACGGTGTGCGTGGAGACCCGCGCCGGAGAAGGATCCGGGTTTACCGACCCGCAGTACGAGCACGCCGGTGCAACCGTTCTGGCGAGGCCCAAGGACATCTACGCCAAGTGCGCCATGATCATGAAGGTCAAGGAACCGCTGCCGGTGGAGTATGCGCTGATCCGCAAGGGGCAGGTGATGTTCACCTACTTTCACTTCGCAGCGTCCGAGGAGCTGACCCGGGCCATTATCAAATCCGGCTGCACGGCCGTGGCCTACGAGACGGTGAAGAAGACCAACGGCTCGCTGCCGCTGCTGACGCCGATGAGCGAGGTGGCGGGCAAGATGGCCGTGCACGAAGGGGCCAAATACCTCGAAAAGACCTTCGGCGGCAAGGGCAAACTGCTCGGCGGCGTTCCGGGGGTGGCTTCCGGAACCGTGTTGATCCTCGGCGGCGGCGTGGTGGGCGTCAATGCCGCCAAGATCGCCTGCGGCCTGGGGGCCAAGGTCTACCTGCTCGACACCAACCTGGAGCGGCTGCGCTACCTGAGCGATGTGATGCCGCCCAACTGTTTTCCGGTGATCTCCAGCCCGGCCAACATCCGGCGTTATCTCCAGGACGCGGACCTGGTGGTGGGGGCGGTGCTGATTCCCGGGGCAACCGCTCCTCGGCTGATCACCCGCGACATGCTGAAAATCATGAAGAAGGGCACGGTGATCGTGGATGTGGCTATCGACCAGGGCGGCTGCATCGAAACGGCCCGGCCGACCACTCACGACGACCCGATCTACCAGGTCGACGGCATCATCCACTACTGCGTCGCCAACATGCCTGGCGCGGTGTCGATGACCTCCACTATTGCGCTGACCAACGCGACGCTGCCTTACGCCCTCGAAATCGCCGACAAGGGGGTCCAGCGGGCGGCCCTGGACAACCCGGAAATCGCCCAGGGAATCAACATCATCGACGGCCGGGTGACGTATCCGGGCGTGGCCGAGGCCTTCGGCCTGAAATACACGCCGCTCCAGAAGGTGCTGAGCCAGAAACGACGCAAGTGATGCCGGCGCGGGTACGTTGTTACCCCGGCAACTAAATCTGCCATATTCGGGCGTTCCACGCACAGGCGGAGCGGGGTGTCCGCCGCGGCGAGCCGCAACCAATTTTTCCGAAGACTCTGCCACGCCCCCCAGCCGTCTAGAGGGTACCGACGGCAGGCAGAGACGACCGGCGGCTCCGTGGGAAGCGGTTCTCCGGGGCTGTCCGGATAAGTATTTAGCGAGCCGGCTGCCGTACGCAGGATCGATGAGCGCATGGCTGCGGCTCGCCGCGGCGGACACCCCGCTCCGCCTGAACCGGGTCAAAAAGTCGACACATTCAGTTGCCGGTTTAAGAAACCGAAAACCGAGAGCCCTTAGACCGGGGTTTGAAAGCAGAACATTCTGGCCTCTGTTATCGGCCCCACGGATTGCGGTTTGCCCATCTTCAGTCGAAAGGAGGCACGCTTCATGGCGAAACCCAAGGCTTCTTTGGATGAACTGTGCATCAACACGATCCGTACTCTTGCCATGGACGCCGTCGAGGCGGCGAACTCCGGCCATCCCGGAGCTCCCATGGGGCTGGCGCCCGCCGGCTATGTGCTCTGGACGCGTGTGCGCAAGCACAACCCGCAGAACCCCGGCTGGCCCGACCGGGACCGCTTCGTCCTCTCGAACGGGCATGCCTCGGCCCTGCTTTACAGCCTGCTGCACCTGACCGGTTATGATCTGCCCCTGGAGGAGATCAAGCGGTTCCGGCAGTGGGGCAGCCAAACGCCCGGCCACCCCGAGTACCGGCACACCCCGGGCGTCGAGACCACGACCGGCCCTCTGGGGCAGGGGATATCCAACGCGGTCGGTATGGCCATCGCCGAACGGCATCTGGCCGCGCGCTTCAACCGCGGCAGCCAGAAAATCGTCAACCATTTCACTTATGTCTTTTGCGGTGACGGCGACCTCATGGAAGGCGTCTCATCGGAGGCGGCTTCCCTGGCCGGGCATCTCGGCCTGGGGCGCCTGATCTGCCTCTACGACAACAACCATGTGACCATCGACGGCGGCACCGGTCTGGCGTTCACGGAAAACGTGGCGCAGCGGTTCAAGGCTTACGGCTGGCAGGTCCTGAGGGTGAGGGATGGAAACGACCTGAGGGCCATCCAGCAGGCGTTTGCCGAAGCCCAGGCGGAGACCGGGAAACCGTCGCTGATCGTCTGCCGCACCCACATTGCCTACGGCAGCCCGAACAAGCAGGATTCGCACGAGGCCCACGGCTCGCCGCTCGGCCCCGAGGAGGTGCGCCTGACCAAGCAGAATCTGGGCTGGCCACCGGAGGCGGTCTTCAGCATCCCGGAGGAGGCGCTCCGGCATTTTCGCCGCTGTGTTGAGAAGGGGGTCAAGGCGGAAGCGGCCTGGCAGCAGAAATTCGACGCGTGGGCCTCGAAATACCCCGAGCTCGCGGTAAAGTGGCGCCAAGCCATGGACGGCAGCCTGCCGCCGGGCTGGGACGGGGACCTGCCGGCCTTCGCCGACGGCAAGCCTGTTGCCACGCGGGTGGCCTTCGGCCAGGCGTTGAACGCGGTGGCTGTTAAGCTGCCGACCCTGATGGGCGGCTCGGCGGATCTCTCGCCCTCCACCAACACGGTCATCAAGGGTTCTCATGATTTCCAGAAGGGGGCGTATGACGGCCGCTACCTGCGCTTCGGGGTGCGGGAGCACGCCATGGGCGCCATCCTATCGGGCCTGGCCCTGCACGGCGGGGTGCGGCCTTACGGCGGGACCTTCCTGGTGTTCTCGGACTACATGCGCCCCTCCATCCGGCTGGCGGCGCTGATGCGGCTTCCGGTTATCTACATTTTCACCCACGACAGCATCGCCCTGGGCGAGGATGGCCCGACTCACCAACCGGTGGAGCACCTCGCCGCCCTGAGGGCCATCCCGGGGCTGATCGTGATCCGGCCGGCGGACGCGACCGAGACCGCCGCCGCGTGGCGAGTCGCCCTGCAGTCCGCTGACAGCCCGGTTGCCCTGGTGCTGAGCCGCCAGAACCTGCCGGTCATCGACCGGTCCAAGTTCCCGTCCGCCGACCTGCTCAGCCGCGGGGCCTACGTGCTGTCCGATCCCGCCGGCGCACCCGAGGCCGTGCTCATCGCAACCGGATCGGAGGTCCACCTGGCGCTCAAGGCTCAGAAAATATTGGCCGCAAGGGGCGTTGCCGTCCGCGTGGTGAGCATGCCGAGCTGGAAGCTCTTTGAGAAGATGCCTTCCGACTACCGGGACTCCGTGCTGCCGCCGGCGGTGCGGGCGCGGGTGGCCATCGAGGCCGGGGCTGCGATGGGCTGGGAGCGCTGGGTCGGGGCCTCCGGGGCGGTGATCGGCCAGGCTGGCTTCGGCGCCTCCGCACCCGGCGGGACCGTCATGGAGAAATTCGGGTTCACGGCCGAGCGCGTCGTGGACACCGTCTTAAGTGTTCTCGGCCGGCAGCCCGTTTGAGCGCAACTTTCGGGATTCGGCCATCCGTTGAGCGACAACCCGGCCCCTGGCGCAGGCCAAACTATCCATTACCAAAAGTTATTCTAGCGATTATAAATATTCGTTTGACTTATACACGGGCTATCATACAATTCCGATCTGATAGGCGCTGACGGGTCCAGTGCGCCTTCGGCCTGGATCCACTCGAACCCAACGTTTGCCCCAGCGATTCCTGCCATACCCACCGCGTGCGTGGCATGCGATTGCAGGTTCAACGCTGAAGCGCTGGCGTGCTCTTGTCTGTTCGGCCTATGGCCGAAAATCCAAACCGCCCGCTGTGCGGGCGGTCGTTGAGTTCCAACACCCGATATCGGTCGGAGATCTCCATGTTCAGCTTCCTCTTCAAACGCGAGCAGCAGCTCGAAAGCCTCATCTATCAGTACCTCGAGAACCTGACGCGAACCCAGGAGCATTTCGTCAAGGCGATGGAGACCTGTCTGGACGAGGGGCTTTGCGAGGAGTTCGGGTTTCTGATCGATCAGACCCACAAATTCGAATCCAAGGCCGATGAGATCAAGGAAGAGGTCAACGTGCTCATGTACAGCCGGGCGCTGATCCCCGAGTCCCGCGAGGACATCATGAACCTGCTGGAGCACGTCGACTGCATCCCGCGCATCTTCGAGCTGATCCTGCACCTGATCCGCAGCCAGAAGCTCAAACTCCCCGAATTCATCAAGCTGGACGTGAAGGACCTCATCCGCATTTCGGTGGAGAGCTGTGAGCTGATGATCAAGCAGGTCGACCTGATGCTGAAGAACCGGCAGGGCATCCGGGCGCTCTTGGCGACGATCGACCACAACGAGAGCCACTGCGATCACATCGAGCGCAACCTCATGGCCAAGGTGTTCGATTCCGACCTGGAGAAGGTGGACAAGCTTCAGCTGAAGGAGCTGATCATCGCGCTGGGGGAGATTTCGGACCAGGCCGACCGGGTCTCCAAGCGGGTGAACATCATGACATTGAAAAGGCGGGTCTGATGCTGTCACTGCTGGGCGGGATTTTCATGGGCTGGTCGCTCGGTTCCAACGACGCGGCCAACTGCTTCGGTTCAGCGGTGACTTCCCGCATGGTGCGGTTCTGGACGGCCGCCGGCCTGTGCTCCACCTTTTTAGTGATCGGGGCCCTCTTGGAAGGGCAGGCCGGGATCGAAACCCTGGCCGGGCTGACCCGGATCGATTTGGAGCAGGCGGTGGTGATCACGGTGGCCGCCGCCATCACCGTGACCGTCTTGACGGTGTTCGGCCTGCCGGTGTCCACGTCCCAAGCGGCCGTGGGGGCCATTCTGGGAATCGGTTTTTTCAATCAGCAGATCAATCTGGCCGAGTTGGGGAAGGTGGTGGCCTGCTGGTTCGGAACTCCGATCGGCGCGGTGGTGGTGTGCGCGGTCCTGTACAAGCTCCTGGCGCTCGTTTACAACCGCCTGCCGATCGGCGTCGTCCGGACCGACATCCTCCTGCGAGCCGGCTTGATCGTGGCCGGCTCCTATGCCTCTTACGCGCTGGGAGCCAACAATGTCGCCAACACGACGGCGGTGTTTGTCGGAGCCGGAACGCTGACCGTTTTTCAGGCGGCCCTGATCGGCGGGTTGAGCATCGCCTCGGGAGTGCTGACCTACAGCCGGGGGGTGATGGAGACGGTGGGCAGCAAGCTGGTGCGGCTGGACCCCTTTTCGGCCCTGATGGTGATCCTGGCCGAAGGTCTCACGGTACATTTCTTCACGGTCGTCGGGGTCCCGGTATCCACATCGCAGGCCGTGGTGGGCGCGGTGTTGGGCGTGGGGCTCGTCAAGGGGGTCAACACGATCAAGCGCAAGACGCTCTTCGGCATTTTCACGGGATGGTTCCTGACCCCGCCGCTGGCCTGCTTCTTTGCCATGTGCATTGACTTCGCGCTGCATCTCAAATACATCCCGCACCAATGATCGCCGCGTTTTTCAGGAAACACTGGTTTTTTGCAGGCATAGTCCTGGTGGTACTGTGTGGCTATGGCCTTGGGGACGCACACGTTGGGTTACAGGAATACCATATCCTGCCCATCGGCATCTTCACCGCCTTCTTGATCACCGGCTTGACGCTGGACACTTCACGGTTCGGTCCGCAGCTGCTGCAGCTCAAAGCCCCGTTGGCGGCCATGATCTCATCTCTGGGGTTCATCCCGCTGCTTGCATGTCTACTGGCCCGCACCGTGTTTCCACTGGAATACGTCATCGGTGTCTGCATCATCGCCACCGCTCCGGTGACCGTCGTCTCCGGCACGGTGATGACGGACTTGGGCAGGGGCAATGTTCCTCTATCCCTTTTCATCTGTGTGCTCGGCAATTTCATCGGCATCTTTACGATCCCCTTTTCACTGAAACTTCTGATCGGAGGCGGGGCCGACGTCAATCTGCCGGCCATCGGGATGCTGTCGAATTTAGCCATCACCGTGCTGGTGCCGATTGTTTTGGGGCATCTGGTTCAGTCACGTCTCAAGGCCCGCCTCTCACGATTCAGCCGGGCGTTTTCGATTTTCCAGCAGTGTATCGTGCTTCTGATCATTTTTAACGCCGTCGCTGTTTCCGGACCAAAAATCCGTGAGGCCGGAACCATGCTGCCGCTCCTGCTGGCGTTTGTCATCTTCCTCCATGCCCTGATACTAACCATGAATTACGGCATCTCCAAAGCCATCGGCCTGGACCGGCCTTCGACGACGGCGTTCACTCTGCACACCTCGCAAAAGACCCTGGCCGTATGCTATCTCGTGTGGAGCGGTTATTTCGCGAACTCGTACCCCCTCGCCCTTATTCCCGGGATCGTCTATCACCTGACCCAGATGATCATGGATACCTTCGTCGCCGAGAGGTTCCGAAGACATGGCGCCTGAAATGGGCCGAGTCCATCTTGGTCGAATCGCAGCAGGCATCCGGCCGAAATTTCCCTTCGTGACCCAAGGAACCGTTCGGAACCGACCGTACGAGCTGCGTCACTACGGATGCCGGCCCGGTGCCTCTGCCCCTGCTGGAGGCCCGTTGAACGGCACGCGGCCATGGAAATAGCCAAGCGCCGTGACGCTTACGACGGATTCTCGCTTAACAGCTTCTGAACGCAGGCCTTCAGGTCGGATATTTTCAGGGGCTTGGCAAAAAAGTCGTCCGCGTGCCTGCGAAACGCCTCTACGGCCGCATCCAGGCTGGCAAAGGCAGTGATCATGATTACCTTGGTCTCGGGCCAGTTCTTCTTGATGGATTTCAACACGTCCATCCCATCCATGTCCTTCATCTTCAAATCCGTGATCACCACGTCGAACTTTTCCTCTTTCAACCGGGTCAGCGCCGTCCCGGGATTCTGAAAGGTCTCCACGGTATAGCCATCCTGCTCGAATACCGTCTTGATCATCTTACCCACGATATTCTCGTCATCGATTGCCATGATCCTGTGGCCGCTCATTGATTTTCTCCTTTTTCTGGTAGGTCGGTAATTGAATCATGAAAGTCGTTCCTTTTCCCACGACGCTTTTCACATCAATCTTGCCGTTGTGTTTCTTGATGATGCCATAGCTGATGGACAAGCCGAGACCCGTTCCCTGGGTTCCCTTGGTGCTGAAAAAAGGATCGAAGATGTTGGGCAAAAATTCGGGAGGAATCCCTGCTCCGGTATCCTCCACTTCTACGACGACATCATTCCCTGCGTCCTCGGGTTTCGTCCGGATGGAGACTGTGCCCCCGGAAGGCATGGCGTGGACGGCATTGGTCAGCAGGTTGACCAGCACCTCTTCGATTTTGTTCTTGTCGACGTAGACGAAAGGAAGATTTTTTGCCAGTTCCAACCGGCTTTCAATGCGTGAAATGTCCAGCATGTTTTGGACCAGTTTAAGGGCGTTTCGGATCAGCTGGTTCAGATCGGCAACCCCTAAATCGGCCTGCTTCGGCTTGGAGAAGTCCAGCAGGTCCTGGACAATCTTTCTGATTCTTTCGCTTTCCTGCAGCACGATCTGCATGTATTCGAGCCGGTCTTCAACTTTGAGGTGTTCGTAGAGCTCTAAGTAAGTCTGCGCCACCATCGATATGTTGTTGAGCGGGTTGCCGATTTCGTGCGCCACCCCGGCGGTGAGGACCCCCAGAGACGCCAGTTTCCTGGCTTGGATCAACTGCTCGTGCCGGGTCCCGAGCTCCTCGCACATGGAATTGATGGCTCCTATGACGGATCCCAATTCATCTTTCGAAAGTTTGCCTTCGATTTTGCAGAAGTTGCCTTCGCAAATGGCGTGGGCGGTTTTTTCGATCCCTCTTAAAGACCTGAACATCTTCGAAAAAAAGAAATAGCTCGTCGTGAGAGCCACGACGAGAACGAGACAGAAAAAGTAGAACAGTGCCCGGCGCGAGTCGGAGATCATTTGGTTGACCGATAGTCTTTCGAGCCGTAGCATGCGCTCGGACTGCGCCCTCAATTGACGGCCGGTCTCCCGAAGCGATGCCTCCATCTCCTGGGGGTAAACCTTGGCTTCTTCGAGCTGGGCGACTTCCTGTTCGTAGCGCTTCAGACCCGCCTCGAGCTGGTTGATGTTTTGCTCGCCGACGGCTCGGATGAGGTCCTTCCTTTCATCGTTGATGGCCCGGCCAATTTTTATCAAGTCGTCCCGGATGAGCGGAAGATCCGATTTGTCCTTGTACAGAAAGTAATTCTTCTCCGAGAGCCGCATGCTTAAAAGCGTTTCATTAAGGCTGTCGCCGATCTCGACAAAATTGAGTTTGCTTAGGAGGAGGTCGAATTTCTGATAGGAAAACGCATACACCAGGGCGATAAACACGATGATGATGACATTGCCGAGCATGATCTTATGAACGAGCTTCATAAAAGCCGTAACCTTCTCATCGCCCCTCGCGCAGGGCGCGAAACTTTGAAGCGGTCATTCTTCACGATTCCGGTGCGGCCCCGGCAGCTTGTCCGCCGTAAGGGTTCAATTCTCTCCCCAGGGAGGGTCGGATCAGGTATTCCGGAATTTCGGCCTGCTCCCGTCTGGCGGGCAAGTACCACAACGCCCCGTCCACGATCATCCCAATTGAGCCCAGGATGAGAACCATATCAAGAGCGGTCAGCAGGCTGAACCCAAAATATTTCACCAGGCCGATGCCTACGGCCAGAAATGAAACCCCTGCTCGAATGAACGCGAGACCCGTCCTGGCGCGGGAATAAACGGTTCGGTAGCAGGCCGCTATGGTCCGCTGGGCCGAAAGCAGGTTGCGCTGATGGGCAAGGTAGGAGCGTTTCTTGTTGTCGCGCGACTGATCGACGACGACGTCGTACTGCTTGGGAAGTTCAGCGAGCCTGGCCAGCATGGTCTTCCGAAAGGGTTCGCTCTTTCGACGATATTCGGTAAACTGATAATTTTCCAGAAAATAGAGGGTCGCCGAGGTGACTTCCACCACGGTCTGGTGGCGGGGCGGGCGCAGAACATGCCCCTTGATGCGCATGTAGTGGTACAGTCCGAACGCGACGAGGCCAAGGCCCAAGCCGATGATACCCCAGTAAAAGTAGAAATGGTGCACGGGGGCTGATGGATGAAGGCGCAGCAACGTCCTTCCGATGGCAATGAGCCCCATCCCGCCGCTCAGGAATCCGAGATTGGTCCTCACTTTGGCGAATTCCGTCCGGTAGCAGGCGAGCCGGGTTCTCCAGCGGGCCAGCGTATTGCGCCAGAACGCGAGGCTGGTCCTCTCGTTTCCGATCAGGTGTCGCGGGTCCTCGTTGAGAAAATCCTCTATGAAGGATTGCACATCCTCCGGCAGAGCCACCCGGAATTCATAGCTCTCGGCAGGGACGCAGGCTTTTACCTTGCCGGGCAGGTCGGGGTCGTTGGGGTCGGCGGTGGCGATGACGGCGGTTTTATGGTCCTTTGCGACGGGAAACCATCGGCCCCTGCAAACGCTGCTTGCATTCAGCCCGCACAGGAGCTCGAAGGGGATCGGCACCCGTTCGTCATACTCCACCCACGGGCACCCATAGTGTGCGGAAAGGGACTCCAGGAGCCTGCGCCGAGGGATGTGGTACTCGTGGCGGAGGATCCTTTCGACATCCACACCACGGTAGGCGGCGCCGGTTGCGGCCTCGGTAAGTCCGGCCTCGCTCAAAGCGCCTGTTTCCACCAGGTGGCGGAATTTGTCCAGAGACTCCTGCACCGGTTCAGAGATCATGATGACTGAATACGACCTTTTTCCAATAGAGAGTAGGCTTTGAATAATCGGGGAAGAGGATTTCGACGTCCGCAAAGCAGTAAGGAAACTGATTCTTGGTCTTCTCCGCCGGGATGTGCCAGTAAAAGCCGTCTGCCACGACGATAAGCCCCAGCAGCATCAAACCGATATCGCACGCCGTCCAGAGCGTGTTGGCGGTTCCGAAATACACCAGAAGCCCCAGTCCGACGGAGAAGATCTTCGTCCCTGTCCGGATGAAGGCCATCCCGGTCCTTGACCGCGCGAGGATGGTGCGGAGTCTTGCTTTTACATTACGCCTCTCGGCAATGAGCGTGCGTTCCAGCGCCAGCCCCGTAGTCCCCCATATGCCTGGAGAATGGGATTCTTTGATATAAAGGCTGGTGGGAAGTTCCCCTGCACTGAACTGGTTGCGCAGCCGGGAGAACATGAAGTCCCAGATGGTGGACTTCTCGTGTTTTCTTTTTATGAGTTTCAGCCCTTCGTTGCCCGCCCGCCTGCCGGGAACGTACCAGTGGAGCCCTTCTGCGGTCATCGCCGTGCCGACCAGGACGAGGAACGAATAGAAAGCCACCCACCCGCTCAGCGGGAATTGGCGGAAAAGGGCGATCCCCAGGCCGATCAGGGCAATCCCTGTACGCGTGAAGGCCAAGCCGGTGCGCGCGCGGGCCATGGCGGTACGGTAGGAGGAGAGGGTGGTGCGCTCTTCGGCGTGGTCGGTCCGGTCGATGGCGAGAAACCGGCGCTTCATGACCGGGGATAGTCGGTTCCAACCGGTGCGAAGCGCATCGGCGCCCTCAATGGGGTCCGCGCGCGTGAAGCGGACTTTACCCCCGGAGTCCGTCATCTCGAGAAAGGTGCTCCCAAAGGTAGATTCGGTGGGCGTGTAGGAAGGCATGGCGCGGGCGATTCGCCGAATGGGCAGGTACCACATGAGGCCCTCGATAGACAAAGTGAGCCCGGCCACCAGGAGCAAGGCATCGGGTATGATGGAATAGCCGATGCCGAAAACCTGAAGCGTGACCAACGCGATGGCGTTGAAGGAGAGCCCCGTGCGCATCATGGCCAGTCCGGTGCGCCCCTTGGCCAGGGAAGTCCGATGAAAGGCCAGAACGGTTCGCAGTCGTGCCAGCGCGTTTCGAACCTTGGCCAGAGGGGTTCGGCCCGCTGAGGCCCGAAAATGGGGGTTGGCGTCCTGGTTATGCTCGATCATCCGGATGAGGTCGGAGGGGAGGGCGAGAGACATATGGAGCTTGTGGACGCCCAGAGTCTGCCGTATCTCCTCTTCAAGCTCCGCGTCCTCCGGATTGGACACGATGACATCCGCTTCGCTTCCTCTCACGGAGAGAGGAAACCACAGGCTCTTCTTGAGACGCTCCAGATCCAGCCGGCCGACCCACTCATCCGCCAGAGCGATGTCCTCGGTGAACTCTATAAAGGGAACCTGGTACCGTTCAGAAAGGCAGCGGAGGATTTCATGTTTGGGGACCCCTTTTTCCGACAGCAGGGCTTCCGGATAGGTTCCGGCGTTCCGGGCGTCCGTCATGATTGCGTGAAGTCTTTCCTGGATTATGACGCCACCGGATGTGAGGCCCTCGAATGTTGAACCGCTTTGCTTCTCAGGTGCCCGCGAGCATTCGGACGGAGTCCACTGGTTGCTCATTCCAACCCTTTCAGGAGGCCGTCCCGAAACCCTGATCTTCAGGACCGTTACCCCAGAATACATACGGCATTATCGGCAGAAACCATTTCTCTGTCTGCTGGCACAGCCGAACAGGCTGGTGCGGGCAGGCTTTCGGTATCCGCCATGGCTATCGCTTCCTTTATCGGCGACGTCCGCCGTTTGAGCCGCACGCGCCCTGCCGTTGATCATTCCGCCAAGCGGTATGACCATTTTCGCTGTTAAATGGTCGGTATATTCCTAAAACATAGAAGAGGCCTCGCCGGCCGCAGTTGATGCCGGATCGGACTCCGATTATCGAGCATCGCCCGTCTTTATTAATTTAACACTTGTTCAGTAAGTTACCTGTCGAAGCTCATCTGATTTTTATGTAGGTCTTTCTCTGACAGCAGGCCCATGATGAAAACGGAGTCCATAGGTTCCATCTCCTCATCCAAAGGTGGGA
>JBLMXM010000195.1:0-25771 GCA_050257775.1 Hyphomicrobiales bacterium
CCTCAACTTCAGCTCGCGGGTGGGCTACCACTACAGCGTTCTTGACTGCTACTGCGGCAAGACGCCGGCGAAGAACTACATCAACTTTCAGTTCAAGGGCGGCGCCGCGGACGACACGCGCCGGAACCGGCGGGCGCGGATGATCGAAAAGGTACTGGGCAGCCTGGGGTTTCTGGTAGAGACCACCGGTGATACCGTGCGAGCGCGCATGGCCAAGCAGGACGAGTCCTACCTCCAGGAGAAAATCGATATCCTCGGTCGGCTTCTGATCTACACGCGCCAGATGGACATGATGATGCACACGGAGACCCACGTCGCCCAACTGACCCAGTGCTTCCTTCAGGGGAATTACGGCTTGGATCCAGACCGCGATGGGGGCCGTTCTTTGACGGGAGCCGACGACCGCCCGTGAAACAGGCGGCTTGGACACCGCCGTCTTCAGCGGTCTGGAGCCGGCTTGGGCATGCTGACCCGGCATCCCAGCTTGACGTTGCTTTCGCCTGAGACCAGCGCTTCGCTTTCGGTTTCGGTGCTCGCCAACACCTCCACGACTCCCACCCGAAACCCGTCCTCGTTGATGACCGCCAGCTGCATTCCCGGCCGAACACCGTGGTCGGTACCGCGCCGAAAGGCAACGAGAAAGCCTTCTGCAGACTTCTTGATCATGTAGATTTCAATTGCGTCCTGCCCGGGCATAAGCGGCTCTACTTTGCGTTGATCACCATCTAATCGAGACCGCAGCCTTGGACCTGCTGCGCTTGGAATGGCCGACCACAGGCGATGAACCAAAAAAACAGGAAACAGCTAAGCCTTGACCAACGCCGGCCCCAACCTGCGCTTGGCCAACACACCGATCACGAGGGTTGGGATCAACATGCAGAAAAAGGCTTTGACGAAGGTTTCCGTGAACTCTTCTGGATTAGCCGCCGCCAGGTACATGGAGATACACAGCTCGGCCAGCACCAACACGTTCAGAATGATCACCAGCAGCCACTGCCGTGGGGTCATGTTTGACACATCAATCTCATTGACAGGGTCCATGGTCATGCTCCGCGCGGTTGCCGTTCCAGCGGCCGGACGTCAGCCGGCCGCTGGAACAAGCTTTCTTATTTTTTGAAGATATCGGTCTTGCTGACGTTCATAAACCGCAGGGCCTTACCTTCTTCCTTGTAGTAGATTCGCACCTCATCGCCGGCATCCCACATCGACTCCGGCCAGGCCATGTACTCCTCCGGAACGCTGAAGGTGATGAGGACCTTCTGGCGGCCCGAGTAGATCGACACGGTCTGTTTGGCCTTGTCCACGGCGGGGAATTTCTTGCCCTGGACGAGAGGATCCTGACGCTCGATGCCGTCCTTCTTTTCAACCGGCTTGAAGTCGATTGTTTTAAAATTCTTGGCCTTGGAATCGAAGACCACGATCTGGTTCTTCTCGGCATCCAGCTTCATCCGGCCGCCAACCGCGGGCTCTGGCCCGGTTTCCGCCGGATCGACCGGCAGGTTATAGGTAATCGGCGGCAGATAGGAATAATCGGGGCTCTGCGCATCCGCTTTCTTGTCGCGGATGATGGTGACCTGTTTCTTGTCTTTGTCGAAGGCGACCGCCCGGCCTTGATCTACTTTACCCTCTTCCGCACATCCGAACAGGAACACCAGCGGCACTGCGATAAGCAACCACAGCGAAAAAGCTTTCTTCATCATGTTGTCCTCCTTAGGCGCGCACTTCCCGTTCGGTGGTCAAGCCTTTGGCTTTTTTCATCGCCACTTCCTTGGTAGCTCCCTGCACCATCTTGACGGTGATGTAGACGGACATGGCGCACACCAAGCCCAATATCAGCACCGTCGCGATTACGTCGCAGATCTGATAGGCTGGAGGGTAGTAAACGGGGATCAGTTTCAGGAGCACGGAGACGAAGCAGCCGATTACGGCCAGGCCGAAGGCGATGCGGATGCCGTAGCCCTTGATGTACTTGGTGGCGACCGAGCCCACCTGGGCGCCCATGGCGGCTCCCACCAGCATGATGATCGCTGCTACCAGCTCAACCCGACCCTTGTAAGTGTAAGAGGCGGCGCCGTAGAGGCCTGAAATCATGACCTCGAATAGGTCGGTGCCCACGGCCACGTGGGTCGGGCAACCGACGAGGTAGATCAGAGACGGCATGCGGATCAGTCCGCCGCCGATGCCCAGGATGCCGGCCAGCCACCCCGTGAAAAAGGAAACCAGGATGGGCAGCCAGGCCGAGCAGGTGATTCCCGCGGCCTGCAGGTGCACCATGGGGGGGATCTTGATTTTGTGCAGCGTCTTATGCCACTCGATGCCGGTCGCCAGTTTGTCGACCTCCCTTCCGGCTGCGATGGCCTCGCGTTCTTTTTTGCGCTTCTTGGCCACGTCGGCGAACACCATCCAGGCGATCAGCGCCAGCAGTATCAGGTACATCCACCGCACGACCGGCCCGACGACACCGATCCGCTCCAGCCACATGATCATTTGGGCACCGAGTTCAAATCCGGCTATAGTCCCGAACAGCATGATGAAGCCCAGCTTGTAGTCCACGTTGCCGAATTTTCCATGGCGCATGGTGGAGATCAGTGATTTGCCCGCCATGTGGGCGATATCGGTACCGATGGCAAAGGCCATGGGGAAGCCCAGGATGTTCAGCCCCGGCGTTACCATCCACGCGCCGCCCATGCCGAAGAAACCGCCGATGACGCCCACGCCGATACCCAGGATGATGAGTCCCGGCCAGAAGATTTTCACGCCTGCGATAGGCATGAGGATATACAGCCAATCCATGCCGACTCTCCTTTCTCGAATCAAAAAATCGTTCCGAGGTTTACGAGCTTCAGTGCTCCGCCAGCTCGCGGGATTTCAAATCGATGCCGACGAAATGCATGACAAGGTCTGCCAAAACGCCGAAGATCACGCCGATCACCGGTATCAGGATAATCGTCAAGATCGTGAAGTAGACGTGGCTCTCGTTGTAAAGGTTTCCCCACCATGCCATGATGCCGCTCAATTTGCGCGTGTCGGCCACCATGACAATGGGCGCACCGCCTCCGCCCGCTGCAAGAGCCGTCTGCGCAGTGAGCCAGAGAGTGGCCAGGATCAGTGCAAGTCTTTTTACCACCGGCATTTGATGATTCCTCCTTTCTGGTTGATAGATATTGCATCCCTTTCGTTATTTCCGATCTCCTCCTGAGCAAACCGCATGCCATATTATCTGGCAAAATCGCCCGACTTTTTTCCTTTAATATTTCAATTGATTTAATTTTCAGACTATGGCAAATGAGATACCTGGCAAAACACGATCATCCCGATTTGCACAATAAGGGTATATCTTGCAATGCGCTGGTTGCGCGGTGAATCGCCGGACTCAAGTTTCGAACGTCTTCGGACGGCTATTAAGACCAGCAGCCTCAAGAGCCGGCTGATGCTCGGATTGATACCACCGGTGGTTCTCATCATGGTGATCACCGGATACATAACCTACCTTATTTCCAAGCAATCAATCAGCAATGCCATTGAGCGGACCACCCGACTTCAGATCGTCGCGGTTCGCAATGAGATAGAGAACTACCTCGAACGCAGCCGGCAGGATATCTGCCACCTTGCCCAGCAAACCATAACACCGGATGCTCTGAGCCGTTTTCTCGCAAGGCCACGGCTTTCAGGCGGGATCGATTATCTGGAAGTTGCCTTTATCTCGCAAAAAAACGCGGACCATCTTTTCTATATGGCAAAAGACGACAAGATCGTGCAGATTCCGGCTGAAATGATAGTCGCGATCAAACCGAGCCCGCTGGCCTACTTTGAACAGTTGAAAAAGCTCACTTTAGGGCAGACCTGGCTGTCCCCGGTCATCGAGATGGAATATCCTTTCCCGCAGCCGGACAACCCGAACCAGAAACTCATTCGCAAGGTTATCCAGATGGCTACCCCCTGCTGCGGAGAGACGACGCCCGCCGGGTATCTGTTGGTTTCCATCGACGTCCGCAACCTGAGAAACATTCTTTCGCTGTACAACTCCAGCCAGTCACCGATCTGGGCCTTTCAGCGCACGCCGGAAGAGCGCTACATCTACCTCTTCGATGCGGACGGCTGGATCCTATTTCAATCCGATGCCGTGGATAAACCCGAGGCCGATCTCACGACCCACCTCGCCCGCTCGGGCTTCACCGGAACCTTGGGCCGGCAGGGGCTGGAGTTCGCCTTCCGGCCCGATTCCACCTTCGATACCTACTGGAAAATGATCGCGGATGTGCGCGAGGGACGTCAGGATGTCGTACTGCTGACGGCCTACCAACCCAATGCCTTCGGCCGGAGCTACTATCTCGCCTATGCCCCGGTCCGCTTTAAATCCGCGTTGGATGCAGCCCCAAGCGTAATAGCTGGGGTAGCCTATCTGGATATCAGCCGGCTGACCCTGGCAGCCGGCTACAAGCATGTCGACACCATGTTCTACATCACTCTCGGCACGGCCCTGGTGGTGGCTGCATTGATCTATATCCTGGGCAGAATTCTCACCCGGCCGATCCTGAAGCTGGCCGAAGCGGTGAACGAACTGCCGCAGCGCCCCGACCTGGCGCCCATCGAGCTGCCGTATTACGGCCGGGAGATCACCGTCCTGCAACGCGCCATCAACTCCCTGATCACCACGCTGAAGCGCCAAATGGAGGAGATCCGCCAGAAAGACCGCACCATCCGCAGCGCCAGCCTCAAGGAGCAGGCTCGTCTGGACCGTGTTATCGTCGACTCTGCGGCAGCCTCCGCAGACCCGGTGCCTTCCATCATCGGCCACGGGCCGCGCGTCGACCGGTTGAAAACCGAAATCCTCAAAGCCTCTCAGGCGCGCGCGGATGTCCTGATCATCGGCGAGACCGGCACCGGCAAACAGCTGGCGGCCGAGGCCATCCATCGGCTGAGCACCCGCTCCGGAGAACCGTTCATCTCCATCAATTGCGGGGCGCTGGACGAAAACCTCCTGCTGGACGCCCTTTTCGGGCATGTCAAGGGGGCCTTCACCGAGGCCAAGGCCGACCGCAACGGGGCCTTTCTCGAAGCCAACCGGGGCACCCTCTTCTTGGATGAAATCCAGGTGGCGTCCGCGCGGGTTCAGCAGGCCCTATTGAGGGCCACTGCCGTGCGCAAGATCAAGCCCTTGGGCAGCGACCGGGAAACTGACGTGGATGTGCGATTGATCGTAGCCACCAACGCGGATTTGAAAGAATTGATCCAGCGGGGGGGGTTCAGAGAGGACCTCTACTTCCGCCTGAAGGTCATCACGATCCACACTCTCCCCCTGAGAGAGCAGAAGGAGAACATTGCGGTCATGGCCCGGCACTTCCTTAACCTTCAGCAGCGACTGGCAGGCCGGGCGGGCATGGGACTGAGCAAGGGGGCGCTGGCCAAGCTGATGCGCTACGATTGGCCGGGAAACGTGCGCGAGCTTCAGAATTGCATTACCCGCGCCGTGGTCATGGCCGAGCACCAGGTCATCCAGGCAGAGGATATCCCCCTGGACGTGGTGGATTGGGAATCGGATCAGATCAGTGTCATCCCTACCGGGGTACTGATCGCGACCGACACCGAGGCACCGGTCGTGGCCCTTAACCCGCGCCAGCGCAAAGCTTGGGCAGCGATCCAGGCCAGGGGCCGGATCACCCGCAGCCAGTACCAGGACCTCATCGGAGGCAACCTGCCCACCCGCACGGCCATCTATGATCTTCAGGATTTGGTGAGCAAGGGGCTTATGAAAAAGACGGGCAGCGGCCCGGCCACGCACTATGTGGTTTCCGAGAGATCGGAGCTAAGTGAGAAATAAGGTAGGCGCCTCCCCCCGGATAAGTGGTTTCGTTCGCGGCTGAAACTCGCGGCCAACGAGGCCTAAGCCCGGGCCAGAACCGTCTTCGAAAAAACTGGCGGAGATGTTCGGGCGTGATCCGGCTTTGCCGATATCCCTGTATGGGGCCCAGGCCAAGGCTCCGTAAGCAGCCCCGACAGTCAGGGGCTGCCTCAACCGCTCACCGGGGCTCCGGCGCAGCATTTAGGAGAATTATTCCGGCTCGACCCCTTGAACCCTTGCGCATTTTGTTTACAGCATCTGCGCGCACCAGGCGGCATAGCGCGCGTGTTGCGCCAGCAGCTCGGCGTGGGTGCCGTGAGCCGTGACTCGTCCCTGATCCAGCACCGCGACAGCGTCCATGCGTTCCATACCCACCAGCCGATGGGTGATCCATAGAACCGTCCGGCCTCGGGTGACCTCCAGCAACGATTCAACGAGTTCAGCTTCGGTAAGCCGGTCCAGTCCTTCAGTCGGTTCGTCCAGGACCCACACGGGCGCATCTCTCAGAATGGCCCGGGCAACGGCCAGGCGCCGGGCTTGGCCGGCCGACATGAGCTGGCCGGCTTCCCCGACCCATGTGTCCAGCCCATCCGGCAGGTGGCCCACGAAATCCATCAGACGAGCGGCGGCAAGCGCCCCCCGCAGCTCGGCATCGCCGGCATCCGGCTTGGCCAAAAGCAGGTTGGCTCGAATGGTGTCGGAAAACAGATGGGACTGCTGGGATAGGAGCACGACGCCCCGGCGCAGGTCGAACTCGCTCAGGCTGCGGAGGTCCACTGCGCCGATACGCACGACACCGGATTCGGGATCGAAAAAGCGCACCAGCAGGCCGGCCAGGGTCGACTTGCCGGCCCCGCTTTCGCCAACGATGGCGATGCGCCGGCCCTGGGGGACGGAGATGGTGACCTGCGTCAGCGCCAGCGGAAGCCCCGGGCGGTAGCGGAAGCTCACATCCTCGAAGCAGACGTCTGAGCACGCGGGTGCCGGCAGGCACGGTCCCGTGAAGGAAACCGGAGGGTCAGCCTCAACCACCTCCAGAAGTCTGCCGCCGGCCGCGCGGGTGCGGCCCAGGAACTGGTAGGCGGCCGGCAGGGCGAACACGGTCTCAAAGGCAGCCGTCACGGCCAGTGCGATCAGAGCAAGCGCGGCACCATCCATCCGCCCG
Organism: Hyphomicrobiales bacterium; assembly: GCA_050257775.1. Taxonomy (GTDB): domain Bacteria; phylum Desulfobacterota; class Desulfobacteria; order Desulfobacterales; family SpSt-501; genus SpSt-501. The sequence goes on from JBLMXM010000195.1 coordinate 7,008, forward strand.
GCGGAGACCCGGGCGCAGCCGAGGTAAAGGGCCGAAAGCACGGCAGCTCCGGAAAAGACATGCATCGCTGCTGCCGACAACCCCCGGATGTGAGCCATGCGCCGCTGGCCCGTCATCAGCTCCGCCTGGCTGCGCCGGACCGCTTTCTGATGGCGGCCGGCTGCTCCGAAGGCGATGATCTCGGCCAGCCCCTGCAGACCTTCCACCATGCGCGCGCGCAACTGCGCGGAGCTGGAGGCGATCCGGCGGCCGGCCGGCCCCGCAGCCCTGGCAGCACCAACGGATACGCCGATGCCGGCGAACGCCAGCAGAAGCCAGAATAGTACCGCAACCCACTCGTCGAATACGGCCAGCCAGAAAAAGACCAGGATTGAAATCAGCAGGGCGATAGCGGCCGGTGAGAACGCCCGCAGGTACAGGTTGTCCAGCGCCTCGATGTCGGCAACGATGCGATTGAGGATGTCGCCGCTGCGGAAGCGCCACAGGCCTGCCGGCGCCAACGGTTCCATGTGCCGGTAAAACCACACCCGCAGGCCTTCCAGGATCCGGAATGTGGCATCGTGGGAAAGGATCCGTTCGGCATAGCGGGCTATCGTCCGAAGGATGGCAAAGATGCGCACGCCGATGCTGGGCAGGAAGAAATTGAACAGGTAAGCCGTGGCCGGAGCCAGGCCGGCAGCGGCCGCGGCCGAAATGAACCAGCCCGAAAGGGACATGAGGCCCACGGCGGCCGCAGCAGCCGCCAGACCGGCGAAGGTGCCCAGGGCCAGTTGCCTGAGATGCCGGGAAGTGACGGCTAAGAACGGGCTGAGCTCCTTCAGGATGGCCACCTTCACGGGGCACCCCCTCCCCGCAGAGCACCGGCCAGTCTCTGGAACGGCCCGCCGGAGGCCGCGAGTTGCTCAGGGCTGCCGGCCTCAATGATCCGACCCTCCTCCAGTACAACAATACGATCCGCCCGGTGAATATCGGTCAGCCGGTGGGTCACGATCAGAACCGTTCGCCCGACCCGGAAGGATTCAATAGCCTCCAACACCACTCGCTCAGTGCCCGGATCCACACCGGCTGTGGGTTCATCCAGCAGGAGCACGGGCGCATTCTTGAGAAACACCCTGCCCAACGCCACCCGCTGGGCCTCACCGCGGGAAAGCCCAGCCCCGCGCTCACCGACCGGCGTGTCCAGCCCCAGGGGCATCCGGTCCGTAAAGTCCAGCACACCGGAGGCCCGGGCGGCGGCGGCGACCTCATCGTCGCCGGCATCCGGACGTCCCATGCGCAGGTTATCGCGAACGGTACCGTGAAAAATGACCGGGGTCTGCCCGATCCAGCCAACCTGTCTCTGCCACCAGGCGAGGTCGATGTCCTCGAGCGAGACTCCGTTGGCGATGATCTGGCCCCGATCCGGCCGAAGGAAGCCGAGCAGCATGAATACCAGCGTGGATTTGCCGGCGCCGCTGCCACCGACCAGAGCGCTGCTGCAGCCGGGGGCGAGATCCAGGCTGACCCCCTGGAGCGCGGGCCGGCGGCCGCCATCGTAGGCCACATGCACATCCCGGCACTGGATGTGGATCCCTGCGGCTGGCTCCGGCCGCAGCGTACCGGCGGACACGCCCCGAACCGGCCCTTCCAGCAGAGTCCTGATCTGCTCGGACGCGGCCAGGGCCTGGGCACGGGCGTGGTAATGGGCGCCCAGCTCGCGTAAAGGAAGGTAGAACTCGGGAGCCAGCAGCAGGATGAACAGCCCGTCGGCCAGGCTGAGCAACCGGCCGTACGTCCCGAAGCCGAAGTAACCGAGATAGCTCATACCCAGGTAAACGGCTATCAAGGCAATGGACAGGGAGGCGAAAAATTCCAGCACGGCGGAGGAAAGAAATGCGACCCGAAGCACACTCATGGTGCGCCGGCGAAAGTCCGCGGAAACCCGGGCGATGCGCTCGGCTTCGTCTTGACTGCGGCCGAAGAGCTTCAGGGTCGCCAAGCCCTGCAGCACGTCCAGGAAGTGGGCGCTCAGACGGGCCAAGGCCTGGAAGTGGCGCTGGCTGATGTTCTCTGCCCCCATGCCCACTAGGACCGTGAACAACGGGATCAGGGGGGCGGTAAGAAGCAGCAGCCCCCCGGCCGCCCAGCTCAGGGACAGGACCACCGCCGCGATGGTAAACGGCAACAGGACGACCAGCGCCAGTTGGGGCAGATACAAGGCGTAGAAATCCTGAAGGCCCTCGACCTGTTCCATCAGGGCGCTGGTCAAGCCGCCGGTGCGCTCTGCCCGCATAGAGGCCGGTCCCCGGGCCGTGATCCGCTCTAGCAGCAGCCGCCGCACCTGCGTGCGAACCGTCTCCCCGGCGGCAAAGGCGCTGGTCTCCCGCATCCATGCCAAAGCCGCCCGAAGAACGATGGCCGCAGCAAGGGCTGCGAAGGCCCCCGTTAGGTGCTGAAGCGGGCGGGCATCAATGAAAACCGCGTGGATGACCCGGGACAAGAAGAAGGCCTGGATGATGGCAACCAGCCCCGATGCCCAGCCGAGAGCCGCCGTGCGAATCATGGCCCCGCGGGCCGGCCGGCCCTGCGCATACAACCAGCGCATGGATTGTCGGTTGTTGACCGGCATGGCAAAACCGTTGACAATTCCGGTAGTAATGTACTATCCGGTCTCTAGAAACTAGAAAAATGTTCTGATTCGAATACCTTCTTCCTAAATTGTCCTCGCTGCGCACGAATTAGCGATTCTAGATAGTTGAGAGGAGCCAGCAAAATTGATTCTGATAAACGCTGTTTTCGGTCGCTTTGCAAGTAAAAACCCCGTTCGGGGTAGGCGCAGCTCAATCGATGCACAGACCACTTGATCCGTGACGGCCTTATAGAAAAACGCAGTTTCCAAGGAGCCATTCATGTTCACCCTGCCCACCGAAACGCTCGTCGATTTGTCTCGCTGGCAGTTTGCCCTTACGGCCATGTATCATTTCATCATGGTTCCGCTCACCCTGGGTCTGTCCTGGATCCTTTTTATCATGGAGTCGGTCTACGTGATGACCGGCAAGGAAGTTTACAAGGACATGACCCGGTTCTGGGGCAAGCTCTTCGGCATCAACTTCGCCCTGGGAGTGACCACCGGCATTACCATGGAGTTCCAGTTCGGGACCAACTGGGCCTATTATTCGCATTATGTCGGCGACATTTTCGGCGCGCCGCTCGCCATCGAGGGGCTCATGGCCTTCTTTCTCGAGTCCACCTTCGTGGGCCTGTTCTTCTTCGGATGGAACCGCCTGAACAAGCAGACCCACCTGCTGACAACGTTCCTGGTGGCGCTCGGCTCCAACCTCTCGGCGCTGTGGATCCTCGTGGCCAATGCCTGGATGCAGTACCCGGTGGGCGCGGAGTTCAACCCGGCCACCATGCGCATGGAGCTCACGAGCTTCTCAGACCTCTTCTTCAACCCGGTGGCCCAGGTCAAGTTCGTGCACACGGTCGGGGCAGGCTACGTGACCGCCTCGCTCTTCGTGCTGGGGGTGAGCTCGCTGTACCTGCTGAAAGGCCGGGATCTCGCCTTTGCGCGGCGGTCGTTTGCGGTGGCCGTGGGGTTCGGGCTGGCCTCGGTCTGCTCGGTGATCGTTCTGGGGGACGAAAGCGGCTACGAGGTCGGCCAGGTGCAGAAGGTGAAGCTCGCCGCCATGGAGGCTGCCTGGGAGACCGAGCCGCCGCCGGCCTCGTTCACGATCTTCGGCTTCCCGGACCAGGAAGCCCAGACCACGCGGGGGGAAATTAAGGTGCCCTGGCTCGGCGGCCTCATCGTGACTCGCTCCCTCGACAAGCCCGTGATGGGGGTCAAGCAACTGGTCGCACAGAGCGAAGCCCGTATCGAACGCGGCCTGAAGGCTTACGGACTGCTACAGAGCCTGCGTGCGGGCGACACCTCGGCGGCCGTGCTCCAGGAGTTCAACAGCCTCAAGCGCGATCTGGGCTATGGGCTGCTCCTGAAGCGCTACACCGCCAAGGTCATCGACGCCACTCCCGAGCAGATCCGGCAGGCGGCCCTGGACACGATCCCCAACGTAGCGGTCATGTACTGGTGCTTCCGCATCATGGTCGGCCTGGGGTTCTACATGCTGGTACTGGTGGCAACGGCCGCCTACTTCTGCGCCCGGCGGGTGTTCGATCGCAAGCGCTGGCTGCTCAAGCTCATTGTTTTCAGCATGCCCGCTCCCTGGATCGCGGCGGAGCTGGGCTGGGTGGTGGCCGAGTACGGACGCCAGCCCTGGACCATCGGCGAGGTGCTGCCCACGCTGCTGTCCTCCTCCGTCTTGTCCCCCGGGGATCTGATCGGAAGTATCGCCGCGCTGGTATCGCTCTACACGGTGTTTATCATCGCGGCAGGCTATCTCATGGTGAAATTCGTGCGCCTGGGCCCGAGCAGCCTGCACACCGGGCGCTATTTCTTCGAGCAGCAGAAACCCGCCTGACGGGAAGGAGACATCCTATGCCGATCCTCTTTGACTATTTCACGCTCAAGATCATCTGGTGGCTCTTCGTGGGCGTGCTGCTCATCGGGTTTGCCGTTATGGACGGGTTCGACCTGGGGGTGGGGGTGCTGCTGCCGTTCGTGGGCCGGACAGATGATGAACGGCGGGTGCTGATCAACAGCATCGGCCCCACCTGGGAAGGCAACCAGGTGTGGTTCATCACCGGCGGAGGTGCCCTGTTCGCCGCCTGGCCCCTGGTATACGCGGCCGCCTTCTCGGGCTTTTACTGGGCGCTGCTGCTGGTACTCTTCGCCCTGTTTTTCCGGCCGGTGGGCTTCGAGTACCGCAGCAAGGTGGCGGACCCGCACTGGCGCAGGGCCTGGGATTGGGGCCTGTTCGTCGGCGGCGCGGTGCCCGCGCTGGTCTTCGGGGTGGCCTTCGGCAATCTCCTGCAGGGGGTGCCCTTCACATTCGACGACATGCTGCGCCCCTTTTACAGCGGCAGCTTCTTCGGGTTGCTCAACCCCTTTGCCCTGCTCACCGGGGTAGTGAGCCTGTCGATGCTCGTCACGCACGGCGCGGTCTACCTGCAGATGCGCACCGAAGGAGAGATCGCCGGCCGCGCCCGCCGCGCCGCCCGTTTATTCGCAATCGTCTTCCTTGCAGCCTTTATCCTGGCCGGCTTCTGGCAGGGCCACGGGATCGAGGGCTATCGCATCGTGGCCGCCCCCGACCCTGGCTCCTCCTTCAGCCCGCTCGCCAAAACGGTGGAAAAGACCGCCGGCGCGTGGATGGCCAATTACGCCGCCCACCCTTGGATGTGGCTCGCACCGGCCCTGGCCATTGGCGGGGGACTTCTAACGCTGTTGCTGTCGTCCGGCGGTCGCGGTGGCGCCGCCTTTGTCTTCAGCGCCGCGGCCCTGGCCGGCACCATCCTGACAGCCGGCTTTGCCATGTTCCCGTTTGTCATGCCATCGAGCAGCGTGCCCAACGCGGGCCTGACCGCCTACGACGCCGTCTCGAGCCACCGCACCCTCAACCTCATGTTCGTCGCGGTGGTGCTGTTCCTGCCGATCGTCCTGTTATACACGGGTTGGGTCTACCGCGTGCTGCGAGGAAAGATCACCGAGAAAAAAATCCAAGAGGAAACCCATTCAGCATACTGAAGTTGTAAAACTGAAAACCGGGTCACCGTTGAGCCGGGCAGGCAACTGCACGGTTTGACGAATTTCCTGCTTAATCGTTCCCGTTCAACGAAAACAAGGAGCAACCATGTGGTACTTCACCTGGATCCTGGGCGTGCTGCTCGCCTGCGCCTTCGGCATCATCAACGTCATGTGGATGGAATCGGAGGAGATGCTGGGCAAAGACAAAGACTGATTTGTTGGAAGACGCAGAATTCATCTGTCTCTGGCCGTGAGGGCTTCCGGCTCGAAACGAAAAGATCGGCGGCAGCGGTCACGCTGTCCGCCTCAAATGATTTAAAATTTTGGGGCTACCCACGCGGAAACCGCTGCAGCCGCATCGTCACCTGGTTGTGGGGGTCCGGGCATCTGACTTCAATCGTGTCCCCTTGGCACCACGGAAAATTCCCGCCGAATTGGAAAGCGCTCAGGCTGGGGAAGATGTCGTGGTAAAACCAGCCGCACAGCCCTCCGGGATCGTGGCAGCTGATTGCGAATGACTCACCCGTTCGATGCCCGGCGCTGCATTCTCCTTTGACCCCCGTGATGGTCGCCTGCAACCGGTACCCGATTCCAGGATCTATAGCCATGATGCCTCCTTTCGAATTTGAGAAATATGGGTTTACTCGACTGCAGCCGGGGGGATTCGGCGTGCCATGATCCGGGGCAACCCCCAGAACGCTAGAATAGCGGCGACTAGATAGAGCAGGGCGATGGCACCGAAAACGGCGCGGAAGCCCAGCCATACCGCGACCGACACCCCGATCATCGGCGCCAAGGCGCGGGCCCCAGAATTGATCGAATTGTCCAGACCGTAGACCGCGCCTTCCTCACCGCTTTCGGTGTAACGGGCCAGCAGCGCGCTGACCCCGGTGACGATGCCGCCGTGGGCAATGCCCGCCACCAGCTGCAACAGCATGAACTGCCAGCTGCTGCCCGCCCAGGCTTGCAGAAAAAAAGACATAAAACCCCCGAAGGCGCAGCCAATGACGATCTGCCGCTGGCCGGTGCGATCCCCCAGGCGCCCGAAGAAGACCGAAAAAACCGCCGCGGCGGCTGCAGCCGCACCGATGACCAGCCCGGTGAAACTGTTTACCCCGGAAGCTTCCGCCATCAGTTCGAGCGCGAACAACGGCAGGATCGGGATGAAGGCCATGCGGCACAGAGAATTTATGAACCGCAGGCTGTAGGTCGCAACGACCCCGGGAGCGGAGAGAATCCGTCGCCATTCCTTCCAGAGCCCCGGCGTGGACCCACGGGCCTTGTCCGACGGGGCAAAATGCTCATCGACACCGATGGCTACAATGACGCCCGCAAGAGCGAGAAGGGCGCTGGTGACATAAAATGCCGCACGATATCCGAACGCGTCGGCCACGGCGCCTCCGATGATGGGGCCGAAGCCTACCCCGCTTCCCAACCCGACCTGCAGCAACCCCATGGCATAGCCGGTGCGCTCGCGCGGAACCACTGAAGCAACCAGCGCGTTGGCGGCGCCGATGGTCCCGGTGATCAGGCCTTGAACGGCGCGCAGCAGCACTAACTCCTCCGCGGAGCGGGCAAAGGCCATCAGGCCCAGCAGCACCGCCCCGCCGAACATGGCCCGTTCCACCATCAGTTTGCGGCCCCAGCGGTCCGCCAGCGCCCCCCAGACCGGCGATGCGATCATCATGCTCAGTGCCTGCCCGGAAAACACGAGGCCGGAAAGCACATCCGTGCCGAGGGATGTGACTGCGCCCAGCGATTTCACATAAAGCGGCAGGAACGGGAAGATGCTCGAAAAGCCGATAGAGGTAATCACCTGGCAGAAGACCATGATGTAAAGGGTTTTCCGCCATGCGGTTCCAGCGGGGTTATGCGAGTGGTGGCTCCTCATGAAAGGTTGCATCCGCGCAGAAAAATAAGGCAGAGCCTCCCGGCCCTGCCTTTTTCACTTGGGAAGAGGGTGTTCTATCGGTGCTTTTTCACAAACGGGAAAACGTCGGTCAGCCCCAAGAGATCCGTGATCAGCAACACCAGAAATACCAGCAGAATAGCGCCGACGATGATGCCCACCGTGCTGCCGCCGGCCGGAAGCTGGTCGACATGGTTGGCCACCTCGATCGCCTCGGCATCCGACAGGCTGTCGACCCGTGCCCGGGCTTCGGCAGGATCTATCCCGTGAAGCTTCAGCTGGTTTTGTACTTCATCTCGCGCGAGCAGGCGGTGAATCACCTCACGCGCCTCCTGAGCCGAGTGCGCTTCGATGGCCTCCTCTGTGGGTACCAAGGCAGCTTTGACCGCCTGGCAGGGAACTGCCATCATGAACATCAATGTCGTCATGAACACCGCAGCAGATTTCAGCCTAAAGACTCTAAGTAGCATCTCAATCCTCCTGAACGTCGATTGAATTCAGCCCTAATTGCCCGTGCATCCTCTGGGTGTATCGATCGGTATCGTATATAGAATTCAACCGCAATACTGCTTCAATGTCAAGCCGAAGGGAGTTGGTCGAATGCTTCACTTGCGGGAACGACTTCCGGCGGCGGCCATTAAGCGGATCCCCCACATGAACATTGCACCTGGAATCAGCTCACACCAGACCCTGTTGGTTACCGGGAACCTTTCCGCGGAATGGCTTGCCTTTTGATACGACGCCGGGCTATAGCACAACAATCTCTTCGAGTGAAGTCGATTTTCTATTCTGCGGGGGCGGCATCTTGCCGCGATTCAGCATGAAATCATTCATCGGATTCACGGAAGCGCTTGAACTCACTCTATCCAATGTCGCTGCCAGCGATCCTGAGGAGCTTCTTTTGCTCGATGCGGTCGGACGTATCTTGGCCGATGATGTGGGCGCGAAGGTCGACAGCCCTTCCGTCAGCACTTCCCTTAAGGACGGCTATGCCGTGCACCCGGAAGATCTCAAGGAAGCGTCCTCTGCATCACCGGTACACCTGAAACTGGTCGGACGCATGGGCGCGGGCGACCTGCGGCCGATGGATATTCACCGGGGCCAAGCGATCCGGGTCACAACGGGCGCACTGATCCCCGAGGGGGCTGGGGCCGTGGTCTCGGAGGAGTTCTGTCGGTTAGAGGGTGAAACCTTGGCCTGCTTCAACACGGCCGAGCCAGGCCGCAACATTTTGCAACGCGGCACCGACGTGCGAACCGGCGAGATCATGGCTGCCCACGGTGGGATATTGACCCCTGCGCTGCTCGGCTTGATTGCGGCCGCGGGTCATGGCACCGTTCGGGTTCACCGGCTGCCCCGCACCGCCGTCATCGCCACGGGCGATGAGGTGGTGGCGCCCGGCGACCCACTGCCCGATGGGAAATTATACGCCAGTAACATGGTTGAAATCTGCTCCTGGCTGGCCCTCCATAGAATACCGTTTGAGAATGCCATCATCGGAGACCGCCGGGATGACATCCATGCCGCCATCCAAGACCGCCTGGATCGAACCGATGTGTTCATCACCAGCGGCGGCGCATGGGGCAGCGAGAAGGACCTGATCCTGCAGGTGGCGGCGGATTTGGGTTGGATGGGAATCTATCGTCGCGTGCGCATGGGCCCGGGCAAACCCGTGGGCTTTGGGCTTCTTAACGGCAAGCCGTTTTTCGTTTTGCCCGGAGGACCGCCGTCCAACGAGATGGCCTTCCTGCAGCTGGCGCTGCCGGCGCTCATGAAAATGAAGGGGGCCGGCCCCAAGATCTTCCCTCTGGTGCCCGCCCGTCTGGCATCGGCGGTGACCGGAGAGCGAGAGTGGACGGAGTTTATTCACGCACGTCTGCAGAGAGCGGATGGGGAGCTTTGGGTATCGCCCGCGCGCCTGAAAAGCCGCCTCAGGTCCATGGCTGAAAAAGACGCGCTGATCGTCATCCCTGAGGATCGTGATGAGATTCCCGCAGGCGAAGTTATCGAGGTTCAGCTGCTCCAATTGGCGGCTCCTATATAGGGCATAGACGCATGCTTAAACGATCTTCCGAAATCATCTGCCATTGCTTCAACCACTCACGAGGCGCCATCGAAGAAGATGCTCGACGCAACGGCCGTTCGCTAATCCTGGAAAAAATCATCGCGGCCAAACGCCTCGGCTCCTGCCAATGCGCCGTCAAGAACCCCAAGGGCACCTGATGCCTGGCCGACGTCCGCCGGGTGCTGGACGAAGCTCACCTCACATAACGGAAATCCGCTTCCTTATCAGCCATTAAGCCGTCAATCCCTTGCTTTTAAGAAGCGGCCGGGGGTCGATCAGGTGCCGCGAGAACCACTCGTCGTGGTTGGGGGCCCCAAAGGCGAGGGAAAGTATTTCCGAGAAGTGAAAAATCGGGATCGGCCGTTTCAGCGTGCAGCGAACTTCCAGATTCATGTGGCACATGGCGCAGGCGGTGACAATGCATTCCGCACCGCTCTCGGCGGCCCCCTGCATGATGGCGTTCACCTTGGGCGTCACGATATCCGGCCTCGCCACGGTGAGAAAGGTGCCGCAGCACTGCGAGCCGTAAGCCCATTGCACGGGCTTGAGGCCGATCTGGGCCAGTGTTTTCTCCAGAATTCCGTAATAGTTGGTGCCGGCGCGCAGCTCGTAAGGGCGGTTGAGCATGCAGCCATAGTAAGGGGCAAAGGCCAGATCGATCTGGAGATGACCGTTCACCGACAACAGGTGACCCAGGTCCACTTCCGCCAGCGGTCCGAAAAAATGCCTGATGCGCAAGTCCGGATCGAAGGGGCGGCCCCACAACTGCCGATACCTGTCCCGAGCGGCCGCGTCGTGACGCAGGCGATGCTGGGCGTGCTTCAGTTTCAGGGTACAACTCGGACAGGCTGCCACAAGGGGACGGCCCGGCGGCGCCAGCGAGAGGTTGCGGCTGGCCAGGTCGAACGCCAACTGCTGGTTGATGCTGTGGGCCGAGGAACTGCCGCAGCAGTTCCAATCGGGCAGCTCGATCAAGTTGATGCCCATCTTGCGGCAGCACTCGATCAGCGACTGGTTGTTTTCCTTGGCGGTCGTGGCGAGGGAACACCCGGGGAAGTATGAGAAATCGAAGATTTTGTTGTCCGGCATGGTTATTCCTGAAACAGCTTTTTCACCTCGCCGATTCGCTCCACCCGGGAAGGAGTCAAATCCAGTTTGCGTTTGGCGAGCATGCGAACCCCGACGTTCAAATCGCTCAGCAGGTCGAGTTTCTTGAGCTTGTAGCGCAGCATGATCTCCAGCTTGTGAGTCCTGCCGTAGCGTTCGATGGAGTTAAGCACCTCCCGGTGAAAATTCAGGATGTCCGGCTCGAGCACGTCGGCTTTTTCGGCCAGCGCGGTTTCGCGCAGGGCGTCCATCACCGCCGCGATGTCGATGGCGACGGGGCATTGGATGGAGCAGGTGTGGCAGCCGACACATATCCAAATGGTGTTGCAGCCCAAGGCCTCGGTCTTCAGCCCCAGCTGAACCAGGCGCATGACTCCATTGGGCATGTAATCCATGTAATCGCTGAACGGACAGCCGCTGCTGCAACTGCGGCATTGCAGGCAGGTATGAAAGTCCGTGCCGGCCAGTCGTTTGATCTCCTTGGAGAACTTCAAGTCAAGGTTATTCAAACGAATCGTAGAACCGTTGGGAAGAGCCATGTGATCAACTCCTTAATATAGCCTACCATGCGCGAAAAGAAAGTCGATCAGCATATCGCTGTCTCCGCCGCCCTCGCGCAGCTGCCGTGCTGGGGACCGCCAAGGTGTTCGATACAGTCGGCCGCAACAGTAAGATCCGCCCGTATGCCGGTCAAGGATAGGAGCTCGTCGATACTTTCCAACAGCCGGGGAAAGATTATTTTGTTTGCCCGGGTCAGGCGCCAGCCAAAGTCCGCGTCCACGGCTCCGGTCGCCAGCGCTTGCTCCTGGAGCGCTGCGATCATCGCACGGCCGTCCACCAACTGGCTGCAGGCCTCGGTGCACCGGCCGCAGCCGATGCACAGCCAGATGGAGGGGGAATGCAGGAGCTCTTCCTGCAAGCCCAGATTGATCGCCCGAAACAGGCACCGCGGATCGAACGCGCTGCGTTCACCCGAAACCGGGCAGGCGCTGCTGCATTCACCGCAGGTGAAGCAGCTGGCCAGCTTTGCATCATCGGCCGAATGCCGAAACGAGGGGGACCCGTTGAAAAGTTCATGGTAGACGATCGGCCTGACCGGATCCTTGACGGGCGTATCCAGCCAGGTCTTCCACTGGGAATCTGAGAGGGCTTCCAGCTCGCCCCGATAACAGGCCTCAACCGCCCGCCAGCGCACCCTCTGAAATCGCTGGAACAGGCGCTGGTACTTCTGAAAGACGTTGTGCGGCATCACGTTGCGGCGCAGGGACTCTTTTCGGGCAAACTGAATCACGCTCTCAGGCTTCACTTGGTTGGGGCACACCCGGTTGCATTTCCGGCAGGTCAGGCAGTACCAGACATCCGGCCGGGTGATGAGTTCGTCCAGGAACCCCAGGTTGGCCAAATGCAGAAGCTTTTGGGGCCGAAGCCGGTTGGTGGCGATGTTGACCGGGCATTCCGTGTCGCAGGTGCTGCAGGTCCAGCACAGCGCCATATCTGCGTGGGTTCCGAAATCAACCAGGTATCGGGGTTTCGGCTGCAGGCGCACGGGGAGGTTCACTGGAATCGTCGCATCCATACCGAGGGCTCCTTAAAATCCGAAGAAAAGGATTCTAATTCAAGAGTCGCCAACACGTCAATTTCTCCGTGGCGGCCGCAAACCGTGAAATGACGCCATTAAGATAAGCATCGCTGGTGAGTACCGGTAGTTGACCAACGCCCTGGCAGGCCGATGGCGTGGTGTTTTCGGGTGGAATCACCCGCTCTAGGCAGGCAACGCCGATTGAACCCTGGAGCCGGCAATAACCGGAAAACAGCAGCTATCCGCACTAAAATCTTGTACTACATTGTGATAGTTAAAGTCAAGATTCCTCAAAATGCTTGTTGCGGAGGAGTATCTGTAGACGGGTCGTCAAACGCGAGGACTTCGACAGCAGAGGATCAAATAAAAGGAGCCTGGCCGCAGGAAACCAACCAGGCTCGCCGACTGTCTTCAGAATTACGCTGACTTCAAGACCCTTTCCCGAACGCACAGTTTGGGAACACGCACTCCCGGCAATCTTGGCAGAGGCCGCCATGGCCGAAAAATGCGAGCTCCTTCTTGCCGATCCGCTCGCCGGCCAGAATCCGCGGCAGCACCAAGTCAAGCACCGTGGTGCGATGATACAACCCGCAGGCCGGAACACCCAGCAGCGGCACATCGCCGATCAAGGCTACCAGGAACATGGCGCCGGGCAAAGCGGAAGCCCCGTAATGCATTTCAGTCGCGCCCGCCTGCCGGATCGCCAGGCGGGTGACGTCGTCCGGGTCGACGCTCATCCCGCCGCTTAAAAGGATCAAGTCGCACCCCTTTTCCAGATGCAACACAATGGCCTGCCGGATGAGGTCGGCGTCGTCCGGCGCGAAGGCCACCCCGGCCACCTCCGAGCCCAGCGTGGTAATCTTTTCGGTCAAAATCGGCGCGAAACGGTCCTGGATCAAGCCGTGATAGACCTCGCTGCCGGTCACCACGATGCCGGCTTTAGCCTTTCGAAGAGCGCGCACAGACAGCACCCCGCTGTTCTGGCGGGCGATGACCGCGGCGCGCTCGATAGGTGCGCGCTTCATTACCAGCGGAATGGCCCGCGTGGCCGCCACCAGCTTGCCTTTCTTGACCAGGGTGTGGGTGTGGAGGGTCGCGCACATCACCTCCTCCACCATGTTGAAAGCTGCCAGGGCAGCCGCGTTAACCTGCAGAAGCCCGTCGATAGCTGCCGTCAAGCCGATCTTGCCTTCTCTGGGGTTATTCTCCCAGGCCACTCCCTCGCCGGCCAGGGCACCCGCCAGGATCGCGGCGGCCTCATTTTCATGGATCTCATCCTCGGCGAGGTCGATAACGTAAAGGTGGTTCTTGCCCAGTTTCTGCAGGTGGCATATATCCTCGTTGCACACCGTGTGCCCCTTGCGGAAGGCCGCTCCCTTGAACTCCCCGGGCCGGATCTCAGTGATGTCGTGCGCTAGCTTAGTCCCCACCGCATCCTGCAAGTTTATTTTTTTCAACATGTCTGTCGTACCTTTCTGATGTGCCTTCAATCAGCGCAGTGCAATCACTTCCGCGCGCCGTTTGCCGGGTTTTTCGTAATGATGCCCGTGATCATGCGGAGCAACCAGCTCCGGCGCCTCGCCGGGCGCCCAGTTCATGTCCGCCCATGTGATCTCCCTGGGATTTGAGAAATAAACGCCCTCCGCGCACGGCCGGCAGACATATCCGCCGTCGCGGATCACCTCGCGGCCGTCTCTGACGACCTGCCCGCACTGGTGGCAGGTGACTTTGCGCTGAGTTGGACCGGGCAGGTCGACCGGTTTGATTGGGACCTTCACCTGCTGGACCCGGAACAGAACGCTGTCCGGCATGCGGCAGTATGCCGTGAGCTGCTGTTGGGACTTGCCGCTCATCTCCGGGGCATAAACGGCCGCGAGATCGCGCGCCTCCTCGGTGGAAACCACTCGGAACGCCTTGCCGGTCTCCAGGTTCAGGAAAGTCGCCGCCATGATGCCGTAGTCCGCAAACTTGAGGCTGCGACGGCCCAGCTTGACCCCGGTCACATGGGCCACCGCGTCGGCCGTGCAGCGGTCCATCTCGACATAGACGATCAGCTTCTTGATCTGGTCGCGTCGGGTCGGCTCGTCTAGGCCGATCAACCGGCAGCCCAACATGGCCATGCGCACGCCCACCACCTGCCCCGGACAGAGGTGGCCGTGGGCCTCGGCCGAAGATGTCAGTAAGGTTTTAAAATCAAGCATATTCTTTCTCCAGAAAAGCCCTCAGCAGGTCAGCCAGACAGGCATAGAGAGGAGTCTGCCCTTTCTCACGAACCTTGTTCAGGCAATCGGGACCCCATTTAAGCAGATGCTCTGATAGAAAAGCACGCTGCTGAGACGATAATCGCTCAGCACCGCGCCGGTTTTCTTCTTCCAGGGCCTTGGCGGTTCTCCGGCACAGAACAGCCATGAGTTCCAGCTCGACGCCTAAATGGTCAGGAAGCTCTGTGAATCCTTCCCGGGGGGCCAGGCCCTGATCACAATAGATACGCGCAACTTCCCGGGCCTGTTCCGCCAATACCGCACAGCCCTTCGCTTCGCCTGAGCAGAAGCCTTTCTGCCGATACACCGACTCGAATGGGTGGACGTAACTGTCGCCGGGAACGCGGAATAAGGCTTCGTAGTCGAGCAAGAAGTCCTCTGCTTGCCACTCGCCCTGCGCGTAGGCTTGGGAGAGCGCTCGCAGTCGGTCACCGGCCGGTTGTTGCGGGAACATGGCCTCCCAGATACCAACTCCATCTTCGCCGAGTACTCCGGCCAGCATTTCGGCAGTGGGCGGGTTCAAAAAGACGGCGGAAAAAAACTCGTACACCTGTGCGCGCGCTTTTTCCATTCGATTTACCTGATCTTCCATCACCCCAAACCTCCTGCAGGCTGGCAGCCCTTAAATCTTCTCTATGGCGACTCGTGAATCATAGAAAGAAGCGCTCCCCCCAATGGGGTCCTGCAAACAAACGTCTTTTAGATGAGGATCAAGCTGCATCACCGGATTGGCGGAGCACCCGCGGCCGATCCAGGCCGCGGCAGCGCTCTTCTGCCCATCCACGTCGAAGGAGCGACTGCCGTATTGCCAATGGCCCAGCGAATGAGGAATGCAGACTATACCGGGACGCATCCCCTCCATCACCCATGCCTTGCCCCGCACCCCCTCCTTGTAGCTTTCGGAATAGATGCGCACCATGTCGCCGTGCTTGATGCCGAGACGCGCCGCATCGGCCGCGTTGATCTGGATCACCTCCTCCGGTGTGACTCCCATCAGCCAAGTGCTGACCGCGGTGCGAGCCTGGGCGTGATAAACGGGATGATAGGTGATGATGTGGAAAGGATACTCGGAGCCTTTGGCGTCCAAGGGCCTTCCCAGGCAGTCTCTGATCGGCTCATAGAAAGGCAGGCCGTCGTAGTTTTGACCCGTCATGGAGTCCTTGGTGAAGGCCATGTCCTCGTTGTAAATGAAACACGGTCCTTTGTAGGAATGGTTCGTATATAGCCCTTTGTAGGCTTTGCCGTAATCCTCGAAGCGGCCGCCCCGCTCCAGCACATACCGGACCTTCTCTTCCTCAGTAGCTCCCGGGACCGCATCGTTTTCCTTATCGCCATAGGCAATATTGGCCACCATCAGCTTGTACCAGTCCCAGGTGGTCAATAGGTCGCGCCCCTTGCCCAGTCCGTCCTTGCCGACACCGGGCAGTCCCATCTTCAACCCGATGTCGATGAAGATCTGCTCCAGTTGCTTGGTATCCTTAAAGACCCCTTCCACCACGGGCTGGCGAACGCCGCTCGTCGTGGTGAGAATGGTCGGGGCTACATGCGGCATGGCATAGTCCTCCAAGAAGTGGCGGCATGGCAGGATATAGTCCGCCAGAGAAGAGGTCTCGCCCATGACGATATCGGTGGCAATAAAAAGAGGAAGCACTTTGGGGTTCTTAACCGCTTCGATCTGATGAATGCCGCTTGGGGCCGAATAGACGACGTTGTTCCAGTGGGTAATCAGGCACTTGATCTGATAAGGGTACTGAGCGGCAATGCTGGGGAAGACTTCCTGGTAAACGTGATCGTTGGCGAAAGGAAACCAGGGCCGTTTAGCCGGGTAGCCGTTATTCTTGAATTCAGTGGTCTCCTCGTAACGCTTCTTATGCCGCTCGATGGGCATGCCGGCCGCCTTGACCTTGCCGGGGACGAACTCCTCCTTCTTGCCAAGATTATAGGGATTTCCCGGCCCGCCTCCCATTTCGTGCCAGTGGCTGCCGCCATGGGCCTCGCAGCCACCGCGCCAAGAAACGTTTCCGATGAGAAAGTTCAGACACGCCAGAGTGCGTGCGGTGTAAGTCCCGTTAGTGTGCTGTACAGCGCCGCGGTAGAAATCGGCCACCGCCTTGCGGGAATGGGAGCTGAACTCATCCGCTTCGCGCTCAACCATGGAAGCATCCACGCCGCAAATGGTGGCATATTCCTTGACCGTGCGTTCCATTACCCGGTCTTTGAGGAGCTTATATACGCTCTGCACTCTGACCCCGTTCAGAGTGGTCTCGACCAGCAGGTCGGCGCTTTTGGCCTTCTCCGCCGGCGTCGGGATGCCCCCCTGCATCACCAGAAAAGCATCGCCGTCCCGCAGCAATTTCCGGTTATCTTCCCGGACCAGATACGTCGCGTTGGACCAGGTGAGGTGTCCAGCTCCTTCTTTAGCGGCAGCTGCATTAGGATAGGATAGATATTGGAGATCCACCCGCTCGTGATCCATCATCCAGCGCATCATACCCAAAGCGAACGCGGCATCCGTTCCAGGGAGTATGGGTATCCAACGAGCCGCCTTGGACGCCGAATTGGAAAACCTGGGGTCCACGATGACCAGGGTGCCTCCCCGTTCCCTGAAAAAATTCAGCTTGCGGGCCAGGGCTTGCATGGGGAAATTGGCTTCATAGGGCGTGGTGCCGAAAAAGAGGATGTATTCGGTGGACATGATGTCCGGCTTGATGTGAGTCGAGCCTTTGAAGCAGAGGCTCAGCCCTACGTGATGCGAGGTTTCACAAATGGACGTATGGTCGTTTCTGCGGTTCACCGTACCGAAGCAATCCTCGAACCAGCGGTCGGTGAATTCCTTGCGACCGTGCTGGATGCGGCCCGCCATGAAGCATAACTGGTTGGCCTTGGGACCGAGCTCCGGCGCCTGCGGATCAATGGGATCGAAGTTGCGGATCGCCTTGAGTCCATCCACGTGGCCTTCGCCGAAGAGGTCTCCACCTTCGATGATCTCCGTATAGGCCTGGTCCCAGGCGATCGTCTTCCACTTTCCCGAGCCGCGTGGGCCGACCCGTTTGAGCGGGTGCTGAATGCGATAGGGATTGTACATGGTCTGCATGGTCGCGCCGCCTTTTGCGCAGACCGTGCCGTTCACCTTCTCCGCTGCTTTTGGATCGGTTGCGTAAAGGATATGCGGTTCATTCGAATTGGGATGATACGGGTTGCCGTCAATTTTAACCACAACACCATCCTTCACTTTCACCTGCAGACCGCAGTTGCTGTGGCAACCCAGGCACACCGTACGCACCACCTTGGCCCCCTCGACCGAATCCGGCTCCGGCGCGCCGGCGATCCACTCCTTGGGCTTACCGCCTTCCGTCATGCAACCGGTCGTCGTCAACATACCGGACAGCGCCATCGCTCCTTTGATAAAATTTCTTCGGTTCATGCTCATGAGGATGCTCCCTCCTATGCTTCAATATTTTCGTAAGGCAGGACCTTGTAAGTGACCAGAAACACAACGAACATGACGGCCATCGCGATAAGGCCAAAAGCCACCTTCCCCGGCTCCGGCGCCAAATGCTCCCACTGGAAATGGGTCATGGGTAGGAGTTGCCCGCCGATGAAGATATTCACGCACCCGTATAGTGTGCCCAGCATAGCGGCTATGGAAGCGATACAGGACACGACCACATTTTGACGCATTTTCTTGAAGAGCATCAACGCAAACGGCAGGATGAGGCCGATCGCCACCTGGAAAAACCAGAACTGAAAAGCCCGGGGACCGCTGAAAAAGACTTCGCTCGCCAGGCGGCCGCCGACGCCGGTGTACTGGAGAAGCACGAAATAGATGAAAAAAACTGCGGCCTGCGCCACCAGGGAATACTTGAGGATGATTCCGAATTCAGCCAGATAGCGACGCTGCTCCACAAGTGCTTTGGCCGAGGTATGGGCCAGCCCGTTCTTGAGGTGGGTCAAGAGGATGAGGAATGCGGATCCGGAGCAGGCACCGAAGCTGAAGAAGATGAAGACCATGACCGAAGAATGCCACATGACGCGCCCTTTGAAGGACGAGAGCAGAATGCCGAGGTAGATAAGACCCAAAAAGGAGAAAAGAAGACTGACGCCGGCCCAGAAACGTTCCCGCCCCTCCTGTTGCCTCCTGATCTCCGGGACCTCGCCTGATTCGACATGGTTGAACACCAAGAGCCGATAAACGGATTGCAAGGGGCCTTCCTGCCTCG
>JBLMXM010000196.1:0-9911 GCA_050257775.1 Hyphomicrobiales bacterium
GACTACCTGATGCTGGCGGTCGCGGCGGCCCCCTTCGTGACGGGGCTGATCGCCCGCTATGCCTTCGTCCACAGCGAGCCGTGGCTGATCGTCCACGTGCTCTGCGGGGAGCTGTTCCTGATCGCCATTCCGCTCACCAAGCTGTCGCATTTCGTGCTGTTTTTCGCGACCCGGGCTCAGCTGGGAATGGACTACGGCATCAAGCGCGGCGGGATGAAAAGCAGCGGGATCAGCTGGTAACGACTGCCGGCCGGCAAACCCGGCCGTGCAGGACCCTGAACGGTGCCATTTAAAGGAAGACATCATGCCTCAAGGAATTCTCTGCAACAAGAACAAGGTGACGACCCTGGAGCAGCTGCAGGCGCTTCTGGCCGACAAGAGCGGCAAGCAGTACTACCAGGAGATGAACAACCTCGACGTCGATGCCAAGGCGTTGTGGGACCTGATTCAGAAGACCTGTAAGTCCCGCACCCGCACCTGGCTCGACATCTGCACGCACTGCGGGTTGTGCGCCGAAACCTGCTTTTATTATCTCGCCAACAACAAGGACCCCCGGCAGGTGCCGTCCTACAAGATCCAGAGCACGCTCGGCGAGATGATCCGCCGCAAGGGCAAGGTCGACAACGCGTTCATGCAGATGGCCATGGACACGGCGTTCTCCAAGTGCACCTGCTGCACCCGCTGCGGGATCTACTGCCCCCTGGGGATCGACACGGGGGTCATGTTCAGCTACACCCGCGGGCTGCTCTTCTCCCAGGGGTTCACCCCGTGGGAGATGAAGATCGGCACCGGCATGCACCGCATCTTCCGGGCCCAGATGGACGTTACCACCGAAGACTGGGTCGAGACCTGCAGCTGGATGGCCGAAGAAAATGCCGACGACTGGCCCGGGCTGGAGATCCCCGTCGACAAGGAGAACGCCGACATCATTTATACCGTCAATGCTCGGGAGCCCAAGCACTATCCGGAGGACATCGCCCAGGCCGCCATCCTATTCCACCTTGCTGGCGAGAACTGGACCGTGCCGAGCCAGGGCTGGGAGGAAACGAGCCTGGCCATGTTCGCGGGTGACTGGGAAGCCTGCAAGCTGCAGGTGGAAAGCGTTTATGCCGCTATCGATCGATTAAAACCCAAACGCATGGTGGTGACCGAGTGCGGCCACGCCTACCGGGCCACGGTCATCGAAGGCCCCTACTGGGCGGGGCGCCCGACCGGCAAGCCTCCGGTCGAAAGTCTCCACTATGTGGAGTGGGTGGCCGAGGCGCTTCGAACCGGCAAGCTCAAGATCAACCCGGCCAAGAAGATCAAGGAACCGGTCACCTACCAGGATTCCTGCAACTACATTCGCAACGGCGGCCTGTGGGAAGCCGCCCGGTACATCATGAGCCAGATCGCCGAGGACTTCCGGGAAATGACTCCCAGCCGCGAGCACAACTTCTGCTGCGGCGGCGGCGGCGGGTTGAACGGCATCGGCCGTTACCGGGAACAGCGCAACATCGGACTGAAGGTCAAACGGGACCAGATCCTCGCCACCGGTGCCAAGCTGGTGGTGGCTCCCTGCCACAACTGCTGGGACGCCATTCGGGATTTGCAAGAGGTTTACGAAATCGGCATCCGCTGGAGCTTCCTCAAGCCGCTGTTGATCAGCATGGTCGAGGTGCCGGAGCACTTGAAGCCGGTCGAGTGAAGCGACTAGTGTCTAGTGGTTGGTGTTTAGTGTTTAGAATGTGATTAACCTATGGTAAACTAGTGATACTGTATGTCCAACACTCACCACCCGACACTTAACGCCAAACACCAAACACAAAACACCAACCTCTCATGAACACCGTTATACTCCAATCAGACGGGATGCTGGTGCAGGACGATGCCTCGGCTGCTCCCGACCCCCTTATGCTTCTCGGCCACCAAGTCGAGCTCGGGCCCGATTACACCCTGCGGAGTTTCTTCCGGATGATCGAACACTACCCGGTTTTCGCCCAGCTGAACGAGTTTCTACCCGAGTGCATGCAGCTCTACCGGGCCTGTCCGCCCGGCGAATGCCAGGCGCCCGGCATCGGCCACCTGGAACTTTACAAGACGGTTGAAATGATGGGGTTCCCGGGCGAGCCGCGCCTGGAGATATATCACACGCTTTGCGGCGTGGACGGCAAGGAGACTTGTGAAATCAAGGCGTTTCCCCTGGAGAATCTGCTGGACATGCCGGTGCGGATCGGAAAGCTGAAACACGTCGTTTTCGGCGATAAAGTGGACGTACTGGAATTCGAAACCATTTTCAACCTGTTTGAGTTTATCGAGGGGATCGTCTGGCAGTTGAGCTTTCACCGCAGCCCAAAAGAGTGCGCCTTAAGGAGATGACACATGTTTAAAAAACTGCTGTTTGCGACGACCGCTTCTCCGGTCTGTGACAATGCGGCCAAGGTGGCTTTCGACCTTGAGCTGAAGTGGGAGGCCAAGCTTTTCATCCTGCACGTATTGGGCATTCCCGGTCGCGGCTTCAATCTTCAATTCACGGATGTGCGCACCGGCGAGCGGGAAGACCCCAGCCAGGATTACGTCGAATGGGTGAAAGAGGAGTTGAACAACACTTACGGGAAGCTGCTCGAGGACAGCAACGCCCACATTGTGACCGCCATCGGCGAGCCTCACCGGGAAATCCTGCGGTTGGCGCGCAAGGAGGACGTCGACATGATCATCATGGGCGCCCATTCCCGCGATGAGGAGGTTGCCGCCACCCGGCACCGGTCTATCGCCGGCAGCACCATGCGCAAGGTCGCCAAGGCGGCCCGCTGCGCGGTGGTCATCGTCAACCGGCCCTGCACGACCTGCTGGAGGCTGTTCTCCAACATCGTCGTCGGCATTGATTTTTCAAAGGCCTCCGAATCGGCGTTTCTATGGGCTTTTAAGCTTGCTAAAGAAGTCGGTGCCAAACTGCACATCTTCCACTCCATCGACATCACGGCCGAGGGCCTGACCCTGCCGGCCGGTCAGATGACCATCGAGCAGCGGATCAAGGAGGCCCGCAGGCGGATCGAGCAGCACATGGTCCCCAAGCTGAAGGGGTACGACAAATACAGCATCGAGGTCTGGGAGGGCATCCCTTATGTCGAGATCCTGAAGTTTGCCCGCGATCGCCAGGCGGACCTGATCGTGATGGCCCACCATGCGCGCGAGGTCGATCCGGAAGAGGCCGAGCTCGGCAGCACGGTGGAACAAATTGTTCTGCGGTCCTCGTGCCCGGTGGCCAGCGTGAACCACCCGGACAAGGTGGCCGAGCTGGTGTGACGGGAGAGAGGTTCCGTGGGGAAGAAAAAGATTCTCTTCGTAGACGACGAGCTGGATATGCGGATTTTTCTCTCCACGGTGCTCAAAACCGAGGGATATGAGCCTGTTGCCGCCCGCAACGCCATCGAAGGGATCCAGAAGGCGCGCGACGCGAGTCCGGACCTGGTCATCATGGACGTCATGATGCCGCAAGCCGGCGGGGTTACCCTGTTCCAGGAAATCAAGAAGGACGAGCGGCTGAAGCATATCCCGGTCATCATGCTCACCGGCGTCAGCGCAAAGGCCTTCTCCCACCACCTGAAGATGCTCAACATCCGGATGGACGATACCCTGCCCCCGCCGGATGCTTACATGGAGAAACCGCTCGACCCGGCCAAGCTGGTCGAAACCATTGAAAGACTCCTGCGTCGCGACGTCGCGGAGCCGCCTTCCGAATAAAGTGTTGCTGCGACAATGAAGATGCCAAATTCCGGGATCTCCCGAGCAGGCGGAGCGGGGTGCGCGCCGCAGCGAGCCGCAGCCATCCATTCAACTCACCAGCGTACGGCAGCCAGCCCGCTCCATATTGACCCGGGCAGCCCCAGAGGACCAACCCCACGGAGCAGCCGACCGTCTCTGCCTGTCTGCGGTACCCTCTAGACGGCTGGGGGGCGTGGCAGAGTCACTGGAAACATTGGCTGCGGCTCGCTGCGGCGCGCATCCCGCTTCGCCTGAACCTGAACATGCGTTGGTAGGTCTAGTTGCCGGAGTAATAACTGCTTGCCGCATCCACGCGGATAGGTTAATAATGCGTGCAGGCAGCCCTCTCAACGCCCCCCTATTACCGGAAATCCGCCATGGATCAGAAGCTGCTGCTGGCCGATGATGAAGAAGGCATCCGCAAGGTGCTCGGGATTTACCTGGCCGACAGCGGGTTCGAGGTGCTGACTGCCGAGAACGGGCTTCAGGCGCTCGAGATTTTTCGAGACGCGCAGCCGTCCATCGTTCTGACCGACCTGCGGATGCCCGGCGTCGACGGCATCGAACTCCTCCGTACGATCAAATCCGAACGCCCCGAGACCGAAGTCATCATGATCACCGGCCACGGCGACATGGACCTGGCCATCGAGAGCCTCAAGCTTGAGGCGACGGATTTCGTCACCAAGCCCATCAACGACGATGTGCTGGCCATCGCGCTCAAGCGCGCCCAAGAACGCATCGCCATGCGCCGGCAACTGCGGGAGTACACCGAAAACCTGGAGAACCGGGTGCAGGAGCAGGCTGCTCGTCTGGTCGAGACCGAGAGGCTGGCCGCCATCGGGCAGGCGATTGAAGGAATTTCTTCCGCTTTCCGGAATATGGCCGGGGAGGTCGAAGGGGGAATCCGGTTCTTCAATGAGATGCCCTGCTTCGTTTCGATTCACGACCGGAAGCTCAGGGTGCTGGCCGTCAACCCCGTGTACCGGGACCGGCTGGGCGACCGGGTCGGCGGACGCAGCTGGGACATTTACGGGGACCGGAATGATCCGGCCTTTACGTGCCCGGTCGACCGGACCTTCGCCTCCGGTCAAGGTCAACGCCGCCAGGAAACGATCGTTTATCACGACGGTCGCCGGTGGCCGGCCATGGTGCACACCGTGCCGATCCGCGACAGCCGAGGTGAGCTGGAGCTGGTGCTTGAGTTTGCCGTCGATGTTTCCGAGATGGAGCGGCTTCGCCAGGAATTGCAGGCGACCCAGGATCGGCTTACATCCCTGGGCCTGATGTTGAGCTCGGTGTCTCACGGGGTGAAAGGGATTCTCACCGGCCTGGATGCCGGGGTGTATCTCGCGGAATCGGCGCTACGGAAAAACCGGCCGGACCAGGCGCAGGAGGGGCTGGACACCGTCAAGGAGATGGTCGAGCGGGTGCGCCGGGTGGTTCTGGATGTGCTTTATTTCGCCAAGGAGCGCCCGCTGGAGGCGAAGCGGGTCAAGGTGAAGGATTTCGTCGAGGGGGTGCTGGCGTTGGCTTCTCCGAAGATTCAGCGTTATCCGATCGAGCTGATGACGGAAATCCCCGCTGACTCGGGCGAATTCGAGGTGGACGAGGGCATTGCCGTACCGGCCGTGTTGAACATTCTTGAAAATGCCGTGGACGCTTGTGTTGAGGACCGGAGCCGGCCCTCGCACCGGATCTGCTTTCGCACCCGCGGCGACGGCGGCAGCGTGACCTTCGAGATCGAGGATGACGGAGTGGGCATGACCGCCGATACCCGGAAGAATATCTTTGACCTTTTCTTCTCATCCAAGGGCAAGGCCGGCACGGGCCTGGGCCTATTCATCACCCGACAGGTGATCCGGCAGCACGGAGGCTCCATCGACGTCGATTCCGAACCCGGTCGAGGTTCATGTTTTCGAATCCATTGGCCCCGGACCCGGCCGGGCGGAGGTCCGCGGCCGCCGGCGGGCCATGCCCCAGCTTGACCGGTGATGAGTCCCGCCGGTTGCCATCTTCTGTAATTTCCGGTATGCTCAAATCGTAAGATTAACGTCCAACGGAAGATCCGTCGCGGACGGAGGCCGTTTACCCATCCACTGACCACCGATCCCTGCGCGTTTCTCTGCTTCGGCTCCGGGTGGCGATCGTTCGGACGATCGGACTTCTGAACGTGAAAATTCGTGCAGCGCACCCAACTCCCTGACGCCTCATGGCCAACCTGATCTCCAAAATCCGGCGCAGTTTGAGTTCCAAACTGATTCTCAGCGTGGGAGTCATTCTCCTGATGACGATTTCCACCTGGTCCTATTTCAGCATCGCCTATCAGAAAAAGAACTTGGAAAAGCAAATCGTCTCACAGACCGAGAGGCTCAGCAACACGATCAAGCTCGGCACCCACTACGCCATGAAGCTGAACTCCCGCGACGACATCAACCACATCATCAACAATATCGCCCGCCTGGAGCAGATTCAGAATATCCGGATCTACAACAAGGAGGGGGCCATCAAGTTTTCCAACCGCCCTGAAGAGGTGGACCAGATCACTAACATCAAATCCGAAGCCTGCCACATCTGCCACCACTCCGAGCCCCCGCGGGTGGATGTGGACCTCTCCGAGCGGACGCGGTATTTTCGTTCCGGCTCCGGCCCCCCCCTGTTGGGCATCATCACGCCGATCTTCAACGAGCCCGGATGCTCCACCGGCGACTGCCATTTTCATCAACCGGATAAGAAAGTTCTCGGAGCGCTGGATGTCGTGGTGTCGCTGGCCGACACGGTTACCGAAATCCACTTCATGGAGAAGGGGGTCATCGGCCTGGCTCTGGCGGCCTTTCTGGTGACCTCGGCGATCATCTTCGTTTTTGTCCTGTTTTTCGTCAACCGCCCCATCCGAAAGCTTATCGCCGGAACGGAGTCCGTCTCGCGCGGAAATTATCACACCCGCGTGGAAATCGCTCACCCGGACGAAATGGGCCAGCTCGCCGCAGCGATGAACTTCATGTGCCAGGAAATCGGGGAGAAGCAGACCGAGCTGAACCGGCAACGCGACGAGTACTTGGATCTCTTCAACAATGTGCCGTGCCTCATCACCGTCCAGGACCGCAACTACCGCCTGCTGCAGTACAACCGGGAGTTCAACGAGCTCTTCGAGCCCCGGCCGGGGGATTTCTGCTATTCGGCTTACAAAGGCCGAAGCACCAAGTGCATCAACTGCCCGGTCGAAAAGACCTTCCAGGACGGGCAGAGCCATTACAGCGAAGAGGCCGGCATCGGCAAGGATGGCTCGCCGGCCTACTGGCTGGTGAAAACTTCGCCGATCCGCAACGCCGAAGGCGAGGTGGTGGCCGCCATGGAAGTCAACCTCGACATCACGCACCTCAAGCAACTCGAGAAGATGCTCGAACGGTCGGAGCGGAAGTACCACGAAATCTTCAACAATATCCCCAACCCGGTGTTCGTGATGGACGCCGAGTCCCTGGAAATCCGCGATTGCAATGATGCCGTCCAGACGGTTTACGGGTACGAGAAAAACGAAATTCTCCACCGGTCCTTCGTGGAACTGTTCCCCAGGGAGGAGCAGCCGCGGTATGCCGCCGAGGTGGTGCGAGCGAGCGTCATCCACCAGGCCAAGCAAACTTATAAGGACGGCCGCACACTGTATGTGGACATGTGGATCTCGCCGGTGGAATACCCCGGCCGGCGCGCTTTGCTGGTGACCACCAGCGACATCACCAAGCGCCTCGAGGCCGAGCAGCAGCTGATTCAGGCCAGCAAGATGGCCACCCTGGGCGAGATGGCCACCGGTGTCGCCCACGAGCTGAATCAGCCGCTGGCGGTGATCAAGACCGCCAGCCGATTTTTCATCAAGAAGGTGAGAAACCACGAGCCCATCCAGCCGGACCTGCTGTCCACTATGGCCGAGGAGATCGACAGCCATGTCGACCGGGCCAGCCGGATCATTAACCACATGCGGGAGTTCGGCCGCAAGAGCGACCGCAAGCTTGATCCCATCTCCGTTAATGACGTCCTGAAGAAAGCCTCCGAGATCTTCAGCCAGCAGCTGAAAGCGCGCGGGATAGACCTCTTGTGGGACCTGGCCCATGACTTGCCGCCCGTCCAGGCCGATGCCAATCGCTTGGAGCAGGTCTTCATCAATCTACTGATCAATGCCCGCGATGCCATCGAGGACAAGGTTCAGGCGAAGGCTGAACAGAAGGGGGAAAAGAAAATTTTCCTGACCAGCCGCTGCCGTGATCACACAATTCAGGTGGAAATCCGCGACACCGGAATGGGCATCCCCGAGGAAGTCATCGGAAAAATATTCGAGCCGTTTTTCACGACCAAGGATGTCGGCAAGGGAACCGGCCTGGGGCTTTCCATCAGCTACCAGATCGTCCAGGATTTCGGGGGAACGATACAGGCGGTTTCACGGCCAGGGGAGGGCGCAGCCTTCATTATGAACTTCCCGGCCGTCGAATGACGATGACGTCATATCGCAGAGGGGCATGGACAAGCGCATCCTACTGGTTGACGATGAGGCCGGCATCCGGAAGGTGCTCGGCATCTTTCTGGCGGATAGCGGCTACACGGTGTTAACCGCCGAAAACGGAGAAGAAGCCCTGCGCAAATTCCGGGAGCTGCGGCCGCCGATCGTGCTGACCGACATCAAGATGCCGGACATGGACGGCATCGAGCTCTTGCAGCACATCAAGGCCGAAAGCCCCGACACCGAAGTAATCATGTTCACCGGCCACGGGGACATGGATCTGGCTATCAAGAGCCTCAAATACGAGGCCACCGATTTCGTCACCAAGCCCATCAACGACGAGGTTCTCGAAATCGCCTTGAAGCGGGCCCGCGAGCGCATCGTCATGCGGCGCCAGCTCCGGGAGTACACCGAAAACCTGGAACGGCTGGTGGATGAGAAAGCGCGCAAGCTGGTCGAGGCGGAGCGCATGGCCGCGGTGGGCCAGACGGTGGCTGAGCTCTCCCATACGATCAAGAACATCGCCAATTCACTCAAGGGCAGTATCTTCGTCCTGGGTAAGGGGATCGAGCTGGATGAGAAGGAGTACATCCTGCAGGGGTGGCGCATGGTGGAAAGCAACCTGGAGAAGATCAAGAATCTCTCCCTGGACCTCCTGCACTACGGCAAGTATGCCAAAGTCCAGCTCAGCCGGTGTGATCCGAACCGGCCGGCGACCGAGGTGCTGCGCCTGATGGGAGCCAAAGCGCGGGAGGAAGGCATTCAGTTGGACGCCGACCTGGGTTCCGGCCTGCAACCGGTGGTGCTGGACCCGGACGGCATTCAGCGCTGCCTGATGAATCTCGTCGGCAACGCGATCGATGCCTGCCGCGACAACGCCGCCGGCGGCCGCGACAAGCGGGTGAGCTTGCGCACGCTCGCGGGGAAAGAAGGTGGGGTTGAATTTCAGGTCTGCGACAACGGATGCGGCATGGACGCCGGCTTGCAGCAGCGGATCTTCCAGAGTTTTTTCAGCACCAAGGGGACCGAAGGCACGGGCATCGGCCTGATGATGACTAAGCGCATCGTGGACCAGCACCAGGGAACGATCGAGGTCAAGAGCCGCCCAGGGGAAGGCACGACCATGATCATCCGCCTGCCGGCCGGGTCGTCAACGACTAATGAACTATGAGCAAGAAGCAGAAGCCTTTGGGAGAGTCGACTTATAGCAGTGGGCAAAAATCCGATATGCCCTCAGCCGATCGTGTTCTTGACGATGCCCACGAGTTTCTCCGGATCGAAGGGCTTCTTCACGAACGCCACGGCGTCCTTGACGGCATGATCTCCATCGATGCCGCTGATGACGATGACCGGGGTGTGCCGCAGATCCTTGTCCTGGCGCAGCTTGCGATAGAACCGGGGCCCCCATTCGCCGGGCATTTGCAGGTCCAGCGTAATGAGATCCGGCTTTTCCTTCCGGACCACTTCCATTCCTTCCATGCTGCTCGTAGCCACGCAGGTGGAATAGCCGTTGTCGCTGAACACGGCCTGCAGATACTTGACGATGACGGGGTCGTCGTCGATGATCAGGATTTTCTTTGGCATGGTCGGCCTCGCAGATGATAAGCTTCTGATGGAGTGCGGTCTATTGCCGGACGTGGCATTCTCCGCACATGATCGGTCCCTTCTGTTGCGCCTGGTG
>JBLMXM010000197.1:0-7925 GCA_050257775.1 Hyphomicrobiales bacterium
GCAGCCTGCCTCGCGGCAGGGCCGGCGTGCGAGGTGCTCACCATGTCAAATCCCTTACGCAGCTTATATCTAGCGGGAATGGTTTTTTTCGGCCTGCTAGGCCCGCTGGCCGCGCCATGCCGTTCGGAGGTAACGGTTTACGACCGGGTCACGACGGTGGAAATGCCGGTGCGGCTGGCGGTGCGGACGACAACGCTTTTCATGGCCGACGGGGGCCGATTGGTGGACCTTTGGCTGGATGAGGAACGCCTTGGACGGATCATGACCGGCGGCGACGGCTATGGTTACCTTCAGCTGACGCCCCAGCGCCCCGGGCTCTTCAAGATTGCAGCCCGGTCCCAGGGCAACGACGCTTCGGGACGGCTCCTGGTACTGGAGAAGACCGACCGCGTTGTACTGGTAGAGTCGGAAACCATGCTGAAGCAGATCCAGATTCTGCCCAACGCGCGAGAGAGCTGCCGGACGACGTTTGATTCCCTCCGCCAACGCTTCCAGCTGATCTTCGTCTATCGCTTCCTGGGAGCTGATTTATCGCGGATCGGACTGGAGAAGGAGGGCCTGGCGCCTACGATCGTGATTCCCTGGCACGGAGCGGCATCGCTGGAGAGCTTGCAGTCGCGCGGGGTCCAGGTCTACGCCGTTATCGGCTCGGCCGACCTGGTCGCAGCCGCCGGAGCTCGAGTGCCACACCGCATCAGTTTCGAAAAGGCCAAGGGCGTCAAGACCGTCTCCGGGTGCGAGGAACTTGCTAAGGTTCTCGAATGAAGGCAGGAGTCTCGTAGCTGGGTCGCGGCTTTCTCAGTTCGCCCCTTTATACTTCCAAATCGATCCATCCGCGGCTACGACGTAGATCGACCCGTCGGCACCCACCGCCGGCGAGGAAAGCCCGTTACCCATAAAGGTGGTATTGTGACTGCGGACCTTGAAGTCGTGGGATACGGAGAGCATCTCGCGCGCCGGCAGATAGATGCATTCGGCGGTTACCACTGGAGAAGACAGGGTGGGTCCTGGGATTCTCAATCGCTGAGCGGCCCCGGACTGGAGAACGGCTCCACCATCACCGGCGCGCACGGCATGCAGATGCTCTTTCGACGCGGCATAGACAATCCCCTCCGCCGAGCCCGAGGGAGTAGATAGAATGGGCTCCCCGGCGTCATATTCCCACATTCTAACACCGGTATCCGCGTCGTAAGCGAAAAGCTTTCCGTCGCTGCGGCCGAACACCATGTGATGGTCGGAGAGGAGCACGGGTGAGGTGAGAATATCCCCGGCATGGCTGGCTTCCCACAGAAGGGACAGCTTGTGCCCGTCCCATCCCAGGATTCCCACGCGGCACAGGTTGTCCGCCATGGCGATCAGCAGCCGCGAACGGTCCCATCGAGCCGCCGGCGACGGCTCCAGCACCACCTCGGCCGGATTTCCGCCCGGCTTGGCCGGCCAGTCGGCCAGCGCCCGCCAGGTTCTGAGCAAGCGGTCATACGATGCGCGGCTGCCCGAGCAATCACCGAGGCTCCCGCGGCTCAGTACCTCCGCCTGAGTGCCGGCATCGCGCACCACCACCAGCTCGGACCGCAGGCCCTCCAGATCGCCGATCATCGACTGCGCCAGTGCCAGAGGCTGCCCGGCGAAGGCAAAGGCCTTCGGTGAGCCCATGGAAATGCCACCGTCCGGCAAGGGCTGAGACCAGCGCCGGTTTCCCATCCAATCCACCTTGTGAAGGGAGCTCTGCAGGCGGCCGCCGGGAAGCTCGGTGGTGGTGAGGACGAGGATGCCGCCGTCATCGCCGACCGTCGGCGACGAAACGATGCCGCTCCGGCCTTCGCCAGCCCCGAGAGAGCGCTTCCAGCGCACCGCCCCGGTGGCGGCATCCAGGGCCACGAGCTGCGCATCCATGGTCCCGATGTAGACCACTTCGGCGCCGATGGCGTCCCGCCCCACCACCGGAGACGAGCTGGTAATGGCGAAAGGCTCGGATCTCCAGGCGGGTGAAACGGCGTAGCCGCTCTTGACGTTAAGGAACCCCTCGCTGGCCAGATCCCCATGGAAATGGCGCCATCCGGTACTGGTCCACGCGCATCCCAGGACCCACAGGGCCCATCCGGTTACAGCCCAACGGATCAAGCGGCGGCACATGGCAGCTCCCTCTCGCTTGGGGGGTTAAGGGTGCAGGCCCGGCCGAGACCGCGCCGGGTTCCGGAAAAGCTTGCGCCACTTTAGGCCCCCCGGCAGCGGCTGTCAACAGCCGTACGAAGAGAAGGCCGCCGGTATGACGGAGCACATCTGAATTGAGCGATCCGCCATCCGCTCAACTCAGCCTCAATCGACTTCGCTCAGCTCGGCTTGCAGGTCTTCGCGAACCTCCTCGCCCAGTGATTTGATGCACGGAAAGAGACCTGAAAGAATGGATTTGGCCTTGTCCACGTGGGTGAGGGCCTGATCGAGCCGGTTGCCCTCGGCCCGGGTCAGCTGAACCCGCCCGCGGACGTCGTCGATGTCATCCCTCAGCACGTCGCACTCGTTGATGACGTTCAAAAACTCCTCGGCTTGCATCGATTTTCCCCTTCTGCGTTGACAGCATTCCTCCGACCACCGAAGGCCAGCCGACGGCCGATGCGGCGCTGCTCGGCTCGGGTTCTCCGGTTCTCAGGTGATATCGGCATATTGAAGCAGCAACTTTAGCAGAGTATGGAAAAGCTGCGTCTCAGGCCGTGATCCGGTATTGCGCGGATTTTGCGAGCGAATTGCTTTTGCGTGGGTTTTATGGCTATGATCGATCCATGACGGCGCACCCCACGGTGAAAGATCTCAAGGAACTGGCCGCACACCTGGCTTCGGTGGTGGAAGGCGACGTTGAGACCGGCAAGCCCCTGGCGCCCTATACGTCCTATGGCATCGGCGGACCGACATCCATCTGGGTAGCGCCACGGTCCCCCTCGAGCGTGCAGCGGGTTTTGGAAATCGTCCATGCGGCCGGCACACCCCTCTTCGTGCTGGGCCGAGGCTCCAATGTGCTCGTGTCCGACCGCGGGTGGCCGGGGGTCACCCTTTACATCGGCGAGAACCTCAAGGGGATGCAGTTTGCAGATCTGGAAGCGGACGCTCTAGCCGGCACCCTGCTGATGGATCTAATCGGAGCCGCTCTGAGCAGGGGGTTGGGAGGAATGGAGGTCCTGGCAGGCATTCCCGGAGGCCTCGGCGGCGCTCTGCGGATGAACGCGGGTGCCTTCGGACGAGAGATCGAGTCGCTGACCCTTGAAGTGACGGGCTTCACCACCGATGGTCGCCCGTTCCGGGCCTCACGCCAAGACCTCACCTTCGCATACCGCCGGGCACCGGATTTGGACCGGGTGATCATCACCTCGGCCCGCTTTCGCTTTCAGCCGGAGTCCCCGCAAACGCTCAGATCCCGTGCCGACGAAATCCTGGCGTTGCGCGCCCGCAAGCAACCCCTCGAACACGCCTCCTGCGGCAGCGTGTTCAAGCGCCCCCCGGGCTACTACGCCGGGGCCCTCATCGAAGAAACCGGGCTGAAAGGCGAACGCATCGGAGGCGCAGAGGTCAGCCGCAAACATGCCGGCTTCATTTTGAACATGGCCCAGGCCACCGCGGCAGACATCTACCACCTGATCCGCCTCGTCGAGGAGCGCGTGTTCGCACGCTTCGGCGTCCGGCTCGAGCGCGAAGTCCAATTGGTAGGGGATTTCAGCGATTAAATGAACTCCCCGGTAGACAAGTTTGATGCGGTCGCGCCCGACCCGCCCGGCTTCTGGCGGCTGACGCGTTTCTTCTTCCCCCTCGCGGTGCAGGCGGCCTCCCAGTCGCTGTGCTACCCGCTGGTCGCCATGGTGGCCACCCGTGGCCCCGGCGGCCCCTTGGACCTGGCGGGGCTGGCCCAATCCAACACCATCCTGTTCTTCCTGGGGATGTTCGCGATCAGCTTGGTCCCCACCGGCATGGTCTTTGCCCGCACCCGGGAAGGCTACCGGCAGTTCTACCGGATGACGCTCGCTGCCGGCATCTGCGCCACTGCCCTGCAGCTGCTTCTCTGCCTTCCGGGCCTGTCGCACCTGCTCTTCGGCGGTGTGATCGGCCTTCCCACCTCGATCGAGGCCCCGGCTCAGGTTACGCTCCTGGCAAGCATACCCTTGCAGCTGCTCTTTTTTTCGCGGATCCCGTATTTCGTCGTCATGTACGCCGGCCAGGCGACCGGTATCGCCAGCCTGGCGACCATCGGCCGGGTGGTCCTGACGGCCGTGCTCTCGCCGATCTTCTGCCTGGCCGGCCTGGTCGGCCCGGTCTGGGCGGTGGTGGCGCTGACCCTGCCCGTGGCCCTCGAGGCTGCCGTCTCCTGGGCGTTCGCGCGGCCTTTCCTGAGGAACCTGCCCGCAGACCGGCAGCAGCCTCCTCGCCTGAGGGACATGTTCTGGTTCAACTTGCCACTCACGGTCGGCGGCTATTGCCTGTCCCTGGCGACCGTCATCCTGGCCGGCATCATTGCGCGCGCAGCCGAGCCGGAGCGCATGATTCCGGTTTACTACCTGGCCCTCGGCCTGGCCAGCCCGGTGGCTTTCGCTGCATCCCGGCTGCAGACGATCGTGCTGGCCTTCCCGCCGGCCGACCGATACCGTCGCCAGACCCTGCGATTCGCTGTCGCCGCCGGGTTCGTGCTCGGGCTCTTGCCGCTGGTGTTCATTCTCCCGGGGCTTGACGAGCTCTACTATGTGCGCCTGCAGAATCTGAACTCAATCGACCTGCGGTGGGTGCGGCAAACAGCGGCAGTCCTGGTGCTGTTGCCCCTGTC
Organism: Hyphomicrobiales bacterium; assembly: GCA_050257775.1. Lineage (GTDB taxonomy): Bacteria > Desulfobacterota > Desulfobacteria > Desulfobacterales > SpSt-501 > SpSt-501. The sequence continues at coordinate 4,802 of JBLMXM010000197.1, forward strand.
CGTCGGGTTGAGGGGGCAGAGCGAGGGCTTGGCGGCCTGGTTGAAGAAACCGGTGATCGTCCTTCTCGGTCAAGCGGCATTCCTGCTTACCGCCTCGGCAGCTGGCACCGCGGCCTTGGTCGCCGGTCTGCCCGGCTGCCTCATCGGCGCCGCCAGCCTTCCCTTGGGCAGCCTGGCATCATCGGCCGCCATGCGCCTGGCCCTGAACCATTCGGGCATGAAGAGGGGCTGATCCGCTAAACCATTCAGAGTCCTGCCGCTGCAGCGACCGCCGAGTCGACCGGTTGGATAGCGGGTTCGGGAGGTTTGACGCGTGCAGATCAATCCTCCTCCCACTTGATGCACTCGACCGGACAGGAAGTCATGGCCTCCTCGATGCAATCCTCAGGGCCCCCTTCGGGCATGGCCACTTCGGCCTTCTCCGCGGCCTCGTTGAAGGAAAACACATCCGGGCAAAGTTCCACACAGGTCTGGCAGCCCACGCACTCCTCGGTCTCGATGACTACACGTTTCGCCATTTCGTTTCCTCCTTAGAAGCTATCTCAAAAATGCATCTGATCCCCGATGACGGCGTTGCAGGCCCCTCGAAATGCTCACAACCTGCCGTGTATGCTGCGCTTTCAAATCGGCCTGCGCCTTGCCCTCGGGCGTGATCTGCTATTTTTGAGATAGCTTCTAGTTGTTTTAATCTTCTCTTGACAACCCGTCGGTTCGGGGCATTCGGGTTACATCAACGTCGAGCGACCCTCCGTATTGCCTATTTATCCCCGATCTGGTACCGTGCCGCGGTCAAGCAGGCGGAATACGGTCCGCCTCAACCGGATCAAGGAGAAACACGATGACCGAAGAGCCCATTCCCGCCGAAACCGGCGAACCCACCGACTTCAAAATGGACCGTTCCAATCTTTACCAGGAGGAATCGTTCACGGATTTAAAGGTCGGAACCATCAAACGGTTTACGCCGATCAAGGCCGATGGAACCCCGGATAAGACTCGCAAGACCATCTTTGTGGGGCAAACCAGCATTTACACCCCGCATGGGCCACTGCCCATTCAGAACGTGATCCAGGCCAAAGAATTGGCTCAAGCCTTCAAGCGGTTTCCTGAGGCCATGGAGGAGGCCATGCAGCGCCTGCTCGAGGAGGCTCAAAAGGTGAAGGAGCAGAAAACTTCCCCGATCATTCAGACGCCGGAATCCCGTATCATCATTCCTTAAGTTGGCGAGTGATCGGCGCCCGCCAGCTCGAAGATTTTTGCATTTTTTTTTCTCGACACCGATACCCGCCCGCCCTGCCCCCTTCTCCCCCCGATTCCGGGGGAGAGTGCAGGGTGAGAGGGTCGCTGACCCTCAATAGGATCTAAAAAAATCAATGATTCTCGGGAACCATCCCGTCACAGCATCATGCCGCCCGGCGTGTCCGGGCGCCCGTCGCCCCTGCTTTATGCTGCCGCACCGGCAGCGGCTGGATCAAATGGACTGCCGGGCGGGTAGGCCCTGGCGGCCAGTTCCCGGTCGAGCATCAACAGGCCGGATTTATCCTCGCCCACCATGGCGAGCTGCTCGGCGATTTTGCCCGCGTTGGCCTCTTCCTCGATCTGCTCGTTCGAAAACCACGCCAGGAGGGGCTCGGAGGCGTATTCCTGCTCCTGGCGGGCGATGGTCGTGAGCGCACTGATTTTGCCCGTGATGAATTGTTCATGCTTGTAGGCATCCTGGAAGGCTTCGAGCGGCGACTTCCAGGTGGTCTTGAGCTGCTTGAGATCCTGCAGGACCACCTTCCCCCCGCGGTCGATCAGATGGTTGAAGAACTTCATGGCGTGAATCATCTCCTCGTGGGCCTGGATCCGCATCCAATGCCCCATGCCGTCCAGGGCTTTGGAGTGAAAGTAGGCCGCCATGGAGAGGTAGATGTAATAGGATTCGAGTTCGTTTTTGATCTGTTCGTTGATTGTGTCGCAGAGCTTCTTGCCGATCATCGTTTCCTCCTTTCTCAATTGGGAATGCTTTCCGGATCTGGGGTTGCCGCTGCCGGAAGAGCCAATGTTTAGCACTGCGGCTGCTCTTGTCAATGCGGATATCACCTTGACTCGAAAGGACTTTTTCGCCTAAACTAAGCCTGTAGCATTTCTCCGGGCCCGTAGCATTTCTCCGGCAGGCAAACTTCCCATCTTCGAGGTGGCCGGGCACATGACCGAGCAACTCAGTTTGTTTCAGACTCCCGATAGCCCCCCAGCGGAAGGGCCGGAGCAAACAGGCTTCAGCCTCGCAGAGACGGACGCCAGCGCGCTGGACGAGCTCTTCCGGCTCAGCCGCGGCTGGCGTCACAGCTGCGGCTATCTCGAATTGCTCGAATTCATCACCCGGTTCCCGGCCTATTCCCCGTTGAACGGCCTGCTCATCCACCTGCAAAACCCGGACGCGACTCAGGTGGCCACGGCGCGGACGTGGTCGCAAAAATACCAGCGCCGGGTAAAGTCCGGGGCGCGCCCGATCGCGATCCTGGCCCCGATGTCGCCGGTCCGTTTTGTCTTCGACCTACGGGATACGGAAGGCCCTGCCCTACCGCCGGAAGCTTTCAAAGGATCGGCGACGACGAACCGGCTGGCGCCCAAAATCTATGACACCACGCTGCACAACTGCGCTGTTCAGCACATCACCGTGCGTGAAGCCCCGGCATCGAATGCCTCAGCTGAGCGCACGGTCCAGGTCACTCCGGCGACAAGGAAAAAACACCCTGAACTGCGTCTGGAGCCGAACACCCGCTATCTGGTCCTGATCGAAGCCGGCCTGACCGTGGAGGAGAAGTATGCCGGGCTGGTCCTTGAACTCGGACATATTTTTTGCGGGCACCTGGGGATCGACAGCGATGCGTGGTGGGTCGACCGCAAAGACCTCGAACTCGAGTGCATCGACATGGAGGCCGCTTCGGTCGCCCACCTCATCTGCGGCCGTCGAAGGCTTGCCCGCGCAGGCGGACGCTTCCTGGCCGAATGCCGGGAAAAGGACCGTGAGCTGCCTTTCTTCAGCCTTAATTCGGTCTTCCAGGCCGCAACCCACATCGAGGCCATGGGCAAGGCCGAATGGAGCCGGCCGCGGAAGCACGGCCGCTACTGACGGGATGTT
>JBLMXM010000198.1:0-9322 GCA_050257775.1 Hyphomicrobiales bacterium
CCAACCAGGTGGCGTTTTGCAAGTTCATTACAAATTGAATTATATGCAAAATCTAAACGGGAGGACCCTATGCCAGGAATGGTAATGGTGGCGGTGTTCGTTGTTCTCGTGCTTATAACCATCTTTCTGGGGGTGCGCATCGTGCCCCAGGGCAGCAAGTACGTTGTTCAGCGGCTCGGGAAATACCACAAAACCCTGGGGCCGGGGCTGAACATTCTCATGCCGTACATCGACTCGGTTGCCTACAAGGTCACGACCAAGGATATCGTGATGGACATCCCCTCCCAGGAGGTGATCACCCGGGACAACGCGGTCCTGATCGTCAACGCTATCGCTTACATCAACATCGTCTCACCGGAAAAAGCGGTGTATGGCGTGGAGAACTACATCCTTGCCATACAGAACCTGGTCCAGACCTCGCTGCGCTCGATCGTGGGCGAGATGAACCTGGACGACGCGCTTTCCTCCAGGGACCACATCAAGGCGAAGTTGAAGACGGCCATATCGGATGACATTGCCGACTGGGGCATCACTCTCAAGACCGTGGAAATCCAAGACATCAAACCCTCGGACACGATGCAGAAGGCCATGGAGGAGCAAGCCGCGGCGGAGCGCGCGCGCCGCGCCATGGTGACCCGCGCCGATGGCCAGAAGGCGGCCGCGGTCCTGGAAGCCGAGGGCCGGTTCGAGGCCTCCAAACGCGACGCCCAGGCCAAGGTAGTGCTGGCCGAGGGCACCCAGAGGGCCATTCAGAAGGTAACCGAGGCCATCCAGCAAAACGAGCTGCCGGTCGTCTACCTGTTGGGCGAGAAATACGTGGACGCCCTCAACAACATGTCCGCTTCCCAGAACGCCAAGGTGGTGGTCATGCCGGCCGATCTGCCGGCGGCGGTGCGCGGCATCATGGGAGGGTTAAAGTAAAAGAGAGACAAAGAAAAGAGCCTAGAATGGAGATACGGCCGATTCAGGGGCAATCCGAAGTCGAGGTCTGCGCACGGATGATGGCGGAATCCGAGCCCTGGATCACCTTGCAGCGCGACTACAGCGCCTCGCTGCGCAACCTCTCCTCTCCTGAAAAAGAAATTCATGTCGCCGTGAAGGGCGAGGAGGTGATCGGCTTCATCGTGCTCAACCTCCATGGGGGGTTTGTCGGCTACATCCAGTCGATCTGCGTGGCACTCCGATGGAGGAACCGCGGCATCGGACGCAGGCTCGTTGACTTCGCCGAGGAGCGGGTTTTCAGGCAATACCCCAACATGTTCATCTGCGTGTCGTCCTTCAATGCAGGGGCCCAACGCTTCTACCGAGGTCTCGGCTACGAGGTGGTCGGCGAGCTCAAAGACTTCATCGTGGATGGACACTCCGAAATTTTACTAAGAAAATCAATTAGTTCACTGACGGAATTCCGCAAGAAACAAGAAGCGGCCTCATAACCCTCCGACGCCCGATAGTCCCCCGGATCGCGGGATTGCGGGCTTCACCAGATGCTCCCGTGCCAGGGTGTATCCTGCATCCTGGCTTCGAGCCTGATCCGAGGTTTTGAAACCACTTTCGAAACCCGCCTGGTCCCCGGCCGCAGCCCGGTCCCCGCCTGCCACTCTCGCCGCGCACTCCGGCTTTTAAGATGACATTTTGATCATCTGGGGGTCATGTTCAGGTGAGGTTCCAAGTATATCATCTGGATCAATCAGACCCAACAATCGTGCCAAGCGCCCACGTCAAGGAGGCGGTGGAATGAACAGCGGCTTCGTCAAGAAACTGGGAGTAGGAATGGTCGTCGCGTTCATGGCAGCGCTCATCTGGGGCTACAGCTCCGAATCCCCCACCGATGCCAAGGACTGCGCCGCCGCCGATACAAACTATCAGATGGTTCTCCCTAATTTCTCCGCCCTGGCCAAGCTGGTGCAGCCGGGCGTGGTGAACATCCGCACGGTGAAAACCATGAAGGAAGGTGGGCCTGTCTTTCGGCACTTTTTCGGCAATCCCTTCGGCAACCGCGATCCATTCAACAACCGCGAACCTTTCGGTGAAGGCAGCCCCGGCCGCGAGTTCAAGCAAAGGAGTCTCGGCTCCGGGTTCATCATCGATCGGGAGGGTTCCATCGTCACCAACAATCACGTGGTTGAGAATGCAGATCAGATCAAGGTCCGCCTGGCCGATGAGCAGGAATACGATGCCAAAGTGATCGGCCGCGACCCCAAGACCGATCTGGCTCTGATCCAGATTGAAGGTGCCCAGAACCTATACCCGTTGAAGATGGGGGATTCCGAAAAGCTCGAAGTCGGCAGCTGGGTGCTCGCCGTGGGCAGTCCCTTCGGCCTTGAGCAGACGGTTACAGCCGGCATCGTCAGCGCCAAGGGCCGCTTCATCGGGGCCGGCCCTTACGACGACTTTATTCAGACGGATGCCTCCATCAATCCGGGCAACAGCGGCGGTCCGCTTTTGAACATGAACGGTGAGGTGGTCGGCATCAACACCGCCATCGTCGCGCAGGGCCAAGGCATCGGGTTCGCCATTCCCGTGAACCTGGCGCAGAATATCATCGCCCAGCTGAGGGAGCACGGCAGCGTCACCCGCGGCTGGATGGGAGTCGGGATTCAAGACCTGAGTCCCGAACTGGCTCAGTACTACGGTCTCAAAAATCAGAAGGGCGTTCTGGTGACGCAGGTTTTTCCGGGGGACCCGGCCGACAAGGCCGGTATTAAAGCGAAGGATATCATCATTGCGATAGACGGCAAACCGGTGAGTTCCGGGCGCGAACTGTCCTCGGCGGTGGCCGGCATGCCGGTAGGCAAGGAGGTGCCGGTGAACATCCTGCGCGAAGGTGATGAGCAGACCGTGAAGGTTCAAATCGCCGAGCGGAAAGAAACCGAGCAGGCCTCCAAGAGCCAGGCGCCGGAGAGTGAGGATCTCGGCATCCGAGCGGCGGATCTCAACCCTGACACCGCACGCCGCTTTGGCATCGACGAGAACGAGACCGGTGTCCTGGTGGTGGAGGTGCGGCCTGCCAGCAAGGCCAGCCAGGCTGGGCTGCAGCAGGGGGACATCGTGAAAGAGGTCAACCGGGTTCCCGTTCACACGGTGAGTGAGCTGAGGACCGAGTTCCGCAAGGGCCAGTCGGGCGACACGGTACCGCTTCTCGTCAAGCGCGATCCAGGGAGATTTCTGGTCGTAAAGGTCATCCGGTGACGCTTCCATTTCGGCCCAAAAGCAGCGGCCCGGTAGACCTCTTGTGTGGCGCCCGCCGCTTTCTCCGGCTCCGCAGCAGAGGAGGGTGCAATGAAGGATAAGAAGACCATCAAGCGTGATATCCTGGACAAGTTCAGAGAGATAGAAGCGGAGGATAACGATCAGTTGCCGCTGCCCTGGCTTGAACGGGACTACCTTAATGAGCTCAAGGCTGCGGAAAAAAAGTTGTTCAAGAAAGCCATGCAGGAGCTGATCACGGCAGGCATCGTGGAGAGCGTGGAGGGGCCGAGCTTGAATCTGCGGCTGACCCGCAAGGGGGAAAACCTCATCTATGCCGGCGGGCTGCACAGGCCGAACCGGGAAGAGGGATCGGGTTCCGTCAGTTTTCATTTCACCGACAGAGAGGCCTGATCCCGACCCGTTCGCGGGGGTGCCTCTAACCCCAAAACACGGTTCAATGAGAAAACCAGATTTTTTCTATTCTTTCCACCTGGCATCCTCCCTGAAAAAGCGCTCCACGATTTCAAGGTAACGCGGCAGATTGAACGTGTGGTGAATCCGCCTCTCCATTTCCGGGCCGTTCGTGAAAGCGCGGGTGAAGTACGTCCAGAAGCCTTTCATGCGATCGAGCAGGTGCCCCGGCCCGCAAAGCCTTTCTTGGTAGCGCGCGAAGAGATCGTCGTAGAAGGCCTTGAATTTTTCCACCTTACCGGCTACCCCGTTCCGTCCGTTCTTGATGATGGCCGGCAGAAACGGATTTGACAGCGCCCCCCGGCCGATCATCCAGGAGTCGACATTGGGAAAACGGGCCGCCAGGGCCCGGAAACCCTGCAGATCGGTGATGTCGCCGTTGTAAACCACCCGGTGACGGCTCTGCTCCAGGCACAGCTGAAACATGTCCAAGTCAGGCTGGCCGGCGTACATCTGCCGGGCCGTGCGCGGGTGGATGGTAATCTCCTTCAAGGGATAGCGGTTGAGAACGGGCAAGAGCCTGAGAATTTCATCGGGCTGGGTGCGGCCCAAGCGCATCTTGATCGAAAGCCGGCCGGGCAGAGCGCGCAGGGTTTTGTCCAGAAACTCGTTCACCTGTTCGGGGAACGGCAGAAGTCCCGAGCCCCGTCGTTTCTTGGTTACCGGCCGGAACGGGCAGCCCAGATTCCAATTGACGTCCGGGTAACCCATGTCGAATAGGTGCCGGGCCAGGAAAATGAAGTCTTCAGCCGTGTTGCCGAGGAGCTGGGGTTCGACCGGCATGCCGGCGTTCCGGTGCGGCACGAGATCCCGGACATGTTTATCGGTCAGCCGGTCGGCGGCCACCGTCGCCACAAAGGGTGCCATGGCTGCGTCGAAGCCGTCGAAGTGCTCGGCGTAGGTCTTCCGGAATACCGCGTCGGTAAATCCTTTCAAAGGAGCGAGCAGGAGTCTATGGGTCACGGATGTCTTGATCATGCCTGATTTTATAGTTATCTCTTCCTTCGCGCAAAGCCGCAGACAGCTTTGCGAGGCCCTGGGTTTTCGGGTCCGAGCTCTCGATAGGAAGGGAACATGCCGCTGCCGCCATCATCCGCCGGCGCTGGGGACAACGCCGTACGCTGGTCGGCCCTGTTGATCGCCTCCCTGAGCTCGTTTCTGACGCCGTTCATGCTTTCCTCCACCAACATCGCCCTGCCGGCCATCGGCGACTACTTCAAGGCCGATGCGGTTCTATTGAGCTGGGTGGCGACCTCCTACCTGCTGGCGGCCGCCGTGGCGCTCATGCCCTTCGGCAAACTCGCGGACATTCACGGCCGCAAGCGGATTTTCCTGCTGGGCATGCTGCTTTTCACCCTCAGCTCGCTGCTCTGCGGACTGGCCCGGTCAGTCGAGGCACTCGTCCTGTTCAGGGTGTTCCAAGGCATCGGCATTGCCATGATATTCGCCACAGGCATCGCCATCCTGACTTCGGTCTTTCCGGCTTCCGAGCGCGGCCGGGTACTGGGCATCACGGTGGCGGCCGTTTACTCCGGCCTGGCCTGCGGCCCCCTTATCGGCGGCTGGCTGACTCAGCAGCTTTCCTGGCGCAGCGTATTCCTGATCCATACGCCGTTGGGACTCGGCTTGATTCTGGTGACGCTGGCGAAGCTCAAAGGCGAATGGACCGGCGCTTCCGGAGAAACCTTCGATCGCACCGGCACGCTGGTCTACGCGCTTTCGATCGTCGCCCTCATGTGCGGCGTTTCCTATCTGCCGGGGGCCGGGGCCGGGCTGCTGATGGGGGCCGGATGCTGCGGGTTGGCCCTGTTTGCCTGGTGGGAAATGCGCGTGACCCACCCGGTGTTCGAAGTGCGGCTTTTTCCCGCCACCGGGTATTCGCATTTTCGTGCCTGGCTGCGCTCATCCACTACAGCGCCACCTTCGGGGTCACTTTCCTGATGAGCCTCTTTCTGCAATACATCAAGGGGCTCTCACCCCAGGCGGCGGGAGCGGTCCTGATCGCCCAGCCGGTCATGATGGCTTTATTTTCGCCCTTGGCTGGCAGGCTTTCCGATCGCATTGAACCGCGGGTGATCGCCTCTGCGGGAATGGGCATCACGGCGCTGGCGCTGCTGATGCTGACCGGTATCGGCGTCGGCACTTCCATTGGGTTCATCGTTGCCAGCTTGATGATCATGGGCTTTGGTTTCGCCCTGTTCTCTTCCCCCAATATGAACGCGATCATGGGCTCGGTGGAGAAGCGCTACTACGGGGTCGCCTCCGGCTCCGTGGGCACCATACGCCTGCTCGGGCAGATGCTCTCCATGGGTATTGCGACCGTAATGTTCGCGCTCCTGATCGGCCGTGAGCAGATCACCCCCGAGCAGTATCCCGCCTTCCTCATGAGCGTGCACCACGCCCTGTTCATCTTCTTCGGGCTTTGCCTGTGCGCAATCTATTTCTCACTCTCGAGCGGCCAGCTGCGTGAAAAATGAAAAGGTCATCAGCATAGGCCAATGACCTGACGGGCGATTCACTTGAATCCTGAAAAACTTAGGAAACGTTACCTTTTAGGCCTATCGCTTCGGCAACCGTGCGCATGCCCAGGATGGTCTCGGTGATCAGGGCGGTAAGGTCCATGCCGAGCATGGCCGCACCCCTCTCGATGATGGATCGGTCCACCCCGGCGGCGAAGCGCTTGTCTTTCCACTTCTTTTTTACCGAAGAGGCCTCCATGTCGAGCACACTCTTCGATGGCCGCACCAGGGCCGAGGTCGTGACAAGCCCGGTCAGTTCGTCCACGGCGTAGAGCACTTTCTCCAGCTCGCTCTCCGGTTTGACCTCAGAGCAGATGCCCCAGCCGTGGCTGACCACGGCGCGGATGAGCTCTTCGGGCCAGTTGCGTTCGCGCAAAATCTCCTCGGTCTTGCGGCAGTGCTGGTCCGGGAACTTTTCGTAGTCCAGGTCGTGCACCAAACCGACGATCCCCCATGTTTCCTCATCCGCTCCGCGCTTGCGGGCAAAGTGGCGCATGACGGCCTCGACAGCCAAGGCATGCTTGATCAGGCTCTCGCTCTGGTTGAACTCCTTCAGCAGCGCCAGTGCAACCGAGCGGGTCGGGATGTTAGGATTCATCAGTCCTCCAATCGCAAAGAAGCACTTTTTATCTCACGGCCATGAGAGCGTCTTTTCAGCCGCAACGTGCCCGGTGCCCGGGCATCGCGGCTGAAAGCCCACTCCGCCGTAACATTTGCATGGCAACCTCTTGAAGTCGCCGCATGCCGGAACCGGAATTGGACGAAGCCATCGATATTATTCCGGGCGACACTATGCCAGGGGCAGAGGCTTGTCAAGCAACCAGCCGGAGGGTTGTTTTTGCTCTTGATCCTTGAGCCGGCGCCGGTTATTCTCCGATCAGCAAAATTTCAGCTCGCGACAGAGGAGGATGAATGAGCAAACCGAAAAAACCGGATTTCGAGGACCTGGTCGGGTTCGGCATGGATCTGATCCACCAGGCCGGCGAGAAAGCCATGGTATTCTACGGGAAGGGCAGGCCCCAGGTGAAATTCGACCAGGGTGTCGTAACCGAGGCCGAGATCCAGCTGACCGAACTCTTCCAGGCCCAGCTTCAAGAAAAATTTCCTGAACACAAGCGCTTCAGTTACGACGAGGTGAACGCGGATTACTCCCACGAGGCCAAGCGCTACCTCTGGACCTTCGACCCCCTGGAGGGGGTTGCGAACTTCCAGGCCGGCATTCCGCTCTGGGGTCTCTCGCTCGCCCTTCTGGAAAACTTCTGGCCGGTTTTCGGCGTTTTCTTCATGCCGGCCACCGGCGATCTCTTTCATGCGCGCGCCGGGTGTTGCGCCTTCTGGGGCCGGCGGGAGATCCAAATTCCCGCCTCGGAGGGCATCAACGACGAGAGCCTGCTCCTGACCTATTCGCGCTTCCATCAGCACTACCGCTCCACCTTCCCGGGCAAGATCCGGTCGCTCGGCTGCACCTCCGCGCACATCTGCTATGTCGCCATGGGCCGGGCCGACGCTGCCCTGGTTGCCAACGAAACCTTCCAGGGCCTGGCCGCGGCGCGGGTGATCCTGGAGGCGGCCGGCGGAAAATTCTCCAAGCTGGACGGCAGCGAGTTCCACCTCAACGAATACCTGGATGGACGGAAGATCGAGGAGCCTCTCCTGGTGGCCTCCCCCGAGAACCTGGAACAGGTCCGGCGCAGCTTGCGTCCGCTTTAACAGGAAGTTGAAAAACTGCGTCTCAGGCCGTGATCCTGCGTTGCGCGGCATTTTGGAAATGCTCACATATTAGGAATATGCTGCGCTTTCCAAGACACCGCGCGCCTTGGCTGACAGCCTGATACTTGTTTTTCAACACCCTGTTAGCGCTGCTAGAAACGCGCAATCTGAAGTGAGGGTGCGGCGTCGAGGCGCCGCACCCTTTTTTTCTTGACTTTAAACGTCCAATCATCCAATGATTGGACGAATTTTGGGGAGAGGGGTTTCGGCCAAGAGGTGCAGCCGTCCGGGGTGACCCTGCCCCGGGGCCGCACCGGAGTTAACCACCCATCACAAGGAGGGAAGTTCGATGAGCACGAAGAGAACGACAGACAAACGCATTCTGGTAACCGCTGTCGCACTGATCGCGGCCGTTTTGCTGATCGCACCGGCGTGGGCCCAGCAGGCGCCCATCAAGTGGAAGGCCCAGACACTTTGGAACGCCCAGGAGCGGCCGCAGAAGACTTTTGAGGAATTCTGCAAGCGCGTGAAGGTCCTCACCAACGGCCGGCTCGAGATAGAGCCCTACCCGGCCGGCGCCATCGTTCCGACCAACGAGACCCTTACGGCGCTGCAAGGCAACGTGCTGCAGGCCATCCACGTGTGGCCGGGCTATGCCAGCGGCCGCAACCCGGCCTTCGCGGCCCTTTGCGACCTCATATTCGGCTATGAGCACCCCTGGGAGCTTGATGCCTTCATGCACTACAAGGGTGGGCTGGAGCTGCTGCGCGAGCTCTACAAGCCATTCGGCGCCTACACCGTCGGCATTATGACCTGGGGTGTCGAATCCTGGCCGTCCAAGAAGCCCATTCGCAACATGGAGGACTTCAAGGGCCTCAAGATCCGCGAGCCCCAGGGCATGGAAGCCGAGTTCATGGCCAAGGCCGGCGCTTCGGTGGTCGTCCTGCCGGGCACAGAGATATTCTCGGCCCTGGACAAGGGCGTCATCGATGCCACCAACTGGGCTACCGCCTCCATCAACCACCAGCTGGGTTTGACCCAGGTAGCGCCGTACTTCTCCTACCCCGGCTTCCACTCCATGCCGGTCGGCGACTTCACGGTGCGCCAGGCCGACTGGGACAAGCTGCCCGAGGACATCAAGCAGATCCTGACCACGGCCTGCCGCGAGTGGGCCTGGGACACGATCGAGAAGGTGGCCATGGACGATGCCAAGGTGGTTTCCGAGGCCAAGTCCAAGGGCCTAACCCCCATCGCCTGGACGCCTGAAGATAGGGCCAAGGCCCGCAAGATCGCCCAGGAAATCTGGCAGGGCTGGAAGTCCAAGAACGACCAGACCAAGCGTGTCATCGAGGCCCAGGAAGCCTGGCTGCGCGAGATCGGCCGCATCCAATAAAATCCTAAAACAGGGAGGGGTTCATCCCCCTCCCTCTGCA
>JBLMXM010000199.1:0-8108 GCA_050257775.1 Hyphomicrobiales bacterium
GCATGACGTAATCACGGGTGGAGCCGTAGAGCACCGTGCGGGTGCCGCTGGCGTTGTTGGCGATCATGCCGCCGATCGTGGCCCGGGCGCCGGGGTCGGGCGGGAAGAACAAGCCGGTGTGGCGCAGCCTGTCGTTCAAGTCCTGGTAGACGACACCCGGTTGCACGTCCGCCTGAAAATCCTCGTCGCGGATGGCCAGGATCCGGTTCATGCGGCTGAAGTCAAGCACGATCCCCCGATGGACCGGGATGGGGTTGCCTTCCAGGCTGGAGCCGGCCCCCCAGCCGGTCACCGGAATGCGCTGGTCGTTGACGTAATTGAGGACAGCCGCCACCTCCGAGGTGGTCTCCGGCCAGATCACCGCATCCGGCCGGCAGGCCGCGTGTGCGGACTGATCTTTCGCGTGCAGATCGAGCACGGATTCGCCGGCTGAGATCCGCTCCCGCGAAACGATCGATTCAAGGTCTTTGAGGTTACCTTCGGAAACAGGGTTAAATTTCAATTTTCCCTCCATATGCTCATGCAATTCGACCAGAAAGCGCCTCCTGTATAACACACTAAAGCGAAGTGCAGAGCATTTTTTGAACTTCCGCACATCTGTTCGCATGAGGTGATACCGCACGCGTGACCCCGCAATCGAGCAACGAATTCTCAATAATCACTGAAGCACCTTCGGGGATTCTCCTTGACAGCAAAAAGGGAATCGCTTAGTCAGATGAAAAAAATTAGGGAGGTGTGCCGATGAGATCTCTGCGAGGCGGTCTGGTGATCTGGGTTTCCATGATGTCCATCATGATGCTGGGCGGACCTTCCATGGCCGCCGAGTTCCCCACCAAGCCGATCACGTTAATCGTACCCTATCCTGCCGGCGGCTCCACCGACGTGGTCATCCGGCCCCTGGCGGAAGCGGCCGGCAAGATTCTCGGCCAGCCCGTGCTGGTGGAAAACAAGGGCGGGGGCGGGGGTGCCGTGGGCACCGGTTCCATCATCGGCAAGGACCCGGACGGCTATCTGCTGTCCGTCGTCGTCACCAGCCTGCATCGGGCCGCGCACATCAACAAGCTTGCCTTCGACACGGTCAAGGACGTCACCCCCATCATACGGGTCGGCGGCTACCTCTATGGGATTTTGGTCAGGCCCGACTCCAAGATCAAGACCCTGAAGGACCTTATCGATTACGCCAAGGCCAACCCCGGCCAAGCGAGCTACATGGCCTCCGGCATCGGAACCGGCGGGCACATCGCCGCCGAGGAAATGGCCACCAACGCCGGCGTGAAATTCAACCACCTGCCCTCCAAGGGCGACCAGGAGTCCTCGGCGGCGTTGCTGGGAGGCCACGTGGATTTCATCTCGACCACCTCCGGCTGGATCCCGCTCGTGGAGGCCGGGCAACTCAAGCTGATCGCCGTTTATAGCGAAACCCGGGTCAAGCGCTTTCCGGATGTCCCCACGGTGAAAGAGGCGGGCTACAAGGTGGTCCACGACTCGCCGATCGGCATCGTCGGGCCGAAGGGCATGGCACCCGACCGGGTCAAGATCCTCCACGATGCCTTCCACAAGGCGCTGGATGACCCTGCCTTTCTCAAGGCCATGGCCACTTATGAGATGCCGGTGCTCTACCAGAACTCCGCGGATTTCGCCAAGTTCTGGGCCGAGGCCTACGTCGTGGCCGGCAATGAAGTGAAAAATTACATTTCCAAATAGTGTGAGAAAGGCTTACCTCATCACCTACACGGTCTGGATCGTTTTATCCTGCGCCGCGGCCGTGGAGTCCTGGCGCCTGGGATTCGGCTCGTTCGTGCGACCCGGGCCGGGATTCGTGCCGTTCCTGGCAGCTGCGCTGCTGGGAGTCCTGGCAGTTGTCGGCCTCATTCAATCGGCTCCGGCAAAATCCGCCGACGGGAAGGCAGAAGGCTTTGATGGCCGGGATTTGCTCCGGATTCTGTTGTTGATCGCGGCGCTGGCGGTCTACGTGCTCCTTTGGGATCTGCTCGGGTTTCCGGCGGCCACCTTCCTGGTGCTGCTGTTGCTTTACCGGGCGGTGGAACCGTTGCGGTGGCGGACGGTCTTGATCTCTTCGCTTCTAACCCTGGCCGGCACGTATGTCTTGTTCTCAACTCTGCTGGGAGCACGCCTTCCGGCCGGACGCCTATGGACGTATTTAATGAACTGATCCGCGGTTTCGGCGTGGCGCTGCTGCCCGCCAACCTGTTTTACTGCTTCCTGGGCTGTCTCATCGGCACCCTCGTGGGTGTCCTGCCGGGTTTGGGGCCCACGGCGGCCATGTCGCTGCTGCTGCCTGCCACATTTCATATCTCGCCCGTCACGGCCATCATCATGCTGGCCGGCATTTACTATGGTGCCATGTACGGCGGGTCCACCACGTCGATCCTGGTGAACATCCCCGGCGAGGCGGCCTCCGTCATGACCTGCATGGACGGCTACCAGATGGCGCGCCAGGGGAGAGCCGGTGCGGCATTAGGAATATCCGCCTTCGGCTCCTTCATCGCCGGAACCTTCGGGTTGGTGGGAATGACCTTCATGGCGCCCCCTTTGGCAAAATTCGCACTTAAATTCGGGCCGCCGGAATATTTCTCGCTCATGTGCATGGGTTTGGTAGTGCTGAGTTTCCTCACCGGCGCCTCCATGATCCGCTCGCTCATGATGGCCTGCTTTGGCGTCATCGTGGGATGCGTAGGCATGGACACGGTCTCGGGCTCGACTCGATTCACCTTCGGTGTGACCGAGCTGATGGACGGGGTCGGCCTGGTTCCCCTGGTGATGGGGCTCTTCGGGATTTCCGAGATCCTGTTGAACCTCGAGCAGAAAATAGACCGGGACATTTTCAAAACCAAGGTCAAGGGCCTGCTGCCGACCATGCAAGACTGGATTCAGGCCAAATGGGCCATCCTGCGGGGGACCGTGCTCGGTTTCATCCTGGGGATTCTGCCGGGCGGAGGGGCGGTGCTGTCGTCGTTCGTCGCTTATGCCGTCGAGAAACGCTTTTCTAAACACCCGGAACGGTTCGGCACCGGCGCGATCGAGGGGGTGGCCGCACCGGAGAGTGCCAACAATGCCGCGGCTCAGTCGGCCTTCATTCCCCTGCTGACACTGGGCCTGCCTGCCAACGTGGTCATGGCGCTGCTGCTGGGGGCCCTGATCCTGCACGGTGTAACCCCCGGGCCGCTGCTGTTGACCAAGAACCCGGACATCTTCTGGGGGGTCATCGCCAGCATGTACATCGGCAACGTCATGCTGCTGGTCCTCAACCTACCCCTCATCGGGCTGTGGGTGCAGCTTCTGAAAATCCCTTACCCGTTCATGATGCCGATGATCCTGCTGTTCTGCGTGCTGGGGTCCTATTCCGTCGCCAACAGCACCACGGATGTGCTGCTCATGCTGCTTTTCGGCCTGATCGGCTACCTGATGAAGAAGCTCAAGTTCGACGCCCCGCCTCTGGTTCTGGCCTTCGTTCTGGGACCGCTGGTCGAGTACTATTTCAAATCCGCCCTGATGTTCTCCCGGGGCAGCTTTGCGGTTTTCTTTACCCGGCCGATCAGCCTGGCGTGCCTCCTGATTACCGCCGTCATTCTGCTGACTTCCATGATATCCGCCTTCCGCAGCCGCTCCCAGCGGCTCTTTCCGAAGGAGCCTTGAGCGGACATCGGTCCATTTGCCGATCCCCTCGCATGTTGGAGCGGAATGGTGGGTTGACGATCGCTCTATCTCAACCGGCCAAATCAGCCTGCCCGTTCGGGTTCTGTGGCGCGGCGGGTGTCCTGCCGTGGTAGCGGATCAGCCCCTCCTGAGCTACCGACGCCACGAGAATTCCATCACGGTTAAAGACTTTTCCAAAGGCCAGGCCCCGCGCCTTGCACGCGTTTGAGCTGTGCATGGCATACAGAAGCCATTCGTCCATGCGAAACGGCCGGTGAAACCACATGGCATGATCGAGGCTGGCAACCTGCATCTCCGGCTGCCAGAAGCTTTGGCCATGCGGATACAGCGATGTCACCACCAGGCCGTAATCCGACGCGTACGCCAGCAGGTATTGGTGAACCGCAGGGTCGTCCGGCAGACGCTCGATGGCTTTAACCCAATTGTATCGCACCGGCCCCCGTTTCTCCGGAGCAAAGGGGTTCACGGGGTTTACCGGCCGGACCTCGATGGGCCTGCGGCACAGAATCTTCTGCCGAATGGAAGCGGGTATCTGGTCGGCGATGCGTTTCGCCAGCTCCAGCTCGGAGGCGAGTGATTCGGGCCCGGGGACGGAGGGCGCCGGGTCCTGGTGTTCGAATCCCGGTTCGTCGATTTGAAACGAGGCTGACAGGTTGAAAATCGCCCGGCCCTTCTGAACCGCCACGACCCGGCGGGTGGTGAAGCTCTTGCCGTCGCGAATGCAATCGACGTTGTAGACGATCGGCCGGCGGACATCCCCCGGCCTAAGGAAATAGGCGTGCAGGCTGTGAGCTCGGCGTTCGGGTGGGACGGTCTGGTAGGCGGCCGACAGCGCTTGACCCAGCACCTGCCCTCCGTAGACGCTGCCGAAGCCAAGGTCCTGGCTCTGCCCCCGGAAGATGTTCTCCTCGATCTGCTCCAGCTTGAGAAGATTCAGCAACTCTTCCAGCACATTCGTTTCTATGCATGCATCCATGGCCGCCCCTATCCGCAGGTATATTGTCCCAGACAGCTCTTCTGCTTCGGCATTTTTTCCATGAAACTTTTCCTCTACCCCTGAAGTTTCCGAGCAGGAAATTCTATAGGACGACTTCGAGATCGGAGACGTCTCGGGCCACAAAAGGGGTCAGGTCCCGAAGTTGCTCGGCCGTGGCGAAGCCGGTGAGCACGCCGATGGATGCCTTGAGGCCGGCGTTGAGGCCCATCTGAACATCGTTGAGGGCGTCGCCGACCATGACGGCCTGCGAGGAATCGACCCCCAAGCGGTCAAGGATGACATGAATCATCTCGGGATCCGGTTTCGAATGCGTCACCGCTTCTCCGCCGACGACTAGGTCGAGCATGTCTTCTACGCCTATATACTTCATGGCCAGACGGGCGCGCCAGCTGACATCCACCGTTGCCAGTGCAACGCGGCAGCCGCCATCCCGCAGCGCCCCCATCAAGGACACCGCTCCCGGGATCGGTCGAATGAATCGGTTCAGGTCGCCGGCCGAGATTTCGTCCGCCCGCTGGAAAGCCTGCTCGCATAGCGGCAAGGCATCTTTATGGCCGATCCCATCAAGATAATCCGTGGCGGCTTTCAGTACGATCTGGCGCTTCTTGAGGCCAACCGGCCCCTCGGGCCGAAGGCGCCCGGCCCGTTCATCCACCCCCAACGCCCATCGAAGGCCGGCTTGATGTTTGGTGTCCAAGCCCAGCGCTTCGCCAATGAGCCGGGTGCGCAGCGCCACCATTTGCGACCAGTAGGGATAGAGCTCGATCAGGGTGCCGTCCTTGTCGAAGACGACGAGACCCACATCGCGGATTAGGTTGGAATTTACGGAAAGGTCGATCATGGGATCGGTGTCTGAATAGCGGCTAATCCTTTAAAGCCCCCATGGTAAGCCCTTGAACGATGGTTTTGCGCACAAAGAAGGCGAACACCGAAACCGGCAGCACGATCAGGGTGGCGGCCGCCCCGATACCGGCCCAGTCGATCTTTCCGTAGGAGATGAAATTGTAGACGGCCACCGGCACGGTCTTGGTCTTGGGGCCGGAGAGAATCAGAGAGAACAGGAACTGGTTCCAGGAAAAAATGAATGACATGATGGCCGAGGTGGCGATCCCGTTGCGCACCAGGGGCAGCACGATTCGAATAAAGCTTTGAAGCCGCGAGCAGCCGTCGATCATGGCGGCGTCTTCCAGGTCGGCCGGGACGCTCTCGAAAAAGGCGACCATCAGCCAGGTCACCATGGGCAGCGTGATGATCAGGTGCGTCAGGGTCAGAGCCGTGTACGTGTCGATGAGCCTGAGGTACCGAAAGATGATGTACCAGGGCAGGAGATAGCTCACGAACGGCGTCATGCGGGCCAGCAGGATAATGATACCGATCTTCCCCTGCCGGTACTTGGCGATGGAATAGGCGGCTGGAAGCCCCAGCAGGAGGGATATGAAGGTGGCCAGGCCGGCGATCACCAGGCTGTTAAAGAGATAGTACAGAAAATTGTACTGCTGAAAGACGGCCTTGAAATTCTCAAGCGTGGGCGTGAAGATGAACTCCGGCGGGTAGGAGATGTTCTGCGCGCCGGTCTTGAGCCCGGTCATGATCATCCAGGCGAAGACGAACACCTGCGGGACACTCAACGCGACAGCGCCGGTGTAGAATAGCCCCGATTGGAATGTCCGTTTGCGATTGTTCGTCATCGGCTCTGGCTCTATCGGCTCAGCCGCATGCGGTTCATGACCACGTTGAAGACCAGTACGATCAGAAACACCACCACCATCAGGGCCGAACCATAGCCGGCCTTGAAAAACCCGAAACCGACCAGGTAGGAATAGAGGTAGAGGGTCTCGGACGCTGTGCCCGGCCCGCCCTGGGTGATGGTGTAGATCATGTCGAATTCCTTGAGGTTATCCAAGGAGCGCAGCATCAGCGCCGCGATCAAGACCGGCCGGATCAAAGGGAGCGTGATGTGCCAGAAAATCTGCAGCGCGCCGGCCCCGTCGATGCGCGCCGCCTCGTAAGGATCCGGCGGCAGGGATTTAAGGCCGGCCAGAACGATAAGGGTGATCATGGGAGTCCACTTCCACACATCCACCATCACGAGGGACAGGACCGCCGTCTGCTCGCTGCTTACCCACAGGCTGCCGGGAAGGCCGATGCTGCGCAAAAAGTAGTTTAAGACGCCGATCTCCGGGTTCAGCATGACCCGCCAGATCAGCGCCACGGCAACCGGTGTTGCGGCGAAGGGGAAAATGTAGATGGCCTGGACAATCTCGCTGCCCCGGAATTCGCGGTTGAAATAAAGCGCAATGAGAAGTCCCAAGACCAACTCGAGGAAAAGGCTCAGGCCGCTGAAGTAAACCATGACCTTGACGCCGTTCCACACGCGCTCGTCCGAAACCAGGTCGATGAAGTTGTCCAGGCCGATGAAACGAGGCTGCCCTAAACCCACGGTCCACTTGGTGAGGGCCAGATACAGGTTGAACACGATGGGCAGCACCACGATGAGGGACAGCACGATTACCGCCGGCGCCGGGTAGACCCAGGCTTGCCGGCGGTCGATGAATCGGCTGATGGTGCTGAGGGCGGTGCTCATAACAGGTGCCCTAAACCTCCATTTTCTTGTCCATCATCTCCGCGGCTTTCTTGGCCGAAGCCGCCACGTCCTTGCCCTCGATGGCATCCACAATCACCTGGCCGGTGATGTCGCGGATTTCAGGCACGTTGATGACGGGTGGGTTCCACTGCGGCTGGCCGAGTTCAAAGGATTTCTTCGTATTGGCCGTCCAGTCCGGCTGGGTGTCCTTGGACTTGTATTCGGCGGAGTCCCACGCCGAGGCCCGTCCGGCCGGAACACCGGCTAAAAGTGCGCCCAGCGCGTTTTGTTTATTGGTGGCCCACTGGATAAACAGCCAGGCGGCTTTCTGCCGGTCGGCCGGGCTGTTTTTGTTGATGGACAGGCTCCAGTTGGACACGTGCGGCACGCTGCCGGCAGGTCCGGCCGGGATGACGGCATAGCCGACTTTGCCGGCCACCTTGGACTCTTTGGGATTTTCGTAGAGCGACTTAAATACATTGGCATCATAGATCATGGCGGCCTTGCCCTCCATAAAGGCGGAGGTGCTCTCGGCCCAGTGCAGCATGGTGCCGCCCGCGGGGCCGTAATTCCTCAGCAAATCGCCGTAGAACTTGAAGCTGGCGATGCTGCCTGGGGCCGCAAGGTTGGACTTGCCCTGGGCGTTGGTCCAGGACCCGCCGAAGCTGTAAAGGAAATCCACCCACTGGGAGGTGGCCGCGGCGCCTTTGCCCCGCAGGGTGATGCCGACCATCTTCTTGCCGTCGACCTCTTTGCCGTGGAAGAACTTGGCGGTCTCCTCCAGTTCTTTCATGGTCGTGGGGACCTTGACCTTGAACTGGTCAAACAGGTCCTGGCGATAGGACAGCA
>JBLMXM010000200.1:0-6823 GCA_050257775.1 Hyphomicrobiales bacterium
TGGAAGCGCCGACATCCTGACCTTCGGCCTTTGGGAGGCCGTCGCAACCCCGACGGAATACTATTTCAGCGGGACAGATACGCTGGTGCTGGTTACATACAATCGCGACGACCGCGTGGAAGCCGTCAAATACTTTCAAGGGGGAGAGCAAGGCAAGTGATGCCTTCGGTGGCTCTCGGACCGGCGTGAGGAAGCTTGAAGGCCAGGCTGACCGGTAAACGGCATCGGCCAGAATGGATGGATTAGGGATGAAAGCGCTCAAAGATCAAAGGATGCGGGCCACAGGAGGAAGCATGAAAGCAAAATGCATGCGGACGGTGTGGGCGTCTCTTCTGGCATGGTTTCTACTGACGTCAGCTGTTTTGGACGGCGAAGCCCAGATTTTCCTTCTTGAATGGGGAGAACCCGGAAACGCAGATGGGCAGTTCAGCGAGCCCTCCGGGATCGCTATCGATTCCTCCGGGAACATATATGTTGCCGACAGCCTGAACAATCGAATCCAGAAGTTCGACGACCAGGGAACCTTCATCTTGAAATGGGGTTCTGCCGGAAGCGGCATCGGCCAGTTCGATTCCCCGCAAGGGATCGCGATCGACTCATCCGACTGCGTATATGTCGTCGACCGGTCCAACAACCGGATCCAGAAATTCGACCACACCGGCAAGTTCATCGCGGCCTGGGGCTCCCCTGGAAGCGCCAACGGAAATTTCGACCAACCGTTCGGTATTGCGGTCGATTCCTCCGACGTTATTTACGTAACCGATTCCGGCAACGACCGGGTGCAGAAGTTCGACAGCAGCGGAAGTTTTCTTTCCAGCTGGGGGGCCACCGGCAGCGGGACAGGCCAGTTCGTCCTGCCGCAGGCCATAGCCATTGCTTCAGCAGGCGATTACCCGGATACCGTCTATGTGGGCGACGCAACCAACCGGATCCAGAGATTCGATCCGGAAGGCAGTGCCGCGGCGGCCATGTTTGTGGACGGCCGCAATGACGGCCAATTGAAAGAGCCGAGGGGCATTGCGGCCAACCCGAACTCGCATCTTATCGTAAGCGACTGCGGGAATAGCAGGATTCAAGACCTATGGCCTGTCGGAGATGGCGGGTTTGAAACCAAATGGGGCATTTTCGGCCGGGATGAAGGACAGTTTGATCGGCCGTCCGGGGTCGCTGTGACCACGTCAGCCACGGTTTACGTGGTCGACTCAGGCAACAACCGCATCCAGGTGTTCGGCCCCCCGTCACCGCCAACGCACACGATGAGGGATTTCGCTTGGACCCTGTCCTGGTCGGACAACCGTATCATCGAAGAAAGCGGGTACTCATGCGAACCTGCGGACGACACCGTTGGCGACATCAGGCCATGGAGCCCGGCGAACCCCGTTACTCTTGTATTTAATGGGGGCTCTTATTCCGGCTATGTCGACGGAGCGAATTACCAGGTCTCAAGAACCTATTCAGGTTCAAACGGGGAAATAATTTCCGAACAACTCAATTTTACGCTGACGTCCCAGACATCCGGATCCGGATATGCTTTTATTGGGAAAACCGATAACGCCGGCTCCTTTTGTAGGAGTGAAGGTGATCTGACTCTGACAGGCTCAATACCGACGGCGGTGCCTCCTCTTAGGCCTGTCGAAAATGGGGGCATTCTCGGTGGAGGTATAGGCGGCGGCGGGTGTTTCATCGGGGTGCTCACCCGGTAGAACAACCCGAATTCTTCTCCCCCCTGATGACGGGGGCGCTCACCATTGGACCGGGATAGAGCCGGAAAAGAGGGGCTAATTAGATCAACCTATAACATTGAATCAGCCTATTTCCCAGCATCCCTGAAAGACGCTTGTAAAAAATTAAGGCGCTATCTACATTCTTGAGCAGGAATTCGCTAAGTTCCTTTTTTCCAAATTGCAGCAAGTGGGCTGAATGCAAACATTGCGCAGTGGCAGAATAATAGTTACGATCAACCAGGCTCGACCAACCAAAGGATTCGCCGGCTTTATCAATGATGTAAATTTCCTTGGGCGGTTGGCCGGTGGTTAGCCTGACAGATCCCTCAACCAGCGTGTAAAAATAATCAGCTTTGTCTCCTTCCCGGAAAATCAAAGAGTCTGTCTCAAACTGGACTTTGGCCGAGACAGCCATGAAGTCCTTCACGAATAGTCTATCCATCCCCCATAGAAGATCTCCCTGATCAATCAGCATAGCTTTGCCCTCCTCCTCCCTATCGTTAAACTTTAAACCGTATCAGTACCTCGTCCGTCTCTACGGCCTGCCCTGGGGCGGCCAGCACCTCCGCCACCTCGCCGTCGCAGGGCGAGGCGACGAAACTTTCCATCTTCATGGATTCGATGCACACCAGGTCCTGGCCACGGTAGACGCGATCCCCCTTACGGACGCGGACGTCCACGACGAGCCCCGGCATCGGACACAGCAGGACATTTTCCGGGCCTTCCTCGCGCGGTGCGGGCATGTGCCGGGCCAGTTGCCATTCTCTAGGGGAGAAGACCTCGAAGATGCGGGCGGTGCCGCAGAAGGCGACCCCGAAAAAGCTGTACTGGTAATACAGGCGGAACTTGTGGGACTGGCCGTCGATCGTGAGCCTCAGCCTCCGCCGGTAGAATTCGAAGTCCGGGGTAACCACCGCGTGCTGTCGGCCGTTGACCTGGACACTCCATTCGCGCGGAGCCGATTCCTTTACCAGCCGGATGTCGAAGCGATCCTGCCGGCAGCGGACCACGTAGTCGTGAACGTTACGGGCCTCCGTGGCCACGCCGACCTGGGCCGCCATGGGCTTGAGAGACTCCCGCACCAAGGCCTGGCGGTTGTGGTACACGATGGTCGCCGCCATGGCCATGAAATGCAGACGCTCTTCGGGCGGGGCCAGCATGGGCTGGCCTTTTTCAAAATGCGCGTCGATGAAGCCCGTGGACAGCCGGCCTTCGACGAATGCCGGGTGCGTCAGAACGGAGTTGACGAAATCAACGTTGGTGGCGAGTCCCTCAAGGTGATAGCCGTTCAGCGCCCGCACCAGGGAGTCGATCGCGGCTGGTCGAGTTTCGCCCCAGGCGATCACCTTGGCCAGCAGCGAGTCATAGAATACGCTGACGAAGCTGCCGGCCTCGATGCCGCTGTCCAGGCGGATGTTCGGCCCGCGGGCCGGAGAATAGCGGGTGATCATGCCCGTGGAGGGCAGGAATCCCCGGGACGGATCCTCGGCGCATACCCGCGCCTCGACGGCCCAGCCGTTCCAGCTGACATCCTCCTGGCGGACCGGCAGGGGCTCGCCGAAGGCAACGCGCAGCTGAAGCTCCACGAGATCCAGGCCGGTCACCATCTCGGTCACGGGGTGTTCCACCTGCAGGCGCGTGTTCATCTCTAGGAAGTAGAAGTTGCCGGCCGGGTCCAGGATGAACTCCACCGTGCCCGCGCTGGCGTAGCCGGCCTCCCGCGCCAGGCGGCAGGCGCATTCGCCCATCCGCCGCCGAAGCTTCGCCTCGACCGCGACCGAGGGGCTTTCTTCGATGATCTTCTGGTAGCGCCGCTGGACCGAGCATTCGCGCTCGCCCAGGTGGATCACGGCACCGTGGGCATCGGCCATGACCTGGACTTCCACATGGCGCGCCGTCTGGATGAATTTCTCTACGAAAACCCGGTCGTCGCCGAAGGCCTTGCGGGTCTCCTCGCGGCCGGCCTTCATGGCGGCGGCAAGTTCATCCCGCGATGCGACGATGCGCATCCCCTTGCCGCCGCCGCCGGCCGCCGGTTTCAGCAGAAGCGGGTAGCCGATCTTCTCGGCGGCCGCCAGCGCATCATCGAGGTCGTCCAGCGACCTGAGAACCCCCGGCACGACGGGCACGCCGGCCCTTGCGGCCAAGGCCTTCGAGGCGACCTTGTCGCCCAGGGCGGCGATGGCGGCAGGCGGCGGGCCGATGAACACCAGCCCTGAGTCGGCGACCATCTGCGCGAAAACCGGGTTTTCCGATAGAAACCCGTATCCGGGATGAATGGCCTCGCACCCGTGGCTGCGGGCAGCGTCGAGGATCTTTTCCTTGACAAGGTAAGATTGATCCGAGCGGGCCGGCCCGATGCACACGGCCTCGTCCGCCTCCTGGACGTGCCGCGACCGGGCGTCGATTTCGGAGTATACGGCCAGCGTGCGGATCCCGAGGCGCCTGCAGGTGCGCGCGATCCGGACGGAGATTTCTCCGCGATTGGCGATCAAGATCTTGGCAAACACGGGCCCCCCTCACAACGGTATGTTGCCATGCTTGCGATTCGGCCGTCCTGCCCGCTTGCTCTCCAGAAACTGCAGGCTGCGGATCAGCCGCTGGCGGGTGTGGCGCGGGAAGATCACATCGTCGATGTAGCCCCGCTTGGCCGCCAGGAATGGATTGGCGAAGGTCTTGCGGTAATACTCGGTCTTCCGGGCAAGTTCGGCGTCCGGGTCGGCGGCTTCGGCGATGTCCCGGCGGTAGATCACCTCCGCAGCTCCCTTCGGGCCCAGCACGGCGATTTCCGCCGTGGGCCAAGCATAGTTAATGTCGCAGCCGATGTGCTTGGAGTTCATTACGATGTAGGCCCCGCCGTAGGCCTTGCGCAGGATGACGGTAATGCGCGGTACCGTCGCCTCGACGAACGCGTAAAGGAGCTTCGCCCCGTGGCGGATGATCCCGCCGGACTCCTGTTCCGGTCCGGGCATGAAACCGGGCACGTCCACGAAGCAGACCAGCGCGATATTGAACGCGTCGCAAAACCGAACGAAACGTGCTGCCTTGGCCGAAGCGTTGATGTCGAGCACGCCGGCCAGCACGGCCGGCTGGTTGGCGATCAGCCCGACGGACTGGCCGCCCAGGCGGCCGAGGCCGCAAATGATATTGCGCGCGAAATGCGGTTGGACCTCCATGAACTCCGCGCCGTCCAGGACGCTGCGGATGAGAACCTTCATGTCGTAGGTATGGTTGGGGTTAGCCGGCACCAGGAAGTCCAGGGCCGGGTCGGTGCGTTCCAGAGGGTCGCGCAAGTCGAGGATCGGCGGCCGCTGCTGGTTGTTGGACGGCAGGTAGTTGATCAGCCGTCGGACCTCCCGCAGGCACAGGATGTCGTTGGGCAGCACGAAGTGGGCGACCCCGCTCTTTTCGCCATGGATGCGGGCGCCGCCGAGGTCGGCCGAGGAGATCTCCTGGTGGGTGACCGTCTTCACCACGTTGGGGCCGGTCACGAACATGAAGGAGGTGTTATCCACCATGAAGACAAAATCCGTGATGGCCGGGCTGTAAACCGCGCCTCCCGCACAGGGGCCCATGATGCAGGAAATCTGGGGCACCACTCCGCTGGCCTGGACGTTGCGGTTGAAGATTTCGCCGTAGGCGGCCAGCGCGTCGACTCCTTCCTGGATGCGCGCCCCGCCCGAGTCGTTGAGCCCGATGATCGGCGAGCCCACGCGCACGGCATGATCCATGACCTTGCTGATCTTCTGGGAGTGGGCCTCGCCCAGCGAGCCGCCGATGACGGTGAAGTCCTGGCTGAAGACAAAGACCTCGCGGCCGTCGATGGTGCCGTGGCCGGAAATGACGCCGTCGCCCGGGTAACGGCGCTTCTGGCCGGTGAAGTCGCCGCGGCCGGTCTTGAGAATGTCGAACTCCTCGAAGGACCCCTCGTCCAGGAGCAGTTCGATGCGCTCCCGCGCGGTAAGCTTGCCTCGGCGGTGCTGGTCCTCAAGACGTTCGGGCCCGCCGGCCTGAAACGCCTCGTTCTTCATGGACTCCAGGTCCGCCAGGTTGCTTTCGAAGATACCGCCGGCTGACTCGCCGGATTCCGCCTGCTGAAGTCGCTGCGCCAGTTTCGCTTTAGGCGGAGAACCTTGCTTGGGTTCCATGGTGCCTCCTAGGTTTGTGCTAACACTTATGCTGAAATGAAATCGAGGGTCAAACTTTTTTTTGCGGCGAAGCCGGAGCACGCTTGAAAAAAAAGTTTAAAATTCAAAGTATAAGGGTTAAATTGAAGGGCATGATGATTCGCAACTCCGACATTGCCGAGATTTTTGAACGGATCGCCGACTACCTCGAGGTCGAGGGCGACAACCCGTTCAAAATTCGGGCCTATCGAAACGCCGGCCGCACTATCCGCGGCCTTGGGCCGGAGCTGAAGGAGATGGTTTCCGGCGGCGAAGAGTTGACCGAGCTTCCCGGCATCGGCAAGGAGCTGGCGGCGAAGATTCTCGAGATCCTCGAGACCGGCACGGCCCAGGCGCTGGAGAAAATGAAGCAGAAGGTGCCGGCCGGGGTCATCGAAATGCTCAAGATCCCGGGCCTCGGACCCAAGCGGGTGGGCGTGCTCTACCACAAGCTCAAGATCGAAAGCCTCGCTGCTCTGAAAGAGGCAGCGGAGGCTGGGCGCATTCAGGCGTTGCCGGGATTCGGGGCCAAGACCGAGCAGCACATCCAGGAGGCGGTGGAGAAGCTTTCCCAGCGTCCGGCGCGGGTGAGCATTGCCTTGACCCGGCCAAGGGTGGAACGCCTGATGGATGATCTGCGCCGGGTGTCGGGTGTGATCGAGGTGGCCGCCGCCGGAAGTTACCGGCGCTGCCAGGAAACCGTGGGGGACATTGACATCCTGGTGGCCGCCGATGGGAGCAGCCCGGTAATGGAGCGCTTTGTGAGCCTCGAGGACGTGGGTCAGGTGCTGGCCCAGGGGGCGACGAAATCAAGCATCGTCCTGCGCTCCGGCCTGCAGGTGGATCTGCGGCGGGTGGAGCAGGCCAGCTTCGGCGCGGCCCTGCAGTATTTCACCGGCAGCCAGGCTCACAACATCGCCATCCGCCGGATCG
>JBLMXM010000201.1:0-5595 GCA_050257775.1 Hyphomicrobiales bacterium
TGCCCGGATTTTTTCTTTGATAGCGCTGGCGCTGTTCACCGGCGGGGGGCTGCCGGTGCCCGCGCTGGCCGGGCAGGAGCATGGTGCGGCGGAGGGGGTTTACATGCCCCAGGGCGCCCTCGTCTTCTTCATTGCCTCCATGGGCCTTCTGATCTACTGGCTACGCCAGCGGCAACTGGTCAGGGAAACCGGTTGGCGCTACATCCAGTATGCGGCGCTTTTCTTCATTCTGTGGAATCTCGACGCCTTCACGGCCCACCTGCTGGATGAACAGCTGGGGGTGGTGGACATGCTTGCGGTTGCTCCCGAGTTGGTCTGGATCGATGCGGGAGATTTTCCCCGGGCACTGGCCTGGTTTTACTACGCCGTCAAGCTCGATCACCTGCTGTGCGTCCCGGCCCTGCTGTTTCTCTATTTCGGGCTGCGGCGATTGCTCAGGGATGCCGGGGTGCGGGGCGCTGAGGCGGGCCCCCCATGATCGTTTCCTTCATACCCATCCTGGCGGTCGATGTCGGCGGATCGGTGCTGATGATTGTCTTCTCTTTTCTGTGCATCGGGCTGGTTCGCCGGTTGCGCCGGCTCAACCCCAACAACGTGATTTGGACCTACCTGTTCTGGGTGTGCATCGGCCTGGCCGGGTTTGCCATCTCGCGCTCCGCGGGACACATCCTCAAGCAGGCCCTGCTGCTCTCGGGTCAGAAAGAGGCATGGGCATCGATCCGGCCTCTCAGCGGTGCGATCAACACATTCATGTTCGTCTTCGTGGCTTCCGTGACGCTTTTTTTCGAGAGGGTCTGGAAGATTTACGAGCAGATTTCAGCCGATAAGACGGCGCTGCAGAAGGCGCACGCCGATCTCCTGCACCTAAACCAGAACCTCGAAGGCATCGTGTCAGAGCGCTCGGAGGCTCTGGCCCTATCGGAACGCCAGTACCGGCGGATTTTCGAAGTCTCGCGGGACATGATCGTGGTGGTGGACTCCCGTGGCGCGATCACGGACATCAATCCCGCCGGCTGCCAGATGCTCGGCTTCGACCTTTCCGGTGGAACGCCCAAGGGACTACGATTCCAGGCTTATTTCGAACGAGAGGCCGACTGGGAGCAGCTAAAGGCAAGCGTCCTGAGAGTCGGATACGTGTTGAACTCGGAGATCGTATTGCGGCGCGCCAACGGAGAGAGCATGCATTCGCTGATCAGTGCCAGCCTGGACACCGATCCGTCCGGCAAGGAGCCTTCTTTTCATTTCCTGGTCCGCGACATCCAGGAACGGCACATGATGCGCGAGCAGATGGCCCAGGCGGATCGGCTGGCCTCCATCGGCCAACTTTCCTCGGGGATCGCCCACGAGATCAACAATCCCCTCGGGGTCATCCTCGGCTACACCCAGTTAATGCTACGCAACGAAGGTGCCGATTCGGAGCGGCACCGGGACCTGAAGACGGTCGAAAAACACGTGCGTCACTGCAAATCCATCGTCGAGGACCTCTTGAACTTCGCCCGGCGCTCGGAGCCCGAAAAAGAGCTGGTCGATATCCACAAGACCATTGACGAGGTTCTCGGCTTCATCCGGCAGCATGCCGGCTCGAACCGGATCGTTTTTGACTCGAACTACGACCGGCAGGTCCCGCCCATGGTGATGGATGAGAAGAAGATCAAGCAGGTGCTGATCAACCTGCTGATGAATGCACGCCATGCCGTTGGGAATGCGGGTACGATCCAGGTGTCGACCGCGTATCTGCCTTCCTCCCGGCGGTTTCAAATCAAGGTGCGGGACTCCGGGTACGGTATCGAGCCCCGGCACCTGCGACACATTTTCGACCCGTTCTTCACCACCAAGCCGACCGGCGAAGGTACCGGGCTGGGGCTTTCGGTAAGCTATGGCATCATTAAGAAGCATGGTGGCGAAATTCTGGTGGAAAGCAAGCCGGGCGAAGGGTCCACCTTTACCGTGGTGCTGCCTGTTCTTGAAAACAATTCCGGCGGGGTGTCATGAAACGGTCCATCCTGATCGTCGACGATGAGCAGGACCTGCTCGATCTGCTCACGCGCAGCCTGTCGCCCGACTTGGACTGCCGGGTGGAGACGGCTCCCTCCGGCGCAGAGGCGTTGAAGCGGTTGTCCGAAGACACCTTCGACCTGGTGCTTGCGGATATCAGGATGCCGGGCATGGACGGCCTGGAGCTGCTCGAGATCATCAAACGCAAGGACCCGGAGCAGACCGTGGTAATGATGACCGCCTACGGGGAGATCGATACCGCGGTGGGTGCCATCCGCAGCGGCGCCTATGACTTCATCACCAAGCCCTTCGAACACGACGCCTTGGTGGTGCGGCTGGAGAAGGCGCTCGAGCGCAGCGCCCTCATCCGGGAAAACCTGCGGCTGCATCAGGAGTGCTCCCCCCTTCCCGTTTTCCAGGACCTGGTCGGCAAGAGTGCGGTCATGCAGCGGCTTTACGAAACCATCCGAATGGCGGCCAAAACCGAGCTGACGGTCCTGATCACCGGAGAGTCGGGCACCGGCAAGGATCTTACCGGCCGCGCTCTCCATGCCCTCAGCCCGCGCAGCCGGGGGCCGTTTGTCGCGGTCAACTGCCCGACCGTCCCGGAAAACATCCTGGAAAGCGAGCTGTTCGGCTATCGCAAGGGCGCCTTCACTCACGCGACCGAGAACCGCACCGGCCTTTTCCAAGAGGCCCAGGGGGGGACCATTTTCCTGGATGAAATCGGCGATATCAGCCCGACGATCCAGACCAAGCTGCTGCGGGTGCTGCAGGAGAAGGAAATCAAACCCCTGGGGGACACGCGCTCGGTGACCGTGGATGTGAGGATCATCGCCTCCACCAACCAGAACCTGGAGGCTAAAATAAAAAAGGGTGAATTCCGGGAGGATTTCTACTACCGTCTGAACGTCCTGCCCATCCGGCTTCCAAGCCTCAGGGAGCATCGCGAGGACATCCCGCTGATCGCCAACCACCTGCTTGAAAAGCAAAGCGCGGCCATGGATCGGCCGCTCAAGCGCATCTCCCCCGAGCTCATGCAGGTGTTTACCGGAATGGACTGGCCCGGCAACGTGCGCGAACTGGAGAATCTCATCATGCGGGGGATCTCGTTTTCCAGCGGCAACGACATCCAGCCCAAAGACCTGGGGATTGACCTGTCCCCTTCACCGCAAGGGGCGTTACCGGCCGAATTCGGCGCTCTCTCTTACAAAGAAGCCAAGCGACAGAACCTGCAGCAGTTCAATGCCCAGTACATCGGCCGGATCTTGACGGAATGCAAGGGCAATGTTTCCCAGGCGGCCCGCGCATGCGGCCTCGAGCGCCAAGCCCTGCAGCAGATCATGCGCCGTTACGGGATCCGGGCGGCCCTGTACCGGACCGGAGAAGACTCGGGTTTTGAAACTTAGATTGAAAGTGATTTCTACATTTTATGTTTAGGCATATAGCTATTTAAAATGAATTGCCCACGTAATCGGAAATAGCGACATCATATAATATAAAGTGGCGGCTATGCGTTTTTGGCATCGTGCCGGAATCGTGGACAAGGAGATCAAATTCATCTGGAAAATACCAGGTAATGACGATGTCAACAAAAGGATCCGGAAGTAATATGGAGGGGCAACAGATGAATAAGAAGGATCGGCTCGAAGCTGTCTTTGATTTAAGGGTGCCTGATGTGATTCCCGTGAATCCCCATGTAATGGCTCAAGGAATTTACAATATGGGTTGGAGCCTGAAGGACATCACCAGCCAGACGGAACTGGATTCTGATAAGGTTGCGGAAGCCTTTGTGACGAATATCAAGGACTACGACTACGATCTCTGCTTTGGAACATATATCGACCATGGGTATGGTGTACCGACTCTCGGCGGAGTTCTTGACATTCCAGAAAAATTCGGAGTCAGCGTTTCGGTGAAGGAGCACCCCGTAAAGACAAGAGAGGACTGGAACGGGGTCAAGAAGAAGCTTCCGCTAGATCCCTTGAGGCATGACCGGATGCCTTATGCTCTTAAGGCTCTCAGGGCGGTCTGCAAAGAACTTGGTGCAACTCATCCCATTTCTCCGATGTCTTATGTCGGGATCGGGTTTGTCCAACACCTTTTTCGGAAAGTGAGCGACCTGACCGTCGACTGCTATGAAGACCCCGACTGGGTCGATGAGATGTGCCAGGCCGCCACCGATTTCAGTATGGATTGGATTCGTGCGCAATATGAGGCCGGAGCCAATACACATCTGACGCTGAACGACTCGTTTGGAACCGAGCTCATCTCCCCGGCGATGGCGGAAAGATTCTTGCTGCCGTATGTAGCCCGGATTGTGGCGATGGTAGAAAAGGAGTTCGGCCAAAAGGTGTTCATGCACATTCATGGGGACATGAAAAAGCCGAAATCCTATGCCTTTCTTGAAAAACTCGTTCGGGAGGCCGGCGTGGGCGGACTACACCTAGACGAAAAGCACGATGCGGCCTGGATACGCGAACGCGTCGTCAGGCAGCTGAATGTCCCAGCTGCGTTGATCGTTCACGGGGCGACCATTGCCGGCGGGCCCGTCGAGAAGATCGAGGCCGTCGTAAAAGAGACGATCGAGATTGGCGGGGCTGGCGGTGGCGTCCTCATGGCGCCGAGCTGCCAAATTCTTCCGTCCACTCCCGGCCCGCATTTCAAGGTCTGGGTGGACGCCGCGCACCGCTGCGGTGAATATCCGCCAAAAGGCCGAGGCTGATCTTTTTTGGTTCAGGGTCAGCCAGCGCGCGGAAAGGCGCTAAAAGTTGTTGACAGACAGAATTACATAATATAGTGTAATTGTGATTTTCTGGGATGCCTTTATGAAAAATGAAGAAAAAATAGCCCTGCGACACTGTGGCCACGACCCTGCTCTCCAGGATCAGCCCATTCTTTCGCTTGACCAAGCGGCTACCATGGAGGGAATTTTCAAGATGCTGGCTAACGTTACGCGGTTGCGCATTTTGCACGCGCTCATCCGTGAGCCGGACATCGCCGTCGGAGAGTTGGCCGATTCTATCGGCATGAAGCCTCAGGCTGTCTCCAACCAACTGCGTCGACTCATGGATAGAGCCATCGTCGCGGCGCGGCGGGAAGGAAACCATATCCGCTACCGCATCGTGGATGACTGCACGATCAATCTTTTGAATCGAGGATTCTGCCTGGCTCTTTACGGCGCGGATACCGAGCTGATTTTTCCGCAGATTAGAAGAGCCGTACCGCATCACATGTCAACGAAAGGAAAAACAATCCATGCAAGAGAAAGTTGAAGGGAAACCGGGAAAGAAAAGCCTTTGGGCCATGATCAAGGAGTCCATGACCAAAACGAGCAGCGGGTGCGGGCCCGGTTGCGGCTGCCATTCGGAGAAGCCGGTCCATAATAGCCAGCAGGATGATGCCGATGAACCGTCTGGAAAAGAAAGGGCACAGTCCTAATGGCTTCCGGCGTTCGACCGAATGATGCGAGCCGCACGCAAGAAATTTTTGTGCTTGCGCTGGTTCCGGTGCTGGTGGGTCTCTTGTCCCTGGCCAGCTGGCTCCTGGCCACTTGGCAGATCGGGCCGGTTTTTTTTTCTGCAGGCCTCGCACTCGTAG
>JBLMXM010000202.1:0-13459 GCA_050257775.1 Hyphomicrobiales bacterium
GACGCCGAGAAACCCGTGGGCCTGGTGCAGATCAAAGACGGCAAGAAGACCTACATCGGCAGCATCACGCCCAAGCTGTAACCACTGCCGAGTCAGCGATGTGTGGCACCGGGGGGGAAGCACGCCTTTCCCCCCCCATTGCCACAGAGAGGCTTGGAAACAAAGTTTGGGCGGACTGTTCAGAAATGCCCAGATGCAAGGCGCGTGAAATCCCGAGGAATGAGACGTACTCGTAGTACGCCGCAATGGCGCGGGATGAGCGCAACGCCGCAGATGGGCGTATATCAACAGTCTGCCGAAGGGAGCGGTCCATGACCTGGGCCATGTTTATTCAGCACGCCCTGAACGGCCTGACCCTGGGCAGCCTCTACGCTTTGATCGCCATCGGCTACACCATGGTCTATGGCATTCTGCGGCTGATCAACTTTGCCCACAGCGAAATCTTCATGCTGGGCGCCTACTTCGTGCTGTGGGGTATCACCCTGCTGTACCTGCCCTGGTTTCTGGCGATTGTCGGCGCCGTCATCATCACGGCCAGCGTGGGCATCCTGGTGGACCGCGTGGCCTACCGGCCCCTGCGCGATGCGCCTCGGATCTCGGCCCTGATCAGCGCCATCGGCGTCTCGTTCTTCCTGCAGAACCTCACCATCGTGGCCTTCGGCGCCATCCCCCGGGAGGTATACCGCCCGAGCTGGCTGGAAAACCCGATTTTGATGGGCGAGGTCCGCGTCCTGCCCCTCACCCTTTTCGTGCCGGGGCTTTCTTTCCTGCTCATGCTGGGACTAGTCTGGATCGTTTACCGGACCAAGCCCGGCCTGGGCATGCGCGCCATCTCCAAGGACATCGAAACCAGCTACATCATGGGGGTGCCCGTCAACCGGATCATCTCCCTCACCTTCGGCATCGGGTCGGCCCTGGCCGCGGCAAGCGGCATCATGTGGGCCCTGCGCTACCCGCAGCTGCAGCCGATCATGGGATCCATCCCCGGCTTCAAGGCTTTCATCGCCGCCGTGTTCGGCGGCATCGGCTCGATCCCGGGTGCGGTCGTGGGCGGCATCATGCTGGGCGTGATTGAGATCATGGCCGTGGCGTTTTTCCCGGACCTGGCCGGCTACCGCGACGCGTTCGCCTTCATACTGCTCATCGTCATTTTGCTGATCAAGCCGACCGGGCTGATGGGCGAGAGACTGGAGGACAAGGTCTGATGAGCGCGAAACTCCATGCCGTTCTCAATATCCTGGCGGTGGCGGCCCTCGGGCTCTTCCTCTGGTGGTCCGAGGACCACCTGGACGGCTATCAGATCCAGATCCTGAACCTCATCGCCGTCAACATCATCCTGGCCCTGAGCCTGAACCTGATCTACGGGTTCACGGGCTTGTTCAGCCTGGGACACGCGGGGTTCATGGCCATCGGAGCCTATGTCTGCTCCATCCTCATCCTCGCCCCCGAGCAAAAGGAGATGCTCTTCATCCTGGAGCCGGCCTACGCCTGGGTGCAGTCCGCCCAGGCGCCGTTCTTCGTGGCGGTGGTCGCGGGCGGGCTGGCGGCGGCCCTGCTGGGCCTGCTGGTGGGCATCCCCCTGCTGCGGCTGGGCGACGACTACCTGGGCATGGCCACCCTCGGCTTTGCCGAGATCATCCGGGTCGTTGCCATGAACATTCCGCGTGTCACCAACGGCGCGCTGGGGTTCAAGGGCATACCGGACTACGCCAACCTCTGGTGGAACTTCGGCTGGTGCATCTTCACCCTGTATTTTGTGATCCGCCTGGTGGGCAGCAACAGCGGCAACGTGTTCAAAGCCATCCGCGACGACGAGACGGCGGCCAAGGCCATGGGGATCGACGTCTTTCGCCAGAAGCTGCTTTCCTTCACTCTCGGGGCCTTCTTCGCCGGCGTGGGCGGCGCCCTTCTGGGCAGCCTGCTCGCCACCATCGACCCGAAGATGTTCACCTTCGTCCTGACCTTCAACGTGCTGATGATCGTCGTCACCGGGGGGCTCGGGTCGATCACCGGCTCGGTGCTGGCGGGCATCGTCATCACCATCCTGCTCGAGTGGCTGCGGTTCGTGGAAAACCCTCTCTACTTAGGCGACTGGGAGCTGCCTGGCATACCGGGCATGCGCATGGTCGTGTTTTCGCTGGCGCTGATCTGCATCATCCTCTTCCGACGCGAAGGTTTCATGGGCAAACGCGAGTTCAGCTGGAACTGGGCGATCGGACGTTTTTTTAAAAAGGCGGAGCGCCATGCAAGCTGACACGATTCTGGAGATTCGCGGCCTTACGATGCGCTTCGGCGGACTCACGGCGGTGAAAGGTTTCAGCGCCGCCATCCCCCGCAAGGGCATCGTGGGCCTGATCGGGCCCAACGGCGCGGGCAAGACCACCTGCTTCAACATGATCACCGGCTTTTACAAGCCGACCGAGGGCCAGGTGCTCTTCGACGGCCGTGATATCACCGGCAGCCCGCCTCATTTGGTCTGCCGCAGCGGCATTGCGCGCACGTTTCAGAACATCCGTCTTTTCGGCAACGAAACCGTCTTGGAAAACGTGATGATCGGCTGCCATCTTCGACAGAAGACCGGCTGGTGGCAGGCCGTGGTCTCCCTTCCCTCCAGCCTCCGCGAGGGGCGCGCTGTCGCCGCCAAATCCCGCGAGTTGCTGAAAGTGGTGGACTTGGAAAACCTGGCCGGCGAGAAGGCCAGCAGCCTGCCCTACGGGGCCCAGCGGCGGCTGGAGATCGCCCGCGCGCTGGCCACCGATCCCACCTTCCTGCTGCTGGATGAGCCGGCGGCCGGCATGAACCCCAACGAGACCCAGGACCTGATGGTCTTCGTCCGCCAAATCCGCGACCGGTTCAACCTGAGCATCCTGCTGATCGAGCACGACATGAAGGTAGTGATGGGCATCTGCGAGCACATCTGGGTGCTGGACTACGGTGAGATGATCGCCGAGGGCCCTCCGGAGGCGATCAAGTCCGACCCCAAGGTCATCAAGGCCTACCTGGGAGAGGAGGCCGTCGGCCATGCTTAAAATTCAGGACCTCCATGTCTACTATGGCGGCATTCACGCCCTGAAAGGGATCTCCATCGAAGTGCCCAAGGGGAAAGTCGTCACTCTGATCGGGTGCAACGGCGCCGGCAAGAGCAGCACCCTGCGGTCCATCGCCGGGCTCATCAAGAATAAGAAAGGCCAGATCAGTTACAACGGCCAAGACCTCTCCCGCATGGGGCCGGTGGAGGTGGTAAAATCCGGCATCGTCATGTCCCCCGAGGGACGCCGGATATTCCCCCACCTGACCACGCTGGAAAACCTGCGGCTGGGTGCCTACAGCCGCAGCGACGAGGTCCAGATCCTCAAAGACATCGAGTGGATCTTCGACTTGTTCCCAAAACTCAGAGACCGCAAGGACCAGAAAGGCGGGACCCTTTCGGGCGGCGAGCAGCAGATGCTCGCCCTGGGCCGCGCGCTGATGAGCGCAGCGGAGGTGGTCATGATGGACGAGCCTTCCCTGGGCCTCGCCCCCATGCTGGTCAAGGAAGTTTTCGACATCATCGCCGCCATCAACCGCCAGGGCAAGACGGTGCTGCTGGTGGAGCAGAACGCCTTCGCCGCTCTCAAGATCGCCGACTACGCCTACGTGCTCGAGGTGGGCGCGATCGTGCTGCAGGGCACCGGCGAGCAGTTGATCGCCGACGAGCGGGTGCGAAGCGCCTACCTGGGCGGCTGATCGACTCCACATCGGCAAGACAGGCAACTCATCCCCCTTCAAAGGAGTTGGCGCATGGAGCACAACAGATCTCCCCTGGCAAATACCATGCTGGTGCTGGTAACCCTGGCCGGGATATGTCTCGTGGGCTTTCTGATTTTCGGCCTGCCTGCCCGGCTCCCCTCCGGCCCCCGGTTGTCCGCCAAGCCCACGCCGGATCAGGTCTTGGAGATGCTCAAGGAGGGAAACGAGCGGTTTTCCTCCGGAAAATCGATCTATCCCCACGGCGACCCCGCACGAATCTCCCTGGCGGACGCATCGGACCAGGGAAATTATGCCTATGCCACCGTGCTGTCCTGCTCCGACTCCCGAGTCCCGGTGGAGTTGATCTTCGACGCCGGCATCATGGACCTCTTCGTGGTGCGCGTAGCCGGCAACGTCTGCGACACGGATGAGATCGGCTCCATCGAGTACGGACTGGCCCACGTGAGAACTCCCTTGCTCGTTGTTTTAGGCCACACCCGGTGCGGGGCCGTCACCGCTGTGGCCCAAGCGGTTGAGGGCCACGGGCATAAGCTGGAGCGCAACATCCCGCCATTGGTCGAGAACATCGTTCCGGCGGTCCGGCGCGCCATGGAGCAGCACAGGGATCTGCACGGCGAAGCCATCGTGCCGTTCGCCATCGAAGAAAACGTATGGCAGGGAGTCGAAGACCTTTTCATGCGAAGCCCGGCTGTGCGCAACCTCGTGAAGGCGGGCAAGGTCAGGGTGGTCGCCGCGATCTATGACCTCGGCACCGGCAAGGTGTCGTGGTTGCCTCAGGCGAAAATAGGGGAAATCCTCACCCGCGTGGAAGCATCTCCCGGCCGGGAAACTGAGCCCTATCAGAACCCGTAGCCGATCGACAGGATGTAGCGGTAGTCGGATTTGTCGGCATGGTCGGCCGGGGTGTTGTCCCAGTCCCACTCCCATCCCGCATTCAAAAACAACCCTCCGTGCACGGGGAACCGGAGTCCCGTCCGGGTGAACATGAACACATCTTTTGTGTCGGAGGCGCTGATATACCCCTCATTCGAAAAGTAATACTGGAACAGCTTCTCAAAGAAGAATCGGTCGAACCTCACCGCCCAGCGGGCGGACAGCGAATCGTCCGAACCCCCGTGGTTGTAATTGGTGTAGACATAGCTCGGGCCGGCCTCGACCGCCAGGTTCATGAGCTCTCCCTCAAAAATCTGATAGCCCAGACCGGGACCGGCGGTCGTCCTCAGGCTGATGTCCTTTAATTCATCTCTCTCCAGCAGGCCGTTCAGGTACCAGTAGATCTTACGGGTGAGGAAGTAGTCGTGCTTGAGACGGCCGGCGGCGTTGTCGACGGTCTTGTGGTTGTCCTCGGAGGCCCGGTTGTAGTCTCCCCCCAGGGTCAGCCGGTGGTTGACCGTTCGGGCGACGATCTCGGCATCGGCATGCAGATTTTCCGTGTCGGTGTTTCCGCTGGCCTTGTTGAAGCCCACGTTGATGCGGCCGTTCAGCTTCACCGCCGGCTCCTCCGGAGGGTTGATGGCCTTGACCTGGGCCAGTTCAAGCGGTTCCGGCCCCGCAGCCGATTCCCGAGCCAATTCCAGCCGGCCGGGAACACCGGACGGCTTCACAATTCCCTTCAAGATCGCGCCGTTCTCCAGAACGATGATGAGAGGCTCCTCCGTGCTGATCCGATCGACGCGAGCCCAGTCGATGGCCAGCTTCCCGGCGAATTCGGTTTCCAGCAGGAGCTTCTGCTCTCCCAGGGAAACTATTTTCCCCGACAGGCGGTCATGGTTCTTCAAGTAGACCTCATCCGCGCGGAGGGCTCCGGCCGGCAGGGCCAGCAGGAGAATCGCCAGGATAAAAGCCGTCATCGGTTTTGCCATGGGAGAATTCCTTTCATCATTCGAGCTTCTCTTGCCTTAGCGGCTGACGGCTAACCTGTCAAACCGCGGACGATCCGGACACCTGCTCGGGTCTTGACATCGCCGGCAGAATTGTATACGTATACAATCCTTTGATCCACCATCATTCCTTCAAAAGAGGGGAGGAGCGTGGCACCGCTGGCTGGCAGAACCACGTTTGCGCCTTCCACCGCATTGAAACGGATTCGGGCGCGGGGCCCCCTCGTCGAACAAGTCTACAATTCCCTCAAAAGCGCCATCATCACCGGCCGGATTGCGCCGGGATCCTGTTTGCATGAAGAGCCGCTCACGCTGGCTCTCGGCGTCAGCCGCACGCCCTTGCGCGAAGCCTTCAACCGCTTGAAAAGCGACGGGCTGATCGAGGTTATCCCCCACCGCGGGGCTTTCGTGGTGGAGTTGGAGGCCCATGACATCGATAATCTCCTCGAGGCTCGAGAAGTTATCGAGACCGCTTTCTTCATGCGCGCGGCACGCAGTTTCAAACGCGCAGAGCTGCTGAAGATCCGCCTTGCCTTGCAGCGCTCGTATCGACAGCTCCTGGGCAAGCGCGGGAAAGCGGATCAGGAGAAGGCACTTCAGATATACCTGGCAATCGACCGCGACCTGCACGACCGCCTGATTGAGGCATCCGAAAACAAATACTGGATCAAGCTCTACCACGACCTGCGGGAGCGGATCGAACTTTGCGGCCACCAGGTCAGCCAGCTGCCTCACCGCTTCCGCAGGATCGTCCAGGAGCACCTCGATTTGATCGAGGCGCTCCTGGCGGGGGACCTGGCCAGGGGACGCCAATGCCTGCGGACGCACATCCGCAATGTCCAGCAGGGCGTCCAGGAATACCGCCAACTCATGAGCCGGGCGGTACCGGCTGGGGCAGAGAGGCGCCCGGCTGCCGTTTCACGCCCGCGCTCCGGGGTGGATGCCGCGCATCCTCCGGCGGCTGTTCCCAACAAAAGGGGTTCCCCATGACGGCTGCAAACCGGCCCTGGATCAAGCTGAACACCGACGACAATGTCGCGGTGGCGTTGAAGCCGCTGACGCAAGGCCGGGCCATCGCAGAGGGCGGCGTCCTTCTGGCAGAAGACATCCCGGCCGGGCACAAGGCCGCCCTGCGGCGGATCCCCGTTGGCGAGGCCGTGATCAAGTACGGCCAGACCATCGGCTTTGCCTCTCAGGACATCGCGCCCGGACGGCACGTCCACACTCACAATGTCACCCTGCACGACTTCACCCGCGACCCCGCCTGCGGCCGGCATGCGAAACCCACCCGCTATGTAGCGGAGCCCGAGAGGAGGAGCTTCCAGGGGTTTCAGCGGCCGGGCGGCACGGTCGGCACCCGCAACTACGTGGGCATTCTGTCGACCGTGACCTGTTCGCTGGGCACGGCCAATCTCATCGCCCGGCAGTTCACCCCGGAGGTCATGGCCCGTTACCCCGGTGCCGACGGCGTCGTGGCCCTGGGCCCGGCCAGCGGGTGCTGCATGACGCCGGGTGGGGATGGGGTCGCCTATCTTCAGGCCGCGCTCGCCGGCTACGCCCGGCATCCCAATTTCGCGGGAATTCTGCTGCTGGGCTTGGGGTGCGAGCAGAACTTGATCGAATCCCTGCTGACTGCCACCGGCCTTAGCCCGAATGAGCGCTTGCGAACCCTGGTGATCCAGGAGCAGGGCGGCACCCGCTCAACCGTGGATCGGGGGGTGAGCCTGGTCGGCGAGCTTCTGTCCATGGCCGGCCGTCAACGCCGGGAGCCCGTCTCCGCCAGCCGGCTGATCCTGGGGCTGGAATGCGGGGGATCCGACGGCTACTCAGGCATCACCGCCAACCCGGCGCTCGGCGCCGCCGCCGACCTCCTGATCCGCCACGGCGGCACGGCCGTCCTGAGCGAGACGCCCGAGATTTACGGCGCCGAGCACCTGCTGACGCGCCGGGCCGTGAGCCACGACGTGGGCGAAAAACTGGGCGAGCGCATCCGCTGGTGGGAGCAGTACGCCAGCCGCAACGGCGCCCGGCTCAACAACAATCCCACTCCCGGCAACAAGGCCGGCGGCATCACCACCATCCTGGAAAAATCGCTGGGCGCCGCAGCCAAGGCCGGAAGCACCAACCTGGTGGATGTGGTCGGGTTTGCCGAGCCCGTGCGCCGGCAGGGCCTGGTCTTCATGGACACACCGGGCTATGACCCGGTATCCGTCACCGGGCTTACGGCCGGTGGCGTCCATTTGATCGGCTTCACTACCGGCCGCGGCAGCGTACTGGGCTCCAAGCCGGCGCCGACTTTCAAACTGGCCTCCAACAGCGAACTTTACGGCCGCATGCCGGAAGACATGGATGTCAACTGCGGGCGGGTGCTGGATGAAGGGCTGTCCGTCGAGCAGATGGGTGCGCACATCTTCGACCTGATCCTGGAAACCGCATCCGGAAGGAAGACCAAGAGCGAACTCGCCGGGCAGGGCGAGTGGGAGTTCAACCCCTGGTACATCGGGGCGGTCTTGTAATTTATGCATGCTGGCACCGGGGCGGCGCCCCGGTGCATGGGGAGTCAACACCGACTGCGCCGGCCGCGGGTCGGCGCAACACCACAAGGAGGGTGACATGAAGATGAGTCGAGTTGTGGCCATTCTGGCCGCCGTTGCGGTGGCCGTGGCGCTGACGGCCGGCCCGGCCGCGGCGCAGCAGAAAGTGATCAAGATCGGCGCCCTGTATCCGTTGACCGGCAACCTGGCCGCAACGGGCATGGACTGCAAGCGCGGAGTCGACCTGGCGGTCGAGATCATCAACGGCAAGTACGATCTCAATCTGCCCTTCGCCAAGGAGCAAGGCATTCCCAACCTGGCCGGGGCCAAAATCGAGATCATCTATGCCGACACCAAGGGCGACCCCAAGAACGGCCTGGCCGAAGCCGAGCGGCTGATCACCCAGGAGAAGGTCGTGGCCCTGATCGGCGCCTACCAGAGCGCGGTGACCAAGACCGCCAGCCAGGCCGCCGAGCGGTTGAAAGTCCCCTTCGTGTGCTCGGACTCCTCCTCGCCGACCCTGACCGAGCGCGACTTCACCTACTTCTTCCGGGTGTCGCCTCATGACGGGACCATGGCCCGCAACCAGTTCGAGTTCCTGAAGGACCTCGAAACCCAGAAGGGCAAGAAGGTCAAGACGGTTGCGGTGGTCTACGAGAACACCGAGTTCGGTGCCAACGTGGCCAAGATGCAGCACCAGTATGCCAAGGAATTCGGCTACGAGGTGGTGGCCGACCTCGCCTATCCGGCCAACTCCAGCGACGTGACGAGCGAAGTGGGCAAGATCATGGCGGCCAAGCCGGACGTGGTCATGCACGCCGCCTACATCACCGACGCGATTCTTTTCACCAAGACCTTCAAGGAAATGAACCTGATGCCCCAGGGCTTTTTGAACATGGCCGGCTACATCGAGTCCGACTACCTGCCCACGGTCAAGGCCGACGGCAACTACTTCTATGTGCGCTCCACGTTTGCGCTGGACCTGGCCAAGAAAAAGCCCATGGTGGGCCAGGTGGCGGAGATGTACAAACAGAAGTACAACATCCAGATGGGTGAGAATACGGCCCGCAGCTTCACGGCGCCGTTCGTGCTGGCCGATGCCATGAACCGGGCCAAGTCCACCGATTCCGATGCGGTCGTTAAGGCCCTGCTGGAGACCAACATCCCGGGCGACAAGATCCTCAACCCCTGGAAGGGGGTGCAGTTCGACCCCAAGTCCCACCAGAACA
Organism: Hyphomicrobiales bacterium; assembly: GCA_050257775.1. Classification (GTDB taxonomy): domain Bacteria; phylum Desulfobacterota; class Desulfobacteria; order Desulfobacterales; family SpSt-501; genus SpSt-501. Next base: position 9,394 of record JBLMXM010000202.1, read on the forward strand.
TTCACGCCTCGGCCATGCTGGTGCAGATCCAGGACCAGGCCTATTACACGGTCTGGCCGTTTGACGCCGCCAGCCGGGACGTGGTGTGGCCCTTCCCGGTCTGGAAGGACAGGAAGTAAATCGGCTCAATGGCCCCCGTGGCAGTTGCATCCGCCGGGGACTCTCGAGCACAATTGGTTTTCCCGAATGACGGTGTGCGCCGCTGAGATGCGGCGCACACCGTCGGCTTGGAGTGTTTACCCATGGAACAGTTAGCCCAACAATTGGTCAACGGCGTGCTCATCGGCCTCGTCTATTCGCTGCTGGCCATCGGCCTCACCCTGGTCTGGGGCGTCATGAACGTGCTCAACTTCGCCCACGGCGATTTCCTGATGATCGGCATGTTCATTTCCTACTGGATGTATGCCCTGGCCGGGGTCGACCCGCTCTTCTCGATACCGGTCAACGCCGTGGCACTCTTCCTGCTGGGCATGTTCGTCTACCGGTTCATCATCAGCAAGGTGATGAGCGGGCCGGGCCTGGCCCAGCTGGTCGTGACCTTCGGGGTCAGCATTTTCATCGCGAACTTCGCCGCGCTGGTCTGGACGCCCAACTTCCGCTCCATCGAGCACACCCTGCTGTCGGGCACCTGGGACCTGTCCGGCGTCAAGCTCAGCGTTCCGAAGGTGGTCTCCTCCATCGGCAGCGTGATCACCTCCGGCCTGGTCTTCTGGTTTCTGCGCTACACCCGGACCGGCAAGGCCATCCTGGCGGTCGAGATGGACCGGGAGGCGGCGACGATCATGGGCATCAACACCGAACGCATCAACTCGCTGTCCTTCGCCATCGGCTCGGCCCTGGTCGGCGTCGCCGGCGCCCTGCTCGCCACCCACTATTACATCTATCCGTTCGTGGGCGGCACCTTCGGCCTGATCTGTTTCTGCATCGTGGCTCTGGGGGGCTTTGGGAGCATCGAGGGGGCTTTCATCGCCGGCATCCTGGTGGGGGTGGTCCAGACCCTGGGCGGGTACATCTTTGACCCGGCCTACAAGCTGGCCATCGTTTTCGTCATGTACCTGATCACGGTCTGGATCAGGCCGCAAGGGCTTAGGGGGTGGTAGGCATGCATGCGATAACCGGCAAACAGCTGACGGCAGGCGGAGTGGCGCTGGCTCTGCTCATTATTCTCCCGCTGGTGGTGTCCTCGCCCTTCTTCCAGCACGTCATGATCCTCACCTTCTTGTTCGCCATGTGCGGCGTGGCCTGGAGCCTGATGGGAGGCTATGCAGGCATGTTCTCCTTCGGTCAGGTGGCGTTCTTAGGCATCGGCGCGTATACGTCCTCCTTCCTGCTGCTGACCTTCAACGTCAGCCCGTGGATCGGACTTCTGGCGGGCGGCCTCATCTCCGCGCTGATGGCCGCGGCCATCGGCTACCCGTGCTCCAACCTGCGCGGCCACTACTTCGCCATTGCCAGCATCGCCTTCGGGGAAATCATCCGCATCGTGTTCAACAATTGGAAACTGGTGGGGGCGGCCGAAGGGCTGACCATCCCCATGCTGAAGGAATCCCTCGCGAACTTCATGTTCCATTCCTCGAAGCTGCCCTACTACTACATTATGCTGGCCTTCCTGCTGCTGGCGGTGGCGGTCTGCTACTGGGTGTCAACCTCGAAGATGGGTTACTACTTCCGGGCCATCAAGGAGAGCCACGAGGTGGCCGAGGTCCTGGGGGTCGACGTGGTGCGCTACCGGCTTTACGCCATCATGATCAGCGCTTTCCTGACCTCCATGGCCGGCACCTTTTACGCCCAGTACATCCTCTACATCGACCCCGAGAGCGTGATGATCCTGCCGATCTCGGTGCAGATCGTGCTGGTGGCCATGCTGGGCGGTGCCAGCACGGTGCTGGGGCCCGCGATCGGGGCGGCCATCCTGATCCCGCTCTCCGAGTACACCCGGGCTTGGCTCGGCTACAAGGGCACCGGGGTGGACATGATCGTCTACGGCACGCTGATCACCATCATCTCCATGTACCAGCCGACCGGGGTGTGGGGATCCATCACCAACCTGATGCGGAGGGCCAAATGAGCGCGTCGCTGCTATTGGATGTCCAGGGCGTCAGCAAGTATTTCGGCGGCCTGCAGGCCAACGAGGATGTCTCCTTCCAGGTGAACCCGGGGGAGATCGTGAGCATCATCGGCCCAAACGGTGCCGGCAAGAGCACGCTCTTCAGCTGCGTAACCGGGTTCCACCATGTGGATAAGGGCCGGATCTTCTTCAAAGGCCGGGAGATCACCAACCAGAAGCCCCACAAAATCGGCAAGCTCGGCATCGCCCGGACCTTCCAGATCGTGCAGGTCATCAGCGATATGACCGTGCTCGAAAACGTCATGACCGGCGGCTTCCTGAAGCACACACGGGTGGCCGAGGTGCAGCGCAAGTGCGAGGAGGTGCTGGCCTTCACCGGCCTGATCGAAAAGAAGAACTTCAATGCCCTGGCGCTCACCATCTCCGACAAGAAACGTCTGGAGGTCTCCATGGCCCTAGCCATGGAACCCGAGCTGCTCATGCTGGACGAGTCCATGGCCGGGCTTACGCCGGTGGAGCTGCGGGAGATGATCGCGCTGATCCGCAAGGTGCGCTCGAGCGGAATCACCGTGGTGGTGGTGGAACATGTCATGGAAGCGGTGATGGAACTCTCCGACCGCGTGATCGTGCTCAACACCGGCCGCAAAATCGTGGAAGGCCCGCCCCGGGAAGTGGTGGCCAACCCCGAAGTCATCCGTGCTTACCTGGGAGAGAGGTACCATGCTGTCCGTCAATAACATCTCTGTGGGTTACAAGGGGCTTCTGGCCATCCAGGACGCGTCGTTCGAAGTCAACAACGGTGAGATCGTGGCCCTGATCGGCTCAAACGGCGCCGGCAAGACCACGATGCTCAAGACCATCCTGGGCCTGCTCAAGCCGAACAAGGGCGACATCCGTTTCAACGACCAGCTGATCTCGGGCCGGCCCGCCTACGATGTCGTCAAGAAGAAGATCGCCCTGGTCCCGGAAGGCCGGCGGCTGTTCCCGCGGTTGTCGGTGGACGACAACCTCATCCTGGGGGCCTACACCGTGGACTCCAAGGAGCAGATCGCCGAAAGCCTGGAGATGGTCCTGCGCCTGTTTCCGTGGATCAAGGCGCGCGGCGGCCAGCGCGCCGGGACGCTCTCCGGCGGAGAGCAGCAGCAGGTGGCGATCGCGCGCGGACTGATGTCTCGGCCCGACCTGCTCATGCTCGACGAGCCCTCCCTGGGGGTCATGCCCAAGCTGGTCACGGAAATCTTCGCCACCGTGGAGCGCATCGCCAAGGAGGGGGTCACGGTGCTTCTGGTCGAGCAGAACGTCTTCGAGGCCCTGCAGGTCTGCCACCGCGCCTACGTCCTTCAGACCGGCCGCATCGTCATGCAGGGGACGGGCCGGGAATTGGCCCAATCCGACCTGGTGCGCCAAGCGTATCTGGGGATGTAGGAACCGCAGCTCATAGCCGGAGGCTGGAGGCTCAACGGAAAAAATCCAGATCCGGCCGGGATTTCGGTTTTCAGCGCAATCTTAGAGCTTGTTCCTTTCAGCGTAACCTGCGATGATGACGGCTGTGCCTAACCCCGCGGAGGTGCCAGCCATGAGCCATGCCCTGTTCCGTAATCTCACCCCGAAAAACCCGGAGATGGTCCGAGGCGAGGGGATCTATCTCTACGACTCGGAAGGAAAACGCTACATCGACGGCGCCAGCGGTTCCGCCCTGGTCTGCAACATCGGACACGGGGTCAGGGAGATCGCTGCTGTGATGGCGGCCCAGGCAGGAGAGTTGGCCTACAACCCCTTCCACTGCTCGCATTCCCGGGCCTATGAGGACATGGCCGGTCGTCTGGTCAGTCTGGCACCGAAGGGCTTCGCCAAGCTTTTTTCCGTCAGCTCGGGGTCGGAGGCCGTTGAAAACGCCGTCAAGTTCGGCCGCCAGTACCAGGTGGCCCGGGGCGTCCCCTCGAAATACCTTGTCGTCAGCCGCTGGCAGTCCTACCACGGCAATACCCTGGGCGCGCT
>JBLMXM010000203.1:0-10602 GCA_050257775.1 Hyphomicrobiales bacterium
AAACCGTATCAGATGGTTGAATTATCCCGAATCGTCCAAACCACATTGACCAATTAAGATCAAGGTGACCGCAAAAAATGAAAAAAGATATCGTTATGAAAAAAATCGCTGTGAATCTCAAAAAAAACAAGAAGTACATCGAGATCGAGGTCCCGGGTGATGAGATTCTTAACTCGGTGGAAGCGGATTCGATGGAATTCGAACGGCTTGTGAAACAGAAAGTCATCGAATACATTCAATCGTTGTGAATTAAGTAATCGCGATACGCTCAGAAAAAGAAGCCCGGCATCCGTTGAGTCTGCAGCCTGGACCTCTTGGCCTATAAGACTGACCACATCTATCCGGCTTACGCCCCACCACCCGTTGCCACACCCCTCGGATCAATAACATAATTTATCATAATTTCAGTATATTAATACTGTTACACGGTAATAGACTAAAGAAGCCCAAGATTTGAGCCGATATTCTGAGAAAACAGGCCTTGAGAGAGGTGCCGAATAATTCCTATGCCTGCTCGGAAGAAGAGGAAAAAAGTGATCTCCGTGGAAAACCGAAGGATCCCCGATCGGCGGGTTAACCCGGACCGCCGCCGCAGCCGACCTGCGTTTAAAACCCTGAAGCGGGTCTTCAACACCCGCGAAGCCTGCCGCTACCTGCGCATCTCGCGTCCTACATTTCTCAAGCTGATCGCCGCAGGCAAGATCCGCGCGCAGAAGATCGGCAAAGGCTGGAAGGTGCTGGATACGGAGTTGGAGCGCTTCCTGCTGGCCCATGAGGTTATCCCGCAATAGATCCTGGTGAGCCTGCAGTCGATTTCCCCGCCACCGGCAGTTGAGCTTTACAATCCCGTCAATCCGTGTACAATGCACTATCGCGTAAACCCCTGACCCCCGTGCCCTTCGGCACCCTTTAGCCCCTCAGTGCAAGGATACAGCCATGCCTGACGTTTATAACCGATTGAGGGAACACCTGGACAGCCTGCCGGCGGGCTTTCCGGCAACCGAAAGCGGAGTGGAGCTGCGGATTCTCAGACGCCTGTTCAGGCCTGAAGAAGCGGCCCTGGCCGTCCATGTAACCATGAAGCTGGAAACCGCAGAGGCTATCGCCGAACGAGCGGGCCTGACGGCCGAGGAGGCCTCCCGGCGACTTTCGGCCATGGCACGCCGGGGACTCATTTTTAGCATCGAGACGCCGGACCGAGCTCCCCGATACATGGCCGCCCAGTTTGTAGTCGGCATCTGGGAGTACCACGTGAACGAACTGGACTCGGAATTCGTGCGGGATATGGACGAGTACATTCCGGTCCTGTCCCGCGAGGCCTTCGGCCGGGTGCCCCAGCTGCGGACCATACCGGTGGGGCAGAGCATCAGCGCCGGCTTGAATGTTCTGCCGTACGAGCGGGCCGAGGAAATCGTTCGCCAGCAGACTAAATTCCTGGTGGCGCCCTGCATCTGCCGGAAGGAGCATCAGATCAAGGGAGCTGGCTGCGACAAGCTGAGGGAGGCCTGCCTCATCTTCGGGTGGGGCGCCGAATACTACGCCCGCAACGGCCTGGGCCGGTTCATCACCCTGGAGGAAACGCTGGAGATCCTGAAGATGGCCGATGAGCAGGGCCTGGTGCTCCAGCCGAGCAACACCCAGGACATCGTGAATATCTGCTGCTGTTGCGGCGACTGTTGCCAGGCGCTGCTGCACCTCAAGCGGCAGGCCAAGCCGGCGCTGGCCGTCTCCTCGCCGTTTACCGCCCACCATGAACCCGAGCTCTGCGTGGGCTGCGGAACTTGCGTGGACCGATGCCAGATGGAAGCTCTTGCCATGGCGGATGGACTCGCGATCCTCAACCCGGACCGATGCATCGGCTGCGGACTGTGCGTTTCGACCTGCCCCAGCGGCGCGCTGACATTGACGCGCAAGCCTCCCGAGATGCAACCGCCCGTCCCCAAGAACCAGAAGGAAGCCTTCGTTTGCCGGGCGCGGGCGCGGGTCCAGGCACACAAAGAGATAAGGGACAAGCTCGAGCGCCACAAGAACCTGTAGCCGGGCGTTGAATAACGGCGCCTCAGGCCGTGACTCGGCGTTGTGCGCGTTTTGTAATGGTAAAGCCCCCAAAAAGCCTCAGTCGTCAGGGCTGCAACTTGAATAGGCCTTCCGGATCCGCACCAATCAGGCCAGCCTGGAAGGAGCGTTCATCTACGGGGGAGAGGCGCTGCGTCATGCCCTTTCGGAGCAGTTCCACGCGGCGGATCTCCTCGGTGCGTTTAGCGATGCGCTCCAGCGGCTCGTCCTGAGTCATCCAGTCCAGCCGGTCGAAACTCTTGAGGTTGAGAGGACCGGTGTATCCCCGCAGGGTCTTCTCCCGCTCAAGATTGTAGTACTGCTCAAAGTAGGACATGGCGAGCTCCCGCAGGCTGCGATACACCGGCTCGCGGAAGCGCAGCCCGACGAAATTGGATTTGGCCACAGCCCCCCAGCAACCGTCCGCCTTGAACAGGGCGAGCAGATGCTCGTCATCACGCCCATTGGAGAGCATGTCCAGGATCAGGGGTGGATACCCGATGCGCTGCAGCGCGGCCGCTGCAAAGATAGCGCCGTCAAAGCAGTGGGCCACCCGATCCTGCAGCACACGCAGCGGGCATCGGTAGAAGTCGTCCGTGCTGTAAGCGATCCCATCCAGAAACGCCTGGATCCTAGCAGGGCTCCTCAGACCGCTCAGGATTTCCCGTTCCACACCGGTCAGCAACCGTTCAAAGGCCTCAGCAGCCGACATGTCGTTTTCTCCCCCATGCTGCCTTAAGCGTTACTTTACGGCAAACCTACCCCGGCGCCGATCATCGGGGCGGATGGGAACGAATCGCCCACCGGCTCCACATCCACCACAGCCCCACGGTGGCCATGACCAGGATGAGCTCCCACACCACGCCGTGGATCACTTCGAACAGGGCCGGCCGGTAGACGCCGAGGAGGAATAGGTGCACGAGCCGCACCAGATTCAACGCGATTAAAACACTGACTCCCAGCGCCATCCCGAAGACCTGGCGCGCAAGGGGTGCCGTGGACGCGAAGATTAAAGCAACCAGAAGCGCTGCGGGCAGCACGGCCGTGCAACGGTAATAGATCTCATATGCGAACCCGCCCGGGTGATGGATCTGGCCTCCTGCCCGTAACGCTTCTACCCCCAGAAGGTGAAGCAACGCAACCGTCATCCGGGCCGTCAGCTCCACCCATGGGCCGAGCAGCCGCCCGATAAGACTTTCATGGTATACCAATAGAAACACACTCATGAAAGCGGCAGCTTTCAGTACGAAATGACGCGTCGGCCGGCTCCAGTGAAATAATACGATTTGACGATTTTGCATTTCAGGGCCTGTCGAGGTTTGTGCGATTGCGCCTTGCGCTGATGATCAGCGCCAACACAATGATGAAAGCCACCCCCAGCAGTGAGAGATCCGGAACCTTGACCGTCTTGGTGTCGGTGGCACCGTTGGCCGTAGCCCTGACCGTGGTCTCGCCCTGGGATTCTCCCTTTACGATGGAGACGGCTTGACCGCTCCCATCTGTGACTGATGTCGCTGGAGAGACGCTCGCCACGGACGGATTGGCCGAGGCAAACGCCACCGTCTTGCCCGCGACCGGCGCACCGCCTTGGGTAACCCTGGCCCGGGCAAATGTTGAGTCGTTCTTGCCTAGGTCGTTGGAGTCAAGGCTCAATGCAAGGGCAACGGGCTGGGGAGGTTGGGGCGTTACCCCTCCTGCCACAGCGCTCAAAAGGCCGGCACCGCAGGGCTGGGGGCACTGGGTCGAGTTCCGGGGCAGAGCGTTCGCCTGTAGTCTGGACAGCACCTGGGAGGGCACCAGCGTGGGTTCCTGAGCGAGCAGGAGGGCGGCCACACCCGCCACATGGGGGGCGGCCATGGAGGTCCCGTTGTAATAGGCATACGTGCCGGCGCTCGGATCCACCATGCTCAACACCCCGTCCGGCCGGCCGTCATTGTTGTCATCCCGGCTCACATCACCTCCCGGCGCCATGATCTCCACGGTCGATCCAAAGTTGGAATACCGCGTGGCGAGAAACCCGCGATAGTCGCCGGCCGCAACGGTGATCACATTGTTGCAGCTCGCGGGGAACACCTGGGAGGCGTCGGTCGCATCATTTCCCGCCGCTACCACGACGGTCGTCCCCATGGCGACGGCATCGTTGATGGCCGACTGAGTGGACGGGGACATGGAGCAGGGGCTTCCCGGCGGGGTTCCCAGGCTCATGTTGATCACCTTGGCCGGGGTAGGGTTGTTCGGCACCCCGGGCACCGGCAGTCCGGCGGCCCAGCGGATGCCGTCGTTGATGTCGACCGTCGTCCCTCCGCATTTTCCGAGCACGCGAACCGGCTGGACCTTAACATTCCAGTTGATGCCGGCCACCCCGATGCCGTTGTTGGTGTTCCCTACGCCGATGGTCCCGGCCACGTGCGTGCCGTGCCAGCTGGCAGGAAGGGCCGGGCTGCCGGGAAAACATTCATTGGTCGCCACAGCGTCGCCGGGGTCCGTGGGGTCGCTGTCGCGTCCGTCGCCGTCGTTTGCCATGGCGGGATCGCTGATCATATCATAGCCCGCCACCAAGTTGGGGGATCCTTGAATGTCGGGATGGTTCGGCAGGATCCCTGTGTCGATCACGGCGACAACGATCGCACTGCTGCCGGTCGAGGTGTCCCAGGCCGTGGGAAGATTGATGCCTCCGGGGGACTGCCCTGGACCGGTGCCGTTGTTGAAGTAATGCCACTGCTCCGGGTAGCGCGGATCATTGGGGGTCCTGGATATGCGCAGGATATAATTGAGCTGGGCGTACTCCACATCGGGCCGGGCGCTGAGCTCGCGCGCGAGCTGCAGCGTCCTGTCTTGCTGCCTTTCCGTCGACATCGTCCCGAGAAGGGGAGGCGGGATTCGATAGATGATCTCGCCGCCGGAGGTGATCTGCACTTTCTCCTGAACGCCGAACCGGGTCATGTCCGCTGGGTTCAACTTAGCAGGGCCTCTCATCCGCACGATGACCTCGCCGGGCACGAACAGGGGCGCGGGCGGGGCTTTTTGTTCCATCAGGAGCCGAACCACATCGGGCGGTCGTTCCTGGGCCAGTGCCACGAAACTTCCAAGTGTGAACACCACCACGGCAACCGTTGCCCTCACAATTCCGATTTTCATTGTGACCTCCTTTTTTTGCCATTATAATTTGTGGCCGCACAAGGGGTGGGTGGAATGCTTCGTTTTCTATACGTATTCCTGCCGATGCTGCTGATTGGCGGGACGGTAGCCTCAGCCCAGCCATTCGTACCCGGAGAGATGCTTGTCTTATTTTCTGCGCAGAGCCCTGGACGAGCCGCTGTTGAGCGCGCGCTGCGTTCCATCCCGCCTGAGCTGGCAGCGCTGGATCCGGTTGCTGCCTCTCTGGAGGCAGGGGCCGGGGTACCGCTTCAGCCGATCCGCATTAGCGGCGGGAATTGGGTCCTAATGTCGGTCGATTCCAAGCGCCTGACGGACCGCGTTGCCGGGCTACTCCGAACAAGAGCCCGTGTCAAATCGGTGGAGATCATGCCCCTTGAGAAGATGCGGGGCGTGCAAGCCGGCCGCCCGAATGGCTTACGGGTTCAATTCAACCCAGGCAGCGCCGAATCCGGAATCGTATCCGGGAAGATTTCCGGAGGCTCTGCTGAGCCCTTGGCCGGGCTGGTTGAGCAGATCGGCGCCGCCTTCGCGCTGCCCCTGAAGGGCCAGGCCGGCGAGCATGGGCGGCTCTATCTCGAGATCGACTATCGGGCTTTAACCGCCATCGTGGTAGAGCGCCTCAAAACCCTCCCCGGGGTTGAATCGGTTCAACTTAATTACACGGTTGGATTCCGCTCGGTGCCTTGAGTTGTCTTTTAAGGAAAACCTCTCGCCTCTGGTTTATGGGAAGCAAGCGGCTCAGCGCCAAGAAGATTAGTTTAAGGGGTGTGCTTGGGAGGCAAGAAGAAACAACGCTCAACCGCAGCTATGATTCTTTTGATGAAACCTTATGCAGGGTATCTACAAAGTCAAGGTTTGTTCTCAATCCACGATGAAGAGTTTGGCACCATCTCTTGTGGAGGAACGGTGCGGCTCCGCTCCGTCCGCCACCTGGTAGCTCATGCCCTGTTTTAAAATGAATTTCCTGCCGTCGGCCAGCTCGGTTTCAAGCTCACCCTCCAGGACCAGCAGGATGTGACCTTTGGAGCACCAGTGGTCTGCGGCGTATCCGGCGGAATATTCGACCATGCGTACCCGGATGTCATCGCAATGCATCGTTCGCCAGTAGGCAACTCCGCTGATGCCGGTGTGTTCGGTTTTCTCTATGGTGGACCAATCGGTTGTCCCGAAGGGAATGGACTTCATTTTCATAGGTCATGCTCCTCAGCACAAGGATTCAGGCCACGGCCAGCTTGCTCGGGAGTGCCGATGCCGTTATACTCCAAACGAAAGCACATGCAAATCGCTCTGATCATGATTTCAGGCATTAAATGAAACCCTTCATCACAATTGAAAATCCGAACTTGATTGGACAAATCGATTGCCGCTTCTCTGATAGAATCATTCTTAAGCCTTATAGCTCCCGTGATTTCCGAAGTGGGTTGACGATCTTGACAATCGCCGGATAGAATCAAAAAATCAAATCGTATGGGCAGAATTCGGAGGGTGGTATGAAACGGATTAAACTGGCGAGCATGAATTGCGAAACAGTCAGCCGGGAGATCGGCGATTTTGTGATCGAACAAGTGGAATACACCCGCACCACCGGTTGTGCGGTGGGGCTCTCCGGCGGCGTGGATTCGAGCACCACGGCGGCGCTCATCAAGCGGGCCTTCGACCGGCATACTCGAACAAAATACGAACTGGTGGGCTATATTCTGCCGTCCAACCTGAACAAACGCAACGACATTCAGGACGCGGAGGGAGTGGCCCGATCTCTCGGCATCCGCTATGAAATTCACAGCATCGAAACACCAGTGGAGGGTTTTCGCGTCACCAATCCGGAAGCATTTGACAGCATCTTCCATAAAGGCAACATGATCGCCAGGGTGCGGGCAAACGTGCTCTCGACCAAGGCCGCCACGGAAAAAAAAATCGTGGCCGGCACCGGCAACAAGGATGAGGACTTCGGGATCGGGTATTACACCCTCTTCGGCGACGGCGCTGTGCACCTCAGTCCGATCGGCGGGCTTTCCAAGCGCCTGGTCCGGGAAATGGCGAGCTTCCTGGGGCTCGGCGGCCATATCGTGAACCGCATTCCCACCGCCGGTTTGGAGCCCGGGCAAAGCGACTACAAGGATCTGGGGTACGATTACGATGTGGTGGAGCTGGTGTCGGAGGGTTTCGTGCAGGGTTTCATGGTTGAGGAATTAGCCCGGCATGAGCAAATCGTGCCGGTGATCGAAAAGCAGCTCCAACATTACCGGACGGCGTTCGGCGCTTCCAAGTTCTCCGAGGCTCGACAAGTGGTTGAAGATGTTCTGAAACGGCATGAAATCGCGAAGGGTAAGATGATGATCGTTCACCCTCCCTCGCCGCGAATTTCGCTCGTATATGAATAAGAAAGTTTCAAGTTTTAACTGTAAAGTGTTAAGCTAACAAATGATCAAAAAAGAAAAAATCTATTTTCTGCTTAACACCTAAAACCTAAAACTTAACACGGGCCGCACAGGGCTTAAGTCCTCAGGCATCTTAGCTTCGCCAGGTCTTCGGCATAGCCGTAAAGGTGCAGCCCTTTGCTCTCCACGATCATCTCCCCGTCTTTGACTCCGATTTCGCCGGCCATGTACTCCTTCAAGTTCTGGATGGCAGCGAGGTTGGCAGGGAAGCCGTTCCACAGGTCCCATGATCTGAAATAAACCACGAAGTGCAACCGTCCGTCCTGAATGCGAGTATCGATGGAACGCAGGCAGGGTGGGTCGAGCAGGGTGAGATCAGAGGGATGGGCCACTTGCAGCACCATTTGGTTGTTGCGGTGGCCGTACTTCTTGTAAGTATCGATCACCCATTCGATCTGATTCAGATAAAGCTCGCCGTTTTCCTCAAAAAGGATTTTACCGTCCACTTCATGGCGGTCGACAATTTCGGTGTTACCCTCGCGCCACCATTTCAATTTATCGCCGGTGAATGCCACGCGCGTCAACCGTTCGCCGTAAGTATATGATTCACCGGGCTCCTTGCGCGCCGACATGAGATACTCGATGTAGGCTCGGCTGTATCCTGAACCGCCGTAGATATAATCGTGTTCCACCGGGTTAGGGATCCCGCAGCTCGGTGGGATGTCGGGAATGAGCGGCTGGGTTCCCGGATATTTCACATGGCCGGTGAAAAAATCATACTCCAGCCGCGTCTGTCCCGCGTAGGAGCCACGGTCGATTACAAAACGCTTGCCCTGATCCAGAATGTCGTGCACGGCCTGAAACCACAGGTCGGGCAGGTCCCGGGCTTGAATGTGATGAATTTTCATTGAATTAAGTATAGGAGGTATTTTGATGTCCTGCGGTGTGAAAGATCAGGCATTCAGAACGCATATGAACACCCGCTTCATATGTCCAGCGTGCTCACTTCCAGCGCATTGCTCTGGATGAAGTCCCGCCGCGGTTCTACTTCCTCGCCCATTAGAATGGTGAAGGTCTCGTCGGCGTCCATAAAATCCTCCACCTTGACCTGAAGCAGGTTGCGTTTCCCGGGTTCCGGATTCATGGTGGTTTCCCACAATTGGGTGGGATTCATTTCGCCCAGACCCTTATAACGCTGCACGGAAAGGCCCTTCTTGCCTTCTTTCAACAGGTAGTCAAGCAACTCCTCTTTGTTTTTGGCTTTGAACTCCTCGGCATCCTTTTCGTTGGAATGAACCACAAACGGTTCTTGATTGTAAACTATGATCTTCTTCTTCAAATCGATGCATTTCTGGAACTCATTTGAAGAGATCAATCCGCGTCCGATCTTGATGCTGGAGTACATTCTGGATTCAGGACCGAAAAAGAGAAGATCACCGCCCGGATGCTGGCTGCTCACGAGCAACTCATACACCCCGCGCTCCGCATTTAAACTCGGTCCCTCCACCGTGTAGCCTTTTTGAGCCAGCAGATCCCTCAGTCCCGCCATGCGCCTTTCATCCTGGAGAAAATTCTTGTCATCCAGATCGGCGTCGGTAAGAATCTCAGCCAACTCGGGGGTGATGCCTCGTTTCTGCAGCAAGTTCAGAATGTGCAGATAGGCAGCCAGGTTTGTGCTGAAAAGATACAGGTTGTGGCCGGAGAGATCCTTTTGCTCCTGCCCGAAAGTCACTTGCTTCTGCTCGCAGGCCTTTTTCAATACCCAATCGTTCAGCTCGGACTCGTCCTTAAGGTACATCTCGTCTTTGCCCTTGCCCACCTTGAGCAACGGCGGTTGGGCGATATAGAGGAACCCCTTGTCGATCATTTCCGGCATCTGCCGGTAAAAAAAAGTGAGCAGAAGGGTTCGGATATGAGAGCCGTCCACGTCAGCGTCGGTCATGATGATGACCTTGTGGTAGCGGATATTTTCGATATTGTACTCTTCCTTGCCTACACCCGTGCCGAGCGCGGTTATGATGTTCTTGATCTCCTCGCTCTGAAGGATCTTATCGAAGCGGGCTTTCTCGACATTCAGGATTTTGCCCTTGAGCGGCAGCACGGCCTGAAATCTCCGATCCCGTCCCTGCTTGGCGGAACCGCCGGCGGAGTCGCCCTCTACGATGAAAATCTCTCGTTCCTCCGGATCATCGGACTGGCATTCAGCCAGTTTGCCGGGAAGGGTGGCATCCAAAAGTGATCCCTTGCTCCGCGCCAGATCCCGGGCGCGCCGGGCCGCATCGCGCGCCCGCGCCGCCTCGGCGCTCTTGCCCACGATTTTTCGGGCAACGGTCGGGTTTTCCTCGAAATAGGAGGCCAGTTTTTCGTTCACCAGGGACTCGACCAGGCCTTTGACTTCGCTGTTGCCGAGTTTGGTCTTGGTCTGCCCCTCGAACTGGGGGTCCCGGATGCGCACGCTGATGATGGCGGTCAACCCCTCGCGGACATCGTCGCCTGTGATCTTCGCCTGCATGTTCTTGGGAACGTTGCCGTTGGTGGCGTAGGCGTTGATGGTGCGGGTCAATGCCGACTTGAAGCCGATGAGATGAGTTCCGCCTTCGGTGGTGTTGATGTTGTTGGCAAAGGACAGGATTTTGTCGATGTAGGTGTCATTGTATTGAATGGCCACCTCGACCTGGGTGTCGCTCTTTTCACCTTCGATATAGATTGGTTTGTGCAAGGCCGTGTTCCGCCGGTTCAGGTGCTCGCAGAACGCAATGATGCCTCCCTTGTAAAAGAATTCCTCTTTTACGTCGGAACGCTCGTCCTCGAAGGTGATGCGCACGCCTTTGTTTAGGAATGCCAATTCCCGCAACCGGCGGATCAGGATGTCGTTGTTGAACTCGGTCACGGTGAGAATTTCAGCGTCCGGCCATAAGCGCACCTTGGTGCCGCGCTTGCGGGTTTTGCCGATCACCGTCAGTTCAGAGGTTTTTGCCCCCCGTGAGTAGCTCTGGTGATAAATGTTTCC
>JBLMXM010000204.1:0-16476 GCA_050257775.1 Hyphomicrobiales bacterium
CGGAAATTAGCCCTAATTTCATTCGAGTCTGACGGTCCATTTTCCAACCGTATATCCAACCTTTTGGGTGAATATCAAAGTAAGCCCAAGGAAGTCAATAACAATGAATTTGGAGTTATTAAGTGTAATATCAAAAAGATATGGTACATACCGGGAAACGGGGGTAAGTGGGCGAAAACGGCCTTTTTCTGCCTCCGGAGCTGAAAGCCGCTGGTTCAAGTCCAGCCGGGCGCACCATGAAAACAAGGGCTTAGATGATCATCTAAGTCCTTTTTAATTGGGGAAGGCCTAATCATGTCGAACTTTGTTCCGGGACCTTGGCACGTTCAGGCGGAGGCAGACACGCACGGGATCTTTTCGGGCGATGCGCTGATTGCCATCGTGCTTTCCGACGATATCCACGACAAGACCGTCGAAAAAGCGACGGCGAATCTCATCGCAGCCGCACCCTTGCTGCTGGAGACCTGCAAAAAGGTCAGGGAACTCCTGGAAAACAACCAGGTAGTGACCCAGGAAGGCTTCCGGATGAGCACCAATGAGGTCAGAGAGAAGCTTCTGGACGCCATATTCCGCGCCGAAGGATACCGGATTGACCATGAGACGAAATGAACCTGCGCGTGGCGATTGACATAAACGCCTTGACCCGTCCGGTGTTGTAGTATTCATATGGGCGGCGCGCTTCAGCGCAGTCAAGAGTCGATGAACTTGCAAGAAGTCATCCGAATGATGGCTTTGTAAAGAGGCCAAGTTCTAGGCGCGCACGTTCGACGGAGCGAGGCGTACTTTCAGTACGCCGCAGCGACTGCGGGGCGAAGCCCAACGCTGGAATTGGACTACTTACGAAGCCATCAGAGCGGCTTCGGCAACAGGGCCGCCACGGGACAGACCTCCACGCAGGCCCGGCAGCCGCCGCAGAGTGGGGATGAACGGGAGGAAGCACCGTAATATCCGACCACCGTGTCGAAGCCGCGCTTGACGAAGGTCAGGACCACGTCGCGGTGCTGCCGTCCGCACACCTGCACGCACCTGCCGCACAGCACGCAGCGGTTGGGGTAGTAATCCAGACACGGATGGGCCGAGTCGACCTCCGG
Organism: Hyphomicrobiales bacterium; assembly: GCA_050257775.1. Taxonomy (GTDB): domain Bacteria; phylum Desulfobacterota; class Desulfobacteria; order Desulfobacterales; family SpSt-501; genus SpSt-501. The sequence continues at coordinate 1,092 of JBLMXM010000204.1, forward strand.
TTCCTTCAAGTGCCGCTCAAACTTCCCGGCTGTCAAGCCGGCCTTCAGGAATCTTGCGATGCGCTGCAGCTCGCAACGCCGATTAGCCGGGCAGTTCTTGCAGTCGATCCGGTGCACCGATAGCAGCAGCCGCAGCCCGGCTCTCTGCAACCGATGCACGGCCGGAGTACCGGTCCGGACAACGAGGGGGCCTTCTACCGTTACGGTGCACGCGGGCACCGGCCGGCTGCCCCCTTCGATCTCGACAAAGCACAGCCGGCATGAGCCGGACACCGGGCTCATGCCTTCAAGATAACACAGGTGAGGGACGTAAATGCCGTTGACCAGGCAGACAGACAGGAGGTTGGCCCCATTGTCCACCGCGATCACCCGCCCGTCCACTTCAATGCTGATTCGATCGGTCATCCCTGTGTTTCTTCCCCTCGAGCTGTAAGCTTCCGCTTTTTTGGGTTTCTATTTTTTTTCTTCCAGTGGTGGCCTTTCCACGACGGGGGCCAGCTGCGGCGGCGACACGCACCGCACCGCGTTGTATTCCGGCGGGCAGGCTGCTACACATTCCCCGCACTTCACGCACTTGGAGAGATCGATGCCGCGCTTGCGGTCCCGGGTGATGAACACGGCATCCGTCGGGCAGCAGCCCTCACAGGCATTGCAGCCCCGGGCGCATTTCTCGAGGTCGATGTAGTAGGCGATCAGCGGCCGGCACGTTTTCCCGGGGCAGCGCTTCTCCTTCACGTGAGCTTCGTAGTCATCGAAGAAATACCGCAGGGACGTCAGTACCGGATTCGGAGCCGTCCTCCCCAGGCCGCAAAATGAGCCGTTGAGAATGTCCTCGCTGAGCTCCTGCAGAATCTCCAGGTCCCCCTGCCTTCCCTGGCCCTCAGTCAGGCGTTCCAGAACATCGAGCAGATGGCGGGTCCCGATCCGGCAGAAGGTGCATTTGCCGCAGGACTCCTTCTGGGTGAAGTCCAGAAAAAACCGCGAGACGTCCACCAGGCAAGCGTCCTCGTCCAGGACCACCATGCCGCCGGACCCCATCATGGCGCCGGCTAGCCTCAGGGAATCGAAATCGATGGGCGTGTCGAGATGCGCCTCAGAGAGACAGCCGCCGGAGGGGCCGCCGATCTGGACCGCCTTGAACTTCTTTTTCCTGGGGATGCCGCCGCAGATATCGAAGATGAGAGTCCGCAGCGAGGTTCCCATCGGGACTTCCACCAGCCCGGGATGAACCACACTGCCCACCACGGAGAAGACAGCCGTCCCCGGGCTTTCCGGTGTGCCGATGGCGCGGAACCAGTCGGCCCCGTTCTCCAGGATCGGCGGCACTGCGGCCAACGTCTTGACGTTGTTGATAACGGTGGGCCGGCCTCCAAGGCCCTTCGTCACCGGATAGGGAGGTCGGTGCACCGGCATGCCGCGGAACCCCTCGAGCGACCGGATCAAGGAGGTTTCCTCGCCGCAGACGAAGGCTCCCGAGCCTTGGAACACCTCGATATCGAAACTGCGCGTCGAGCCGAGGATGGCCGGGCCCAGCAGACCGAGATCCCTGGCTTGCTGGATCGCCTGGCTGATGGTGCGGACGGCCAGCGGGTATTCGGCGCGAACGTAGATGATGCCACGACGCGCATCGACTGCATGACCGCAAACGATCATGCCCTCCAGGATCTGATGGGGATTGCTCTCCAGGAGCGTGCGGTCCATGTAGGCACCGGGGTCGCCTTCGTCGGCGTTGCAGATGACCACTTTGTCTGTGCCCGCGGCGTCTCGGGCTAGTGCCCACTTGCGGCCCGCCGGGAAGCCGGCCCCGCCACGGCCACGCAGACCCGAATCCGTGATTTCCTCGATAATATCCGCCGGGGTTCGCTCCAGCACGTTCGCAAGGGCCGCATAACCGCCTTCGGCGATGTAGTCGTAAATGTCCTCAGGATCGATGCGGCCGCAGCGCTCCATGATCACGCGCGTTTCCAGGTTGAAACGGGGGAACTCCATCACCCAGGGGATAAGCTCGTTGGCGGCGGTGGCCCCCAGGACGTGTTCCAGCCGCGGGTCGCCCTCCTTGAGAAACAGCTTGGCCAGCATGCCCGCTTTGCCGGCGTTGACCTCGGGGTAGAAAATGGGGGGAAATCCGGATTCCGGATGGTCGATGATCACTACCGGCTCGGCATAGCAGTGCCCACCGCAGCCGACCGTGCGGATACGCGCCGCACATCCCAGCTGGGCCAGGGACTCCTCGAAAGCAGCCTTGGTTTCCTGCGCGCCGGCGGCAATGCCGCAGGTGGCCATGCCGATATGGATCTTCGGGCCCGGCGACTGAACGAATTCCCTGCGCCGGCGATCGGCCTCATCCCGCAGACGGCGGAAGATCTCCCGGGGAGTCGGACTCATGTTGGCGTTTTTCGCGCTCCTGCTTATCCGTCTCGATCTTGACTCTCAGCACGATTCCCTCCACCTTGCTGGGTTGCATTTTCCCGTGAAGGGTCTCGCCGACAATGGCCACCGGCGCCAGGGCGCAGCACCCCACGCAGGCTACCCGGTCGATGCTGAATTCCCGATCTGCGGTGGTCTGGCCATCTTTGATCTGAAGCTTGCGTTCGAAGTTTTCAAGGATGATATCGCTGCCCTTGACGTGGCACGCCGTTCCCAAGCACACCTTGATGGGATGCCTCCCCGGCGGGCTGAACCGGAATTGGTTGTAGAACGTGGCGACTCCGTAAACCTCGGTGGCGGATATTCCCAGATGGGCGGCCACCATCTCGATGGCCGCAGTCGGCAAATAGGACAGGATGTCCTGAACGATCTGAAGGATCGGAATGAGCCTGCCCCGGTCGCGGTCCATGGATTGAAGCCGCAACTTCAGCTCGTCAAGCTTGACCGACTCTTCCGCGCTCAGCTCCTGGCTCTCATGCAAGTTCATGATCGGGTGAGGTTCGCAGGCCTCATAGAGTCTCGATGGCGCCAAGGGCGAGCTGCAGCCTTTCCCGCAGCAGAAAACACAACTTCTCCAGAACCGCAAAGCCGAGCGTAATGTCGCCGGTCATCAACTTTCTCAGCTCGGCCCCCTTGAGCGCCACGAGCACGCAAGACTTCCGGCAGACCGCCGACAGCATCAGGGTGTGGGTCTCGTTCAGCAGCGTGGACCAGCCTCCGAAAATCCTGCCCTTCCCGAGCAGCGCCACGGCCACACTGCCGCGTCGAGCCCCCACGCTGACCGCCCGCTCCAGGAGCACCTGGCCTTCCGCGACGATGAAGAGATCCTCGCCGGCACCCCCCTGGTGGTAAACAACATCGCCGGCGTCAAATCGAACAATGCTGCAGATGGGGGCAACCGCCGCAATCTGATCGGGCTTGAAGTCTTTGAAAAACTCGCATGCCTCCAAGGTTTTGGGGATATCCAGAATATCCATGAGCACCCTCACTCTGAAGGTCCAGTACCAGCAGGGCCGCACTCGGATACCGTCTCGTAGATCTGAAGCAAGCGGTTGCCCAGGGCCCGGGCCAACTGCTGGTAGAAGACAAAACCGCTCTCCGGATCGGACTCGAATATCGTGATCAGCCGGTGTTTGTCCATTTTCAGAACAGCGCTCGGCCGGCGGCAAACGGCCGACACTGTGTGTCGTTTTCGCCCGATGAGGCTGGACCACCCGAAGACTTCGCCAAGGACGGTGATAGTGAAGAGCTCCGTGCCCTCATCACCTATCCGCAGCCGGATGTCGCCCTCCATGAGGATGTATAGAAAATCAGCCGGGTCATCCCGGTGATAGACGAAATCGCCTGCCGAGAAGGCGTGGCGCGTGCCGGCTGTCATGACCGCCTTCAGGGTGTTGGGACTTAATCCCACGAAAAGATCCGCTTGCCGCAGTTGCATCGCCCTGCCTCCCTCTTAAAGAGCCGTAAGACGAGATCGGCGACCACCCTCGCATTTATCACCACAAAAGACATGGGGTTACGACCCGCCGCGGCCGGCACCCCTCGGCAGTCCTGGACCCGGCTGAAAGTCGGCATGCTGATTTAATAATTCCATAGTATGCCGGGCGATCGGATGTCAAACCCGATCCCAACCGTCTTGCCGATAAGCTCAAAATCTGACCACTTTTTTGTTGAAACCCGATTTACGGAGTGGTATTAAGGAGCCTTTTCGTAATTCACGAGTCGGCCTAACTGCTGTTCTCCGGGAGGTATCTATGGATAACTGGACATTCGGACTCACCATGTTGATCGTAGGAATGGGTGGCACTCTGGTGGCCTTGGGGGTGCTTGCGATGATCATGGGCCTTTTGAAAAAGATCTTTCCGGTCAAGGAAGAACCCACCAACTGAAAGGTTGAAAGCGAGGTCACGCCATGTTCGAGGCAATTGTGAACGGGTTAAGCGGACTGACGGCGGCTTTTATGCATCTGCACTGGTCAAATCCGGTGATGATTTCCGTCGGTTGCCTTTTTCTCTATCTGGGGATCCAAAAGGACGTTGAACCCCTGCTGCTGGTGCCGATCGGTTTCGGAGCCATCATCACCAACATCCCTCTGGCGGACCTGATGGGGGAAGAGGGATTCCTGCGAGTCATCTACAACATGGGAGTCGCCAATGAGCTTTTTCCCCTGCTGATTTTCATCGGCATCGGCGCCATGACGGATTTCGGCCCCTTGCTGGAAAACCCCAAAATCTTCCTGCTGGGAGCGGCCGGGCAGTTCGGCATCTTCCTGACGATTGCCCTGGCGTTGCTCTTCGGCTTCGACAAGCTGGATGCCGTGGCCATCGGCGTCATCGGCGCCTGTGACGGCCCCACGGCCATCTACGTGTCGTCGAAATTCGCTCCTCACCTCCTCGGAGCCGTTTCGGTGGCGGCCTATTCCTACATGTCGCTCGTGCCGATCATCCAACCGCCGATCATGAAGTTTTTGACCACCGAAAAGGAACGCAAGATCAACATGTCGGAGCTGACCACCACAACCCCGGCCTCCAAGGCAACCAAGATCGTCTTTCCGATCGTAGTGACCATTTTCGGCGGTCTCATTGCCCCTAAGGGGCTTCCGTTGCTGGCGACGATCATGCTGGGCAACTTGATGAAGGAGAGCGGGGTAGTCAGCCGACTGAGCAAGGCCTCCGAGAACGAAATTGCCAATGTCGTAACGCTCTTTCTGGGCATCGCCATCGGATCCACCATGGAAGGCCGGGCCTTTCTGAATCCCCAGACGCTTCTGGTTCTGGCGTTCGGGTTCGTCGCCATCGTCCTGGATACGGCTTGCGGCGTCATTTTCGGAAAAATCATGAATGTGATGACGGGCGGCAAGATCAACCCGCTGATCGGAGCAGCCGGGATCTCCGCCTACCCCATGGCAGCGCGCATCGTCCAGAAGGAAGGATTGAAATACAACAAGTTTAACTTCCTGCTGATGCATGCGGTGGGTGCCAACACCGGCGGTCAGTGCGGCTCGGTCATGGCTGCGGCTATCATGCTCTCTGTGCTGCAGGGCATGGGCATTGTTCCGTAAGGTCTCAGTCAGCGGAGGGCAGACAAGAGGAATAGGTGAGAGGATGAAGATGGCCGGGGCTGCTCTTCAGCTGCCCCGGCCATGTGTTATTTACCGTAAAGCTTCAAGTACCCGTCGCGGAAAGCGGCGGTGGATTCGTAAACGGCTTTCTTGTATTTCTCGTCTTTCAGATCAATCAGCCTGAATTGTTTGATGTCATGCTCCGACCGGATTATGGACCCCGCGGGTATCCATGTGTTGGCCGGCACCGTGGTGCGCATGACGATCGACCCGACGCCCACCCAGACGGACTCCTCGAGAACCGAGCCGTAGACAACCGCACGGATCGCCACAAAGCAGTCCGCCTTGATATCGGCTGGGCCGTGGACAATGACACCGTGGGAGATGTTGCTGCGAGGCCCGATTGTGAGCTCCGTGCCCGCGCGGCCGTGAATAACCACTCCGTCCTGGATGCAGGCATCTTCCCTGATGGCCACCGGGTGGACCTTGCCCTGTTCATCGACCTCATCGGCACGTATGACCGAAAGAGGCCCTACGTAGACGCGCGGACCGATGATCACGTTTCCCATGATCTGGGCACTGGAATCTACAAATGCGGTAGGGTCTATCTTCGGCCAATCTCCCACCGGATTCGGCCGTACTCCTGTTTTCGGAACCTCTGACGTCATGGATGAACCCTCCTCTCGTTTTGATAGCATCGCATCGACAAGCCCAGCCTGAGCCGGAGGCAGGTGAAACGGCAAGGCAGCTATAATAGTAGAAATCCAAAATTCCTGTCAATTGCAAACATCAAAGCTTGGGTTCAACTGGGGCAGGTCGAAGGCCACGTCCCACCTCGCTTCAGCTGATGCCATAGTAGCCCTTGTACCAGGCAACAAAGCGTTCGATCCCTGTCCGGATGGCCGTGGCCGGCTTGAAGCCGACTTCTGTCATCAGGTCATCCACGTCGGCGTAAGTTGCGGGCACATCGCCCGGCTGCATGTCCAGATACTCTTTCCTAGCCTGGAGGCCAAGCACATCCTCCAGGGTCTTGATGAAATCATCGAGTTCCACCGGCTGATTATTGCCAATGTTGTATATTTTATAAGCGGCGTAGGATGTTCCGGGATCCGGTTGGTCGCCGCTCCAGCCTCGATCGGGCTCGGGCAGACGTCCCATGACCCGCACGACACCCTCGATGATGTCATCGATATAGGTAAAGTCCCGCCGCATGCGACCGTGATTGAACACCTGGATGGGCCGGCCGTTCAGGATCGCGTCAGTGAAAAGGAAAAGCGCCATGTCCGGTCGGCCCCAGGGACCATAGACCGTGAAGAACCGAAGGCCGGTGCAGGCCAATCCGTAGAGGTGGCTGTAGGTGTGGGCCATCAGTTCGTTGGCCTTCTTGGTGGCGGCATACAGCGACACCGGGTGATCCACATTGTGATGCACGGAGAAAGGCATCTTTGTATTCGCCCCATAGACCGAACTCGATGAGGCGAACACCAGGTGCTTCACCCGGCGGTGGCGGCAGCCCTCTAAAATATTCATAAACCCGACGATGTTCGCGTCGATATAGGCATGGGGGTTCCGGAGGGAATAGCGCACTCCGGCCTGGGCGGCCAGGTGAGCGACCACGTCGAAGTTGTTTTCGGAGAAAAGCCGCTGCATGCCTTCCCGGTCGGCAAGGTCCAGCCGGGTGAAAGCGAAGTGAGAATGGTTTTTAAGCTGAGCCAAGCGATCTTCTTTCAGCTTGACGCTGTAATACGGGTTCAGGTTGTCGAGTCCGACCACTCGGGTACCGTTCTCCAGCAACCTTTTCGACAGGTGAAAGCCGATGAACCCGGCAGCGCCCGTAACAAGAACGTTCTTATATTCAATGGTCACGCTCGTTCCTTATCTCCTTCAGGAGGATTTCTGGCCATACCAAGCGGGTGCTGTGCACGCGGCTGCAAGGGCAAGGCTCGAAGCGCTGGCGTACTCTTGCCCTGTCGGCCTTTAACCGAAAACTCAGTCCATGCGCTCACCGGCGGCCCTTGACTTCCGGTACCAGTCCATCGTCAACTCTAGGCCCTGCCCGAAGCTCACACATGGAACAAATCCCAGCTCCGCCCGTGCGCTGTCAATGGCCGCCAGGGACCGGAGCACATCTCCGGGCCGGGGTGCCTCGTGCACGGGTGTTGCCTCGAAGCCCGACAGAGCCGCAATCCTCTCCCACAGCGCGTTGATCGTAACGGATTCCCCCGTGCCCACGTTGAACACCCTGCCAGGAGCCGAAGGAGACGTTGCGGCCGATATCAGGGCCTCCACCACATCTTTCACATAAACAAAATCCCGGCTCTGGCGGCCGTCGCCGTAAATCACTGGCGGCGCGCCCCTCAACGCCTGGGTAATAAAAATGGAAATGACCCCTGAGTAGGGCGAAGAAGGGTCCTGCCGCGGGCCGAAAACATTGAAAAAGCGCAGGCCCGTGGTTTCCAGGCCATAGAGCGAGTGATAGACCTGCAGGTAGTATTCAACCGCAAGTTTTTGCACTGCGTAAGGGGTGAGCGGGCGGGGCGACATGTCCTCGCGCTTGGGCAAGGTGGGCTCGTCACCGTACACGGCGCTTGAGCTCGCGAAGACCACCCGGCGCGCCTTCGCTGCCCGCGCCGCCTCCAGCACCTGAAGAGAGCCAGTCTCATTGACCGCGGCCGAGCCAAGTGGATCTTCCGCGGTCTTGGGGACGGAAACCACAGCTGCCAAGTGAAATATAACCTCGCAGCCTGCGGCAGCTGCCTTGAGCGCGGCCGGATCGCGGATATCCCCTTGAATAAAACGGATGCGGGGAGCCAGGGCATCAAGGTTGGCTTGCTTCCCACTGGAAAGGTCATCCAGCACGCTGACCTGGCATCTGCTGGCCACCAACTTTTCCACGAGATGGGACCCGATGAAGCCTGCTCCGCCGGTTACTAATGCACAGTTGAAAGGCATTGTAATGGTTGCTCCTGAGGCGACTTTAATTTTAGATGGTATCCCATTCTCCGCCAAAACTCAATTTGGCGGCATGCGCATCAGGGGGCTCTTGACTTTTGTGAAGGCCGTTTTTACGATAGGAAATAATGTAGTTAAGACGGGGCGCGGCCCTTCATCCTGAGGGGCACCCGTTCCGAATCAGTTTCTGCTCAGGCCTCACCATCCGGCAGGCCACCCATAGATCATGGATCCTCACATCAAACTCAAGCTATACGCCACCCTTAAGGTGTTCATGCCCAGCCAAGGCGAGGAGTATCCCATATCTCCCGGCATGACCATTCGGGACCTTCTGACCCAGCTCAAGCTGCCCGAGGACAAGGCCAAACTGGTATTCATCGACGGCACGCAGAGTGAGCTTTCATCAAAACTGACGGGCGGCGAGCGAGTGGGAATTTTCCCGCCTGTCGGAGGTGGGTAAAAGCTGGAGTTTTGGCATTCTGCCCAATATTGGGCGACCTTTCGGGCCGGTTCAACGAACACATACCAAATGACCAGTAATTTCATTTGATTATTCTTCAACCCCTCCTGGCAACAGTTTTGCTTAGGTAGGCGTTGGTTGTGTTGCAAAGAACGCTCAATAATGAAGGGAGAATGCATCATGCAACGTCTGAAACGATCTTTTCTCTTTCTCATGGTTCTGCTGGTCAGTTTAGTTTTCACTGCCGGGTTCGCGGTGCCAGTTCTTGCCCAGGACCAGTCGTACCCGACCAAGTCCATCACCTACCTGGTCACGTTCAACCCGGGCGGGCAATCCGATCGCGAGGCGCGCCGACAGCAGCCTCTGCTCGAAAAAATTCTGGGACAGAAGATCATCGTCGACTACAAGGTGGGCGGAGGTGGTGCTCTCGGTTGGAGTGAACTGGTGCACTCGAAGCCGGACGGCTACCTGATGGCCGGAATCAACATCCCCCATATCATCCTGCAGCCCATGCAACAGCAGACGGGTTACACCACCGACCAGATCATAGCCGTGGCCCTGTTTCAGCGCACCCCACTGGCGCTGGCCGTGTTGAAGACCAGCCCGTACAAGGACGTCAAGGGGTTCATCGCTGCGGCCAAGGCCAAACCGGGCGAGATCAGCATTGGCGGGTCCGGCACGTTCTCGGGCCACCATGTGGCCACGCTGCGTCTGCAGAAGATGGCCGGCACCAAGTTCAACTACGTGCCTTTTACCGGCGCTGCGCCTCAGGTTACGGCCTTCCTGGGCGGACACGTCAACGCCATCTTCGGCAATTCCGACGACTTGGTGAAATATGCGGACTCGATACGGGTGCTCGCGGTGGCCACCGAGGACCGATTCTTCGGCTTTCCGGATGCCCCTACGTTTAAGGAATCGGGCTACGACCTGATGGAGTCCATCGACCGCGGCATTGGCCTGCCGCCGAAAACCCCTGATGCCATCGTCAAGAAGCTGGAAGCGGCCTTCCTGCAAATCGCCCGAGATCCGGCCATCCAGGCGGAGATGAAGAAGGAGGGTTTCGTGCCCCTAGCGATGGGCCACGCGGAAAGCGAGGCGTATGTTAAGAAAATGACGGGGATTTACAGCGACATCGTCAAGGAAATTAAAAAGTAGAGCGAGATTGCTCCATGCTCAAGACGAAACGATCCGGCAACATCGCCTCGGGTGTCTTCCTGACCCTTCTGGGGCTTGCGGCGGTTTGGGCATCGACCGGCATTGAAGAAGGTGCTGGGGAATACTTACATCCTCGCACCTTTCCCATGCTCCTGGGAATACTCCTGTTCCTCGGCGGCGGACTCCTTGCCGTCAGAAGCATACTGGCTGCAACCGGCGACACGCCGATCGAATGGCCGGATCGGCGGGGCTGGCGATACTGGTCCATCGCCCTGGCGAGTCTAACCCTCTACGTGGCGCTTTCAGCATCGCTGGGGTTTATCATCTGCACTTTTTTCTTCGTTGCCGGGTTCATCCTGTATTTCGGCCGGCGCCACCCCCTGTATGCAGCCGCCTGGGCCCTGGGTGTCGTCGTCTTTGTTTATTTCGTTTTCGTTAGAGTACTGGATCTGACCCTGCCCATGGGACCGTTGTCGTTTCTCTCATAGACAGGGGCAAAAGGCATTCGGGCAAGCCTGCGCCCGGATAGGAAGCGTGGGGAATGGAAGCCTGGTCTGCATTGATGGATGGGTTTTCCGCCGCCATCAGCCCTTACAACTTGCTGTTCGCGCTGATCGGAAGCATTGCGGGTACCCTGGTGGGCGTTCTGCCCGGTCTGGGTCCCACGGCGGCCATAGCCATGTTGCTGCCGCTGGCGTCTCACCTGGATCCGGCGCCCGCGATCATCATGATGGCGGCCATCTATTACGGGGCCATGTACGGCGGCTCCACCACCTCCATTCTCGTCAATATTCCCGGAGAAGCCTCATCCGTGCCTACGGCCATGGAAGGCTACCAGCTCAACCTCCAGGGTCGCGGAGGACCGGCCCTGGGCATCTCGGCTATTTCGTCGTTCATCGCCGGGACCCTGGGGGTGGTCGGCCTCACGTTTTTCGCCCCGGCGCTTGCCCGTACCGCCTTGGCCTTCGGGCCTCCGGAGTATTTTGCTCTGACCTTCCTGGGCCTGAGCCTGGTGGTAAGCCTTTCCGGCCGGGACCTCGGCAAGGGGCTTCTTTCAGCCCTCCTCGGACTGCTGACCGCCATGATCGGCCTCGATCCGCTTACGGGGGTCGCGCGCCTGACCTTCGGCTCGGTGGAGCTCATGGCCGGCATAGATTTCGTGCCCATTATCATGGGTCTTTTCGCGATCAGCGAAATCCTGACCAACGCTGAAAAAGAAACCAAGAGCATTTTAGAAACCAAACACGTTGAGTGGATGCCCACCTGGCAGGACATCAAGGACACCTGGGCCGCAACCCTCCGCTCCGGAATTATCGGGTTCCTGGCTGGCCTGATCCCCGGTTGCAGTCCGGCAGTAACCTCCTTCATGGTCTACGATTTTGAGAAACGCTTCTCCAAGCACCCGGAGAAATTCGGGCACGGGGCCATGGATGCTGTCGCCGCCGTCGAGGGGTCGAACAATGCCACGGCCAGCGGCGGCTTCGTCCCGCTGTTTGCCTTCGGCATTCCTTCTGGGCCTGCCTTGGCGGTCCTGCTGGGAGGATTCATCATGTACGGCCTTCAGCCCGGGCCGCGTCTCATGCAGGAACAGCCGGCGCTGTTGTGGACCATTATCGCCAGCATGTATATCGGAAACGTCATGCTGCTGATTCTAAACCTCCCGCTGGTTGGGATCTGGGCGCGCATGGCGCTCATCCCTTTCCCCATCCTCGGGCCACTGATTGCGGTCTTCACGCTCATCGGCGCCTACAGTCTGCGCCACTCCTTCTTCGACCTTTGGATCTGCCTGCTCTTCGGAGTCATCGGTTACCTGATGCGCAAGTTCGAATTTCCCGTCGCGCCGATGGTGTTAGCCACGGTGTTGGCGCAACTGATGGAGACCTCGTTCATGCAGTCCCTGGTGATGTCCAGGGGATCGCCTCTTATCTTTTTCACCCGGCCAATCTCCGTGGCCTTCATCCTGCTTACTCTGATGTCGGTTGCCAGCGGAGTCCTGCTCCGGAGAAAAGCCAGGGCTCAGCAAGTGGAAATAGAAGAGAGTGACTCATAAACCCTCGGCCTTCAGCCGAACTATTCAGCTTTTTTCTTGGAGCCCTATTTGAGATAATCTTCCGGCTGAATCTGAAGGATCTTGATGCGGTATTGGAGGGTGGAGCGCGGCAAGCCCAGGAGCTTGGCGGCCCCCCGCTCGCCCCCGAGCACCCCCCGGGCCTTGGCAAGCGCTTTCACAATGTGCTGCCGCTCGCTGTCCCGCAGGCTGGCCACCTCGTCGCAAACCTTCTGTCCCTGCGGCAAGGCGGATTCAATGATTTTTTCGACGTCATCGGCCGATATCCGGTCGCCCGCCCGAAGAATGACCATCCGTTTGACGAGATTCTTCAATTCCCGCACGTTGCCGGGCCAGGGATAGCTGCAGAGGCGCTCGAGGGCGCGGTTGCTGTAAACCGGCTCGGAGCGGTTCATCTGCCGAGCCTGGATCGTTGTCAACCGTTTCATTAGAAGCGGGATATCCTCTTTTCTTTCCCTCAGCGGTGGGACGTGGATCGAAACGATGTTCAGCCGATAGAACAAATCCTGCCGGAACGTGCCGGCCCGGATGCTCTCCTGGAGGTTCTTGTTCGTGGCGGCGATCACCCGGCAGTCGATCCGCACGGGCCGGCTGTCGCCCACGCGCTCGAACTGGCCGTCCTGCAGGATGTGCAGGAGTTTGGCCTGCAGGCTGATCGGAAGCTCGGCGATTTCGTCCAGGAATATCGTGCCGCCGTGGGCCAATTCGAAGCGACCGACGCGCTTGTCGCTGGCGCCCGTGAAAGCACCCCTGGCATGGCCGAAGAGTTCGCTTTCAAAGAGCGACGAGGCCAGGGCGGGGCAGTTGGTTTTCACGAACAGATGATTGCGCCGCGCGCTCAGGTTGTGGATACAGTGCGCCAGAAAATCCTTGCCGGTGCCCGTCTCCCCGGTAATCAGCACCGTGGCGTCGGTGTCGGCGGACTGCCGGATCGTTTTCATGATGCCCGCCATGGAGGCTGACGCATAAAGGAACTCATCCTGCTGGTAGTCGTCGCTGCTCTGAAGCAGAAACTCTTTCTCTCGCTCCAGACTCCTGTTCACCTTCTGGAGCTCCGTGTAAGCCAGCATGTTGTCGACGGCGATCGCCACTTGCCGTGACACGTCGGTCAGCACCTCCGTAAGCTCCGAGATGTGCTCGGGCGGGCGTCGAAACGAGAAGTGAATCGATCCCAGAATCCGATTGCGCACCAGCATCGGGAAGGCCATGGTGGCGGTGAGGCCGGCCTCGACCATGGCACCGATTGAGGACAGGTCGGTATACCGGCGAAGGTCGTCGATGATGGTCGGCTGGCGGGACTGGACCACCATGCGGGCAATGGCGCCGTCAGCAAGCGGCCGGCTGTGTTGCGTCATCACCCCGCCGGGCTGCACGCCGTCGGCGGCGGCAAAATAGCTGATGGATTGGCTTTTGGCTTCGTAAAGGTTTATAGCCATGCGGTCGAAAGCAAAATGCTTTCTGAGTTCATTGGCCAGGGCTTGAAACAGGTCCTCGCGGTTTGTGCGTGTGACCACGGCGTTGTTTATTTCCAGCAGCATCCTGTAGCGCGTTTCGGCGTTCCAACGCATGTGTCACCCCTTCATCAGCACGATACATTTTTATTTGGTGATTTTCTGCCAAAAAAGCAAGACGAATTTCGGCACTATGCCGAATATTGGGCAAACCCCATTGTGCCGAAACCAGATCGTTAAAAATAAAAATGTATTTCAGTTAGTTACGATATTCAGAGCCTTGGCAGCGGTTTTGCACACGTCAAAATCGAATTTGTCATGGACGGGAACTTTGTATGCGGGTCGAGCTGAAGTACGGCGACGGCAAAATCGCGGTGGCAATCCCTGAGAAGGCCACGGTGTCGATTCTGCAGCCGCAGCGAGTGCCAGTGATTGAGTCGCTGGAGAAGGCCCTGAACGCGGCGCTGGATGCTCCTGTCGGCTGTGATTCGCTGGATGAGCTTCTGGCGAAGCGAAGACCTGCGTCGCTCGCCATCGCGATTCCCGATGAAACCCGCCCCGCCCCATTGCCGAATGTTCTGCCTTCGCTCTTAAAGCGCATCGAAGCCCGTCTGCCGACACCGCTGGCCGCCTGTGTCACACTCTTCATCGGCGGCGGCCTGCACCCACCGCCGGATGCAGATGCCATCAAGAGAATCCTGCCTGGAGGAATCGCCCAGGGCTGCAAGGTGGTGGCCCACGATGCCCGGTCAGCTGCAATGCACGACTACGGCATCACCCGCCGGGGCACACCCATACGAATCAACGCCGAGTATGCGAAGGCCGAATTCAAGGTGGTGATCGGGCAGGTCGATCCGCACCAGTTCGTCGGGTTCACCGGCGGCTCGAAGGGGGTTGTCATCGGCTGCGCGGCCGCCAATACCATTGAGAAAAACCACAGCCTCATGGCGCAGCCCAATGCCTATGTGGGGCGCCTGAAGGGCAATCCGGTGCGGGAAGACTTGACCGAAGCCGGTGAGATGGTCGGAATCGACCTGGCCGTTAACTTTGTCCTGGATGCGGACAAGCAGGTCGTGCACCTTGCGGCGGGGAAGCCCTCCGCGGTGCTGGAGTCGTGCGCGGATGTCTGCGCTCAAGTCTACGGAGTCGCGATCGAGGAGAAGTTCGATATCGTAGTGGCCTCTTGCGGCGGGCATCCCAAGGATATCTGCCTCTACCAGGCGCAAAAAGGGTTGAACTTGGCTTCACAGGCCCTGAAGCCGGGCGGCCACATCCTGCTGCTGGCCGCCTCCCCGCAGGGCGTGGGGGACGACATTTACTTTGACTACGTATCGCAGTTCACTTCGCCCGAGGAGGTGATCCGCGACTTCAAGTCGAGCGGATTCCGCATGGGGGCGCATAAGGCTTATCTTTTCGGCCGGACCCTGGTGAATTATAATGTGGCGGTGTTCTCGGATCTGGAGCCTGGGATCTTGCGCAAATGCCACCTGAGGGCGGCCGACCCGGCGACCATCATTGCGGAGTGGGTATCCGCCTTCGAAGGCACACTGCGACTGGCCATCATCCCCGACGCCAATACAACCTATTTCTATAAATCAGCGGATCGCTCAAGGCTCGAAGCCGAAAATTCAGGGACAAGTCGGGCATAAACACCTGGACTATCCATGGCGAAACTAGAAGCTATCTCAAGAATGCATCTGACACCCGATGGCGGCGTTGCAGGCCTCTCGAAATGCTCACAACCTACCGTGTATGCTGCGCTTTCGAATCGGCCTGCGCCTTGCCCTCGGGCGTGATCTGCTATTTTTGAG
>JBLMXM010000205.1:0-5683 GCA_050257775.1 Hyphomicrobiales bacterium
CATCAAGAGTCTTCCTTCAAACGGATGGCCTGAAAAACATCTATCCCTTTGGCTTGCATATTTTTCATAATTCTTTAAAAATCGTAAATGGCCAATCGGCCAAGATTGTGTTTACAGGCCACCAGGCCCAAAGGCTATCCTCGGAATGATCGGCCGCAAGCCCGACCGCCGGATTCCTGCCCTGCCGAAGCCGTGAAACCCGCGGAATAAACCAGGTTTTCAGGCTGTGTTGCACACTGCTCACCGGTGTGCACATCCAGGGGGATGGTGTACGCCCTACTCAGTCCTGCCTGCCGAGATCCTTCAGCAAAATAATTCCCTGCCTAATTCCGCAACAGGCGTATACTTAGGATATCGCGCTTCGAGAGCACCGGGATTAAAGTTCATGCGCAAGCGTGGCTTTCATGATAAGGGGGATGAGTTCTGTAACGAGTCAACGGAGCGCCAAGCCAACGGTTTATTCGTGCCGCTGATTCGATCGGGTTTTCGAAATGGAGATTAATAATGATTGAGGCGTTGCGTCCGGATCTGTTCCGCATAATGGTGCCGTTGCCCGACAGCCCGCTCAAGTTTCTCAACTCCTACGTGGTTCGATCGGCCGGGCGGAATCTGGTGATCGACACAGGGTTGAACCGGGATGAGTGTTTTGATGTGCTGACGGCCGGTCTCGAGGAATTGAAAATCGATCCGGACAAAACCGATTTTTTCATCACCCACCTGCATGCCGATCATTTCGGCCTGGTTAAGCGGCTGATCGCCGGTTCGAGCCGGGTCTATTTTAACCGACCGGATGCCGAGATCATCGAGGCCTGGCCCGGTTGGGGGCCGATGCTCGCCTATGCCGCCCAGAACGGTTTCCCGGAAGCTGAGCTCCACCGGGCCATTGAGCAGCACCCCGGGTTCAAATTCAGCTCCGAATGGGTGCCCGAGCTAAATATCCAGCAGGACGGGGACATTATCGAGGTGGGCGATTACCATTTCCAGTGCGTTCAGACGCCCGGGCACAGCCTCGGCCATACATGCCTGTACGAGCCGGAAAGGAAGATCCTGGTCGCTGGCGATCATATCCTCATCGACATTACCCCCAACATTCAGTGCTGGTCTGAGAATCAGAATCCCCTGAAGAGCTACCTATCCAGCCTGGATCGCGTTCATGACCTCGATGTCGAGCTGGCTCTCCCGGGTCACCGCCGCCTGATCCTCGATCACCGCCGCAGAATAGCTGAACTCAAGGAGCATCATGCCAGACGCTGCAATGAAATCCTGCGCATCATCACCAACGGCGGCCTGACGGCGTATGAGGTCGCATCCCGGATGACGTGGGACATCCGATGCGACAGCTGGGAGGAATTTCCCATGGCGCAAAAGTGGTTTGCCGCCGGAGAGGCGATCTCCCACCTGAGATATCTAATGGAGAAGGGGTGGATCACCCGCGTGAGGGAAAAAAGGCTTTACCGGTATGGCCCCCAAAAATAGCATGAGACCGACGAACCGTTTTGCGGCATACTTCACAATAGTTTTTGCGGCCCTCATCGGCGGAGGATCGCTGCTTTTTTTCGGATTTTTCATCATTATCGGCCCAGTTACCATCATTCGCCTGGATGTTTCAGAATGCCAGATGTTCCTGTGGGACGGGTTGCTCTCCATTTTGTTCTTTATTCAGCATAGTGGGATGGTAAGAATGTCCTTTCGCGCTTGGCTCTCTTCCCTCGTGCCGAGTCGTTACCATCCGTCCATTTACGCCATCGCATCCGGCGTAACCCTCATAGCGGTCGTGCTGCTTTGGCAAACCTCGCCAACGAGCCTCGTTCAGCTCCAGGGACCGCTACGCTGGCTGCCCCGCGCGGTCACCCTGCTGGTCATCGCCGGGTTCGTATGGGGGATTCGATCGCTGGCCTTTTTCGACACCTTTGGCCTGGCTCCCCTCATGGCCAGTTCCCGGGGAAAAGACCTGCAATCGCCTACCCTTGTCGTCCGAGGCCCGTATCTCTGGCTCCGACATCCGTTGTATTTCTTCTCGATCGTTCTCATCTGGTCAGTTCCTGACATTCGCTCGGACCGCTTGCTGTTCAATCTGCTATGGACGCTCTGGATCGTCCTTGCCTCCTTACTGGAAGAAAGGGATCTTGTCGTCGCGTTCGGTGATGCGTACCGTAACTATCAAAAAGTTGTACCTATGCTGCTCCCATGGCGGGGTCCGGCCGGCCGAGGGCTGTGAGACTTAAAGAACTGCCACCTTAGCTGTGCCCCGCGACCAACTGGGTGATCGTCGTCCAGACGGGAGTCAAAATGTCGGAGTATTCTGCAACGATCAAGTGGGAAAGAGAACAATCACCGAACCGTCCGCCGTTTTGATTTGCACCATCAATTTTGTCTTGACAGGTGGAGTGTGTTCGATGATATAGAACGTCCTCATGGAACAGGTGGGGTGAAATGACGGACACGTTCGGCAGAACTTTGCGCAAGCTGAGGACGGATGCCCGGGTGGGGCTGCGGGAGCTGGCGCGGCTGGTGGACAAGTCCGCGGGTTACCTCAGCGACGTGGAGCAGGAAAATGTCGCCCCGCCGTCCGAAGAGCTCATCGTCAGGATCGCCGCGGCCCTTGGAGCGGACAAACAGGAGCTTCTATCGGCAGCCAGCAAGATGGATCCGGAGCTGTCCAGGTATATCGCAGGCGAACCGCAGGCAGCCGACTTCCTGCGGCGCGCCAAGGAAAAGAGCTTCGGCAGCGAGGACTGGAAAAAACTCGATCAGTTCGCTGAAATCGTCGAGCTCGGAAAGCACGGAAAGAATCACAAATGAAGGTGCCCTGGATGGAGAAAGCCGCCATCGCCTGTGCGGCCGCGAACGTGATAGCCGATTTTGAGGCCGCAACCGACAAACGGATTGAGCCCCCAATCCCGGTTGACGACATCATCGAATTCGGGCTGGACCTCGAGCTAGGCTTCGAGGACCTGCGCCGAAAGCTGAACCTGGAAGACGTGCTGGGGGCGACCTACGTGCAATCCCGAAAGATTTGCGCCGACATCAGCCTGGTTCGCACGGATGAGGAAGGACGGCTGTGCTTCACCCTGGCCCACGAAGCCGGTCATTGGGTGCTGCATCGCGAATGGATCGGCCAGGCTTCCCCTGGCCGGGGATTCATTTTCTGCCGTAGCCGGGATGCTAAGAAGCCCATCGAGTGGCAGGCGGATTATTTTGCCGCGTGCCTGCTGATGCCAGAGGCGTGCATAAAAGATGCCTTCATCCGGGTTTGCGGGCCGCAGCCGTTGGTCCTGCACAACGTGGAAAGCGCTTACTCGGGGCCGATCTGCTTTGACCCCTGCGTAGCCAACTGGCCGGCAATCGCCGATTGCGTTCGCCGTGCCGGCAACTTCCTCAACGTTTCCAAGCAGGCCATGATTATTCGGCTGCAGGAGCTCGGGTGGGTGCGGAACGAAACTCGCTCCCCGATGGCCTGGCGGAGCAGGGTGGCGGCATGATAGGTGCTTTCTTTTTTTATGTCCGCATTGTTCGATAAAAGCGAACATCTGATTTATACCATAGGTTCATGAAGATACTGCCGATCGGCAAATGAGGGGCGTCGTATGGGATCCATTAGCGAGATCGAGCTCGGCATCCTGGCAGGCAACGCCCTGATGTACGTGGTAACCACCGAGGAGGAGCGCTTTCTCAAGGAGGTCGGGCGCATCTGTATGCACCGGAACCGCAAGCTCTGGGTGCACGCCATCAGCACCGGCGTTTATAACATTTCCTTTACCTGCGTCGACGGAGCCTGGAGGGAACCCCGCCGGGGATGCGTGCTCAAACAGTTGAGCGACCCCGTGGCGCTGCTTGAAGATCTGCGCGAACGCAACGCCAACGAAGGCGTGTTCGTTCTGCTCGATTTCCATGCGGCGATGAGGGACGTTTTGCTGAAGCGGCTGCTCAAAGACGTGGTCCAGCGATTCCGCCAGACCCACAATACGGTGCTGATCGTTTCGCCGGTGGTAGATCTGCCGGCCGACCTCGCGCACGAAGCCGCCCTATTTTACTTTCCGCTTCCCACCCGAAAGTTGCTGGCGGCCAAGCTGGAGTCGGTGTTGGCGAGCCAAAGGCTTCGCGGCACTCCCATCAGACTCGAACCCGGGGACGCTGAACAGATTGCCGCAACCGGCCTGGGAATGACCCTCATAGATTTCGAAAGCGCCCTGAAGCGAACGATAGCCCGCGGAAGCGGGCAGCCGGGGGCGCACGTCATCGCCGATATCCTTCTGAGCAAGCAGGAGATTATCCGCAAGTCCGGGGTACTGGAGTGCTGCGACACTCTCCCGGAAAGCATGGATGCCGTCGGAGGGATGGGAGTCCTCAAAGCGTGGCTCCGTAAGCGGCAGCGGGCCTTCACGGCTGACGCAGCCGTCTTCGGCCTGCCCCGGCCCAAAGGCATCCTGCTACTCGGAGTTCCGGGCTGCGGCAAGAGCTTGGCGGCCAAGGCCTGCGCCGGCTTGTGGGGGCTGCCTTTGTTGCGGCTGGACGCCGGCCGGCTTTTTTCAAGCCCCGTCGGCAGCTCCGAAGAAAACTGCCGCAGAGCCACCCAACTGGCCGAGGCCACCGCGCCGTGTATTCTGTGGATCGACGAGATCGAGAAGGCCCTGGCCGGAGTGGGAAGCTCCGCTTACACGGACGGAGGCACGGCGGCGCGAGTTTTTGCAACCATCGCCACCTGGCTTCAGGAGAAGACAGCTTGCGTATTCGCAATCGCCACGGCCAATACGATTGGCTCCATCCCGCCGGAGCTGATCCGCAAGGGCCGCTGGGATGAGGTTTTCTTTTTGGACCTGCCGGGATTCCAGGAGCGATGTGACATCCTGCGCATCCATTTGGAGAAGTGCGGCCGCAATCCGGGGGAGTTCGAGATTGAGGAGCTGGCGGAGGCATCCCAGGGGTTTTCGGGGGCCGAAATCGAGCAGGCGGTCATATCGGGCCTCTATGATGCATTCGACGAAGATCGACCGCTCCTCACCGGAGACATCAGCAGCGCCATTCGAACCGCCATCCCCCTTTCGAAAACCATGGCGGAATCCGTGCAGGCGTTACGCAGTTGGGCGCTTACGCGGGCCCGGCTGGCATCCAACGAACGCCTGGATGCGGAGCGGAGACCCCGGCGCAGCCGGAACATCCGGCCGGTTTAACAGTCCATGGTAAGCCGAGAGATGACGAGTCCCCGAATGAAGGCAGAAAAAAGAAAATTACCCATAAGCCGTGCAATGATCGCGGAAGATCACGCCGTGGTGCAGGAGATGATCATCCTGCCGGATGGAAGGGTGGAGCTTCCCTGGATCACCCCTGAAGCCACCTGCCTGGTCCTAGCCGTTTGGCGAGCGTTTTCCGACGAGCCTTTCCCGGTCAGAGTTCTTTCGGGCAACCTATATTGCGGATAGGAGGCAGACGAAATGTCCATGAAAGTTCACATCGCTTTGAAAGGAATCACCGAATTGGGTCTGTTGGTCGAAGCGTTGCGCGAATTGGGGATTGCGACCGAGCCGGCCGCCGTCGGCACCTCGAAACAGCCCGGGAAGATAGTGGCCCTGGCGTCTGTGGGAGGCCGCCGGGTGGGTTTTGCCAGGGATGCCCAAGGCGAGATCCAAATGATCGGCGACAGCCAATGGCGAGTCATGAAGGATGAGGGTTTTCAAAAGAAGAT
>JBLMXM010000206.1:0-12424 GCA_050257775.1 Hyphomicrobiales bacterium
CACCGGTGCAACCATGGCCAACTTCGCCGGTCTGGCCGCCGCCCGGCACGACTTGCTCGGCCGCCTGGGGTGGGACGTCGAAGCCCGCGGCCTGTTCGGCGCGCCGCTGCTCACGGTCGTGGTCGGCGCGGAAGTGCACGTGAGCGTGCTGAAGGCCTTGAGCCTGCTGGGGCTCGGCCGGGAGCGTGTGATCCGTGTCCCGGTGGACGGCCAGGGCCGGATGAGGCCGGAGGCCATCCCGCCCCTGACGGAGCCGGCGATCGTCTGCATCCAAGCCGGCAATGTGAACACGGGCGCTTTCGACCCGGCCACGGATATCTGCGAGGTTGCCCGGGCATCCGGCTCGTGGGTGCACGTCGACGGAGCCTTCGGCCTGTGGGCGGCGGCATGCCCGGACCGCGCTCAACTGGCAGTGGGGATCCCGGAGGCGCACTCATGGGCGACCGACGCCCACAAATGGCTGAACGTGCCTTACGACAGCGGAATCGTTTTCGTGCGCGACCCGCAGCATCTTAAAGCATCGATGTCCGCCAGCGCAGCCTACCTGCTCGCCGGAGATACCCGGGAGCCCAGCCACTTTACGCCGGAGCTGTCCCGCCGGGCACGGGCGGTGGAGATCTGGGCGGCCCTGCGGTCCCTCGGCCGTTTGGGCCTGGCTGACCTGGTCGAACGTACCTGCCGGTATGCCCGGCGGTTCGCCGAGGGGCTGAGGAAGGCCGGATACGACGTGCTCAACGAAGTGGCGCTGAACCAGGTTCTGGTCTCCTTTGGAAGCCCCGAGCGCACCCGGGATATTGTCCGCAGAATCCAGGAGGACGGCACCTGCTGGTGCGGCGGCACGGAGTGGCAGGGCCACGCCGCCATGCGCATCAGCGTCTCCTCGTGGGCGACGACGGAGGAGGATGTCGAGCGCAGCCTGCAGGCCATTGTCCGGCTGGCGTCCAAGCGATGAACATCATCCCTGCCCATACGCCGGAGCACATCGCAGCCGTGCGCATTCTCTTCCGCGAATACGAGCGCTTTCTCGACGTGGACCTGTGCTTCCAGAGCTTTGAAGACGAGTTGGCCGGGCTGCCGGGCAAGTACGCCCCGCCCGAGGGGGCCCTTCTGCTGGCACTGGAGGAGACGGAGGTCTGCGGGTGCGTCGCCCTCCGCAGGCTCGAACCCCGTGTGTGCGAGATGAAGCGGCTTTTCGTGAGGCCGCCGCACCGAGGCCGCGGCCTCGGCAGGGCCCTATCGGAGGCGATCATCGCCGAGGCATATGCAAAAGGGTATGCCGCCATGCGGTTGGACACTCTCGCCCAGCTCAATAAAGCCATCCAACTGTATGAACGGCTGGGTTTCCGCAAAATAGCCCCGTATTACCACAACCCCTTGCCGGGGGTGTCGTACTGGGAGCTCGATCTTAAAGCCTGGAAGGAGAGCATATGATTTACGATACATTTGAACACCTTGCCCTGTACAGTCAGCCGGGAACTCGGCTGCGCCGGGCGCTCGTTTACGCCCGGGATGTCGGCCGCGCCATCGCCGACGGCCGCTCCGAGATCGACGGCGACCGGCTGTATGCGTCCGTCTCCACTTACGACACCGGTCCCCGGGAGGAGCGCCGCTTCGAAGCCCACAAGAAGTACATCGACGTGCAGGTGGTCCTGGAAGGCGAAGAAAGCATCGACGTGTCGCTTGAAAAAGATCTTCCCATCCTCGAAGCCTACGACGAAAAGAAAGAGGTGATGTTCCTGAAGCCGCCGCAAGAGTTCGCATCGCTCGTCATGAAGCCGGGCCGCTTTGCGGTCTTTTATCCGCAGGACGTCCACAGGCCCGGATGCCACCTCCGGGACAAGCGCCGCGTTCGCAAAATCGTCGTCAAGGTCCAAATCGAGTAAGTCTTGACGGATTGCACGGGCAACGGATGACCCTCTTTCCCTTCACATTGCAACCGCCCGCAAGCAGGCCGAGGTCCTCCCGCGGCATGGGTCGGCCGTTTAGATGTCTGCCTGTCTTCGCCGGGACTCGCTCGGCCGGCCAAGGCGACCCACCGTTCCTTGACTCGGGATGCCGAAACTTTATATATTCAATTGGTTTTGTCGCATACTTTTGTCGCATCTTGTGTTCAGAGTGCGCTCGATCAATCTCGTAACCCAACACCAAAGGATGACGCCCATGAAGCGATGGTGGATTTTGGCTACTATGATGATGGTTGCGCTCCTGGTGATCGCTCCGGGCCATAGCCAGGCCCAGACGGTTACCTATGCCGCCGGCGCGGATCCCGACAGTCTCGACCCGGCCAACGCCGAAAGCAATCCCTCGGAGGCGGTCGATCGCATGATTTACGAGAACCTGGTCAAGTTCGACGCCAAGCTGAACCTCGTGCCCGGCTTGGCCGAGAAATGGGAGCAGGCCAAGGACGGCATGTCCTGGACCTTCCACCTGCGCAAGGGAGTCAAGTTCCACGACGGCACGCCCTTCAACGCCGAGGCCGCTAAGTATTTCTTCGACCGGATGATCGGCCCCGAAAAACCCTCCCGGGCCGGCTTGTATGCGCCTCTGGTTGAATCGGCAACCGTGGTGAATGAGTACACGGTCAAGGTCAACATGAAGACCCCCTTTGCCTTTCTGCTAAACAACATCGCCCACAGCGCTTCCGGTATCGTGAGCCCCACGGCCCACAAGGCCATGGGCAAGGACATCGCCCGCAAGCCCGTGGGCACCGGCCCCTTCAAGTTCGTCGAATGGGTTCACGGCGACCACCTGACCCTCGTGCGCAACGACGCTTACTGGGGCGGCAAGCCCAAGCTGGACAAGATCATTGTCAAAACGGTCAAGGAGGACAGCGCCCGGGTGATGATGCTGATGTCCGGGGATGCGCAGCTGGCCGTGCGGCTGCCCTCCGAGGATATCCCCCGGCTGGAAAAGGACAAGAACATCCACCTTGATTCAACCGAAACGCTGCGGGTCTTGTACATCGGTTTCAACTGCGCCAAGAAGCCGTTCAGTGACGAGCGCGTGCGCCAGGCTTTCAACCTCGCGATGGACCGGCAATCCATAGTCAAGAACATCTATCAAGGCCGGGCCTTGGCCGCCAGCAACATCGTCGCCCCGCTGACCACCGGCTATTTCCCGATGCCGCCCTATCCCTACGACCTGGCGAAGGCCAAGAAGCTCCTGGCCGAGGCGGGCTATCCCAACGGGCTTAAGGCCAAGTTTATGAGCCCCCAGGGCCGCTACCCCAAGGACTTCGAGATGGCCCAGGCGCTCCAGCAACAGTGGAAACAGGCCGGGATCGACGTGACACTAGAGACCATGGAATGGGCCGCCTACCTGGCCGCCACGCGCAAGCCGGTGGACCAGACCGATGTCGAGGTCTTCCTTCTGGGCTGGGCGCCGTCTTCGGCCGAAGCCCGCTGGATTCTCTACCCGCTTTACTCAACCGAACAGTGGGTCCCCAAGGGAAACAACCGCCTGTTCTATTCAAACAAGACCTTTGACGACTACGTGGACAAGCTGACCAAGGCCACGGACAAGGCCGAACGCGACAAGTACCTCAAACTGGCCCAGGAACTCCTTTACAAGGAAGTTCCGCAGATCCCGATCTTGGTCACAAAGGAGACCATCGGTTACAGCAAGAAGCTCAAGGGCGTGATCAATTCGCCGCTCGAGCTGACCTATTTTGACCAGAACACCATGTTGGAAAAATAAAAGAGGCGAGGATTCCAGGGTTCAAGGGGACAAGAGGCCCCTGGTCTTATGCGAGGCTTGCGCTTGACCCCTTGGACCCTGTAGGCGTATCCGCCTGAAGGTGCAAGCAGCGGTGGCACCGGGATCCACGAGCGCGATGATGCGAAGCCCATGATCCAATACATCCTCAAACGCCTGACGATGTTGATCCCCGTGCTGCTCGGGGTGACGGTCGTCTCCTTCGCGCTGCTGCACATCGTGCCGGGCGACCCGGCGGTGCTGCTGGCAGGAGAGGATGCCAACCCGGATTTCATCGAAGCCGTCCGCAAAGAATACGGCTTCGACCAGCCGCTGTACATTCAGTATTTCCGATTCGTTTCCAATGCCGTGCAGGGAGACTTCGGCATCTCCATCCGCAACCGGGAACCGGTGATTGACCTGCTGATGCAGCGATTCGCATTCACCGTACAGCTGTCGTTTCTGTCCATTCTGATCGCCGCTTTCATCGGTCTCATCGCCGGGGTTATTTCCGCCACTCGGCAGTATTCCATTTTCGACAACCTCAGCATGATGGGTGCGCTCTTCGGCATCTCCATGCCCATTTTCTGGTTGGGCCTGCTGCTGATGCTGGTCTTTTCCGTCAATCTGCGCTGGTTTCCGGCCGGCGGAAGCGGGGGTCTGAACCATCTTCTTCTTCCGGCCATCGCCTTGGGTGCGGCGTCCGCGGCCGTAATCGCTCGCATGACCCGGGCGTCCATGCTGGAGGTTATCCGTCAGGATTACATCCGCACCGCGCGGGCTAACGGCCTCAGGGAGTGGGTGGTCATCTACAAGCACGCCTTAAAAAATGCCATGATCCCCGTGATCACCGTCTTCGGACTGGAATTCGGCTACATGCTGGGCGGCGCCGTGCTGACCGAGACGGTGTTCTCACTTCCCGGTGTGGGGCGTTTGATGGTGGAGGGCATCTTCCAGCGGGATTACCCTGTGGTTCAGGGCGCCATGCTGCTGGTGGCTACCACCTTTGTGCTGGTGAACCTCCTGACGGACATCGCTTACGCCTTCTTTGACCCGAAGATCCGCTATGAGTGATGACTTCGTAATAAAGACAATCTCTGCGTTGTGCTACATCTCGCTGGCGCAGCGGCGTACTGGAAGGTACGCCTCGCGCCACGAGCTTCTTGCCCGGCCAACCGGGTGCAGGGCACGCGGTTGCAAGTTCAACACTGAAGCACTGGCGTGCTTATGTCTTTTCGGCCTGTGGCCGAAAATTCAGACCGCCCGGCAGGCGGGCGGTCGTTGATTCGCACGCCTTGATCTTGTCTTTATTACGAAGTCATCGATATTGAGGGCTTTTTCGAGCTCATCATGGCAGAAGACGTTCAGAAAACAACGCAGGCGGCCGAGGTCTGGCGGCGGCTCAAGCGCAACAAGGCCGCCATCGTGGGTGGCGCGATCGTCATGCTGTTTGTGGGCGTGGCGATCCTGGCGCCGGCCATCGCACCTCACCCGCCTGACGAAGGCGATCTCAGCCTGCGGCTCAACCCACCCAGCATGGAGCACTGGCTGGGGACGGATGCCCTGGGACGGGACATCCTGAGCCGGATCATCTATGGCGCCCAGGTGTCCCTGCAGATTCAAGTGGTGGCCGTGCTGATTGCTCTCGTGGTCGGCACCCTGCTGGGGATGTTCGGCGGCTACTATGGCGGCGTAACGGACAACCTCATCATGCGATCTATGGACATCCTGCTGGCGTTTCCAGGCATCTTTCTCGCCATTGCCATCATCGCCGTGCTCGGGCCCGGGCTCTTGAACCTCATGCTCGCCGCCGGCATCTACTCGGTCCCGCAATTCGCCCGCATCGTGCGCGGCTCGATCCTGAGCCTGAAGGAAAAGGAATTCGTGGAGGCGGCCCGGGCCGCGGGGGAAAGCGATCTCAGCATTCTTTTCCGTTACCTGCTGCCCAACTCCATGGCGCCCATCATCATCCAGACCACCCTGCGGATGGCGACGGTCCTGCTCACGGCTTCGGGGCTGAGTTTTCTCGGCCTGGGGGTTCAGCCCCCTCAAGCGGAGTGGGGCGCAATGCTGTCGACCGCGCGGCCCTACCTGATCACCGCCCCGCACGTGGCCACTTTCCCGGGCCTGGCCATCATGCTGGTGGTGATGGGCTTCAACCTCTTCGGCGACGGCTTGAGGGATTCCCTGGATCCCCGGCTGAAGGACTGACCTGCATGGAGAGCCTGCTCAGCATCCGCAACCTCCACACCCACTTTTTCTCGGCGGGCAAGGTCATCCGCGCCCTCGACGGCATCACTCTCGAAATCCGCGAAGGAGAGGTCTTCGGGATCGTGGGCGAAACCGGCTGCGGCAAATCGGTGACGGCGCTGTCCATCCTGCGGCTGATCCCCTTTCCGCCAGGGAAGATCGTGGAGGGGTCGATCCGCTTCAAGGATAGAGACATCCTATCCCTGTCCCGTGAGCAGATGCGCGCCTATCGAGGCAAGGAAATCTCCATGATCTTCCAAGAGCCCATGACCTCGCTCAATCCGGTCTTCCGCATCGGCGAGCAGATGGGCGAAGTGCTCCGGCTGCACCAGGGACTTCCCAAAGGCAAAGCGCTGGAAGCCGCGGTGGACATGCTGGAGCGGGTGCGCATTCCGGATGCCCGCAAGGTAGCACGGCAGTACCCCCATCAGCTCTCCGGGGGGATGCGGCAGAGAGTGATGATCGCCATGGAACTGTCCTGCCGGCCGGCGCTGCTCATCGCCGATGAGCCCACCACGGCTCTGGACGTAACCATCCAGGCCCAGATCCTGCGGCTGCTCAAGGAAATGAAGACCGAGATGGGCACCTCTATCCTGCTCATCACTCACGATCTCGGGGTGGTGGCGGAGATGTGCGACCGGGTGGCGGTCATGTACGCGGGCTCCATCGTGGAGCAGGCCGAAGCCGTGGAAATCTTCGAAAACCCCAGGCACCCTTACACCCAGGGACTCTGGGGCGCCATCCCCGGTGTGGGTCCAGAGAAGGAGAACCTATCCGTCATTCGCGGCACGGTGCCGGATCTGGGCCGGCTGCCCAGCGGCTGCAAGTTCCACCCGCGCTGCCCGCATCGTTTCGAACCCTGCGACGGCGAGCGGCCGCCGATGTTCGAGATTTCACCCACTCACCATGCCGCCTGCTACCTGTATGCCGGGGGGCCCGTGTCATGACGGCAGCGCTTCTTGAGGTAAAACAGCTCAGAAAGCTCTTCCCCGTGACGCGGGGCCTGGCCCGCGAAAAAGTTTTCGTGCGCGCCGTGGATGGAGTGGATTTCGCGATAGGCCGCGGCGAAACCCTCGGGCTCGTGGGCGAGTCCGGCTGCGGCAAGACCACGGTGGGCCGCCTGGTCATAAAACTGATTGAACCTACCGAGGGTGAGATCATATTCGAAGGCGAGAACCTCACGCGCCTGGCCAGTAAGAAGACCCTGCAGGCGCTGCGCCGTTCTTTCCAGATCATCTTCCAGGATCCCTTCGCCTCCCTAAACCCGCGCATGACGGTAAGCGAGCTCGTGGGCCGGCCCATGGAGATCCATGGCTTGAGCCGGCGATCTGAGCGTGACAAGAAGGTGGGGGAACTGCTTGCGGCCGTGGGTCTGAGGCGGGATCAGCTGGGCCGCTATCCGCACGAGTTCTCCGGCGGGCAGCGCCAGCGCATCGGGATCGCCCGGGCGCTGTCCACGCAACCCAAGCTGGTTGTGGCCGACGAGCCCACCTCGGCCCTCGATGTGTCGGTGCAGGCGCAGATTCTCAACCTGATGAAGGATCTCCAGGGCCGCTTCGGGCTGACCTATCTGTTTATCTCCCACAACATCAGCGTGATCCGGCACATCAGCGACCGCGTTGCCGTCATGTACCTGGGCAAGATCGTCGAGCTGGCTGAAAAACGCGCCCTGTTCGCCAAGCCGGCCCACCCTTACACCCAGGCGCTGCTCGCCGCCGTGCCGTCGATTGACCCGCGGCATAAACGCGGCGAAGTGATCCTGGAGGGCGATGTCCCCAGCCCGGTGAACCCGCCCTCGGGCTGCCGGTTCCACACGCGCTGCCCGTATGCCATGCCGATCTGCACCCCGGTGGAACCCGTTTTTCAACAACTCGAAGACGGCCGCTGGGTGGCGTGCCATTTGTACTAAGAAAGGGGTCAAGGGACCAAGGGGTCGTGGGGTCGACCCCTTCTTTCCCTCGAACCCTGGACCCCTTGAACCCTCGAACCCTTAACCAAAGGATCAATTCATGAAACCAAGCGAGGCGCAAGACAACCCCATGTTCACCCTCATCACCGGCGGCTCCGTTTACGCGCCGGATAAGCTGGGGCGAAAAGACATCCTGATCGCGGGAGGGGTCATTGCCCGGATCGCCGACCGGATCGATCTGCCCGAAGATTTCAAGCCGCGGATTATTAGGGCCAAAAGTCGGAAAATCGTGCCCGGCCTGGTGGATCTGCACGTGCACCTGTTGGGCGGAGGCGGGGAGGCTGGGCCCTGGTCGCGCACGCCCGAGATCACCTTGTCCAAGATCACCCGCGCCGGGGTGACCACGGTGGTGGGGCTGCTCGGGACCGACGATGTCTCCCGCCGGCCCGAGACGCTGCTCGCCAAGGCCATGCAGCTCGAACAGGAAGGAATTTCGGCCTATATCTACAGCGGCTCCTACCAGCTGCCGCTCGCCACCATTACGGGGAGCCTGAGGAAAGACCTTGCCCTCATCCCCAAGGTGGTGGGTGTGGGCGAGGTGGCCGTCTCCGATCACCGTTCCTCCCAGCCGAGCTATGAGGAGCTTTGCCGCATCGCGGCCGAAGCGCGGGTCGGCGGCATGCTCGGCGGCAAGGCCGGCCTGGTGCACCTGCACATGGGTGCCGGCAGCCGGCGGCTGGGCCCGCTGATCCGCATGGTGAAGGAGACCGAGATCCCCATCGGCCAGCTCCTGCCCACCCACCTCAACCGCACCCAGGCGCTCATGCAGCATGCGATCGAATTTGCCAAGATGGGGGGCAACATCGACATCACGGCCTCCGGCCGGGACCTGCACTTCCATCCCACGAGCGTCGAGGCCGTTCAGATGGCGCTATCGGCCGGAATCTCCGTGGGGCAGATCACCCTCAGCTCGGATTCGAACGGCTCCATGCCGATCTTCGACGCCAAAGGCGATGTAGTCAAGCTCGGCGTGGGTGACATCCAGTGCTTGTTCGACGACTGGCAGCTGCTGGTGAAGTCCGGCGTTTCCATCGAAGACAGCCTGAAGATCGTGGCCGCCAACCCGGCCAAGCGCGTCGGCCTGTTTGCCAGCAAGGGCAGCCTGGCTGCCGGCAAGGACGCCGACCTGCTGATCCTGGATCAGGACCTGAACATCGAGTCCGTGCTCGCGAAGGGCCGGTTGATGGTGCACAAGAAGCAAGTCGTCGTTAGAGGGACGTTTGAGGAATGAAAGCTAAGGCAAGAGCGCCGTTGATCGGCATCACCTCTTCGCGAGCGACCGGAGGGGCCTGGGGGTTGTACTCGCTCGGCCACTTCATGGACTACACTTTCTCCGACTACAGCCAGGCGATCCTGCACTCCGGCGGAGCCCCGGTCATCATTCCGGCGGCCCAGGATCGGAAAAGCCTCGAGCGGATCCTCTCAGCGGTGCAGGGGCTCATCCTGACAGGCGGCCCGGATATCCACCCCCGTCGCTTTGGCGAAGAGCCCCTGGCTGGATTGGGGGAAGTGGACGAGACCCTCGACCATATGGAGCTTATGGCTGCCAGCCTGGCCGTCGAAAAGAACATTCCGCTGCTGGGCATCTGCCGCGGCATCCAGGTGCTGAACGTGGCTCTCGGCGGAACCCTCTACCAGGATATTGCCTCGCAGGTGCCGGAGAGCATCTGCCACACCCCGAAGACGGACAAGGCTGTTCACACTCACACGGTTCGAATCGACGTCGGCAGCCGGCTGCATAAGCTATATGGCAGGCACGAAATCTGGGTCAACGGCAAGCATCACCAGTCGGTGAAGGACGTGGCGCCCGGTCTGGCCGTCAGCGCCAGAGCCAAGGACGGGGTCATCGAAGCCTTAGAGCTACCTGGCACCCGGTTTGTGATGGGCGTTCAGTGGCATCCGGAGGGAACCTGGCGGGAGGATCGCTATTCAAAAATGCTGTTTCAGGACTTCGTGCGGGCGAGCGCAAGAAAACCTTGAGGCGATTGGCCAGGTAGGCGGCAAAAGGGTTGGATAGGCATTAAGAGGCTTCCCGATTCAGGGTGGATACAACTGGGCGAGGTAGGCGGCCGCCGTGTCGTCCCATGAGAAGCGGGCGGCGGCGGCGTTTCGGCGGATCTCCTGCCATTTCTGCGGATCGGTCCGCCTCAACTCGACCGCCCGCAGGCATGCCGCCACGAAATTCGCAGCCTGCGCTTCGACTGTGGCGCCCTCGAAGCTGAAGCCGATCACCCCGTCCGTGATGGTGTCTTTCAACCCGCCTACCCGGTGCACCACGCACGGCTGCCCGTCGCGCAGCGCCAGCATCTGACTGATGCCGCAGGGTTCATATGAGCTGGGCATGATGAAAAGATCTCCGCTGGCGTAAAGGGCGCGGGCCGCTTCGTCGGAGTAACCATTCAGGAAAATGAAATTTCGGAACCGGGCGCTGGTGGCGGACAGAAACTGTTCGTAAGCCGCATCTCCGGCTCCCAACAGGATGAACAGCCCGCTGGAACCCAGAGTTTCCAACAGGGCGTGCAGAGCCGGCCTGCCGCCGGGGACCGGCGCCTTCATGAGATAGAGTTTCTGCTCGACCGCCCGGGTGACTGCGGTCAGCACCATGGGAGCCTGACCCGGCCTGCCGCCGTAGTCGGCCAGCCGGCTGTGTGCCACGAAATGCGGGGATGCCAGCCGGGGTGCGCGGCCTGCCCAGCCCAGGACGGTTTCCTTCAGCAGCCCGCAAAGATTCCCGAAGCTCAAGGCGGCCGGCCGTCGGTCGCTGGGGTAGCTGCAACCGTTCAGAATCCCGATCAACCGGCCCCGGGAGCGGGCAGCTTGCAGATCGGACTCCAGTCCCTCTCCGCCGAAGAAGCGCGGCGGTTCGCTCGGTCGGATGATTTCCTCGGCATAGGCGGGTGAGACCGTGTGCACGACGTCCGCCAGGCGGATGCCCGCCGCCATGGGGTTGACGCAGTTGGGCCAGCGCGGATCCGCGATTTCGTCGCGGGGCGGTGCCAGACGCGGGTACCAGGCCGCCAGCGACGACGAGCTGCCTTCGAACGGTCGCACGCCCTGAAGCGCCAGGTTGTGGACGGAGAAGACGCAGCGTATGCCGCGCAGGCTTTGGCAGGTGGCGGCGTACCGGCGCAGGATCATGAGCATCCCGGTGTGCCAGTCATGCAGATGCAGAACATCCAGTGGACCGAACGCCCCCTCCTTGACGGCGGCGGCAACGGCCGCCCCGAAAAAGGCGAAGCGGGTGGCATCTGTGGCAAAGGGCGCAGCAGGGGGGTCGATGCAGTAGATGCCATCGGCCCGCGAGCCATCGGGGCGCCATGCAAAAATCGGATGATCAATGACGTAGTGTCGCACGCCGGGTGCAGTCGCCTGCGGCTGCACCTCATAGAGCAGGGCGTTCTGACCCGTTCCATGAGCCTGAAACGAAAGCGGCCGCACCGGCGATGCGCCCTGCCGGCGGTGCAGAAACCCGTAGGATGGCGTCACCACGGAAACCGAGCAGCCCTTGCGGGCCAGCGCCAGCGGGGCTTCCCGGACGACATCCCCCAGCCCGCCGACCTTGGCGCCGGCTAGGGCGCCGTTCTCAGCTGACACCATCAGGATATTCATGCCGGCAACATGCTACTTTTTCTTGGGCGCGGCAGGAGTCTTGGGGGCTTCCTTCACATCGATCTTTGCCGCCTGCATGGTGTAATAAACCGTCACCTTGGATCCCACCTTGAGTTCACCGGCCACGTTGGTCGCCTTATCGCGGGCAATCTCCCACTTCTCATTTCCCTTTTGCACCACGATGGCATCATCCCGCACTTCCAGAACGGGCCCCGTCACCTGGTACTGGGTCGAACCGGCCAGCGCCATTGTGACAACGAAAAAAACCGCGCAAAGAATCAGAATGCCTTTTTTCATAATGTTCCCTCCTTTGTTTCAAAAACCTTGTTGACCTCGACCTTGAACGCCGACAACAGCGTCAGGGCCGGCTCCCGGTGAACCCTCGCCGTTAAGACCGCCTCCAGACTCTCGTAGTACCATTTCTGCTTTTCGCGCGGCCGGTTGAACCGCTCCCAGAACATCTCTCCGTCGCTCTCGAGCCCCTCGCGGATGGCCCGGATGTTGTCCAGCTTGTCGGCCAGGGCAACCAGCAGGACCTCGTCGCTCGCCCGGTCCCCCAGGTATTCTATCGTGTGCGCCTTGCGCTTCTCCCACGGCGCCTTCTTGTCGGGCTCGGACATGGCCTTGACCAGCTCCGACACCCTTTGGCCGAAATGGGATTCAATCTCCTCGACGGTGACGGGCGTGTCCTCAAGGAGATCGTGGAGCAGTCCGGCAATGACCAAGTGTTCCGGGCACTGCGACCGGATCAATAATCCGGCCACTGCCAGCGGGTGCACGATATAAGGGATCTCCGTGCCCTTGCGCACCTGCCGGTGGTGGGCTTTCGCAGCAAGCTCGATGGCATCGTAAAGCCTCGCGCTGTATGTCTTGGCGGTCTGCGGCATGCGGTCCAAGCCCCCT
>JBLMXM010000207.1:0-17181 GCA_050257775.1 Hyphomicrobiales bacterium
TCGTGCGCTGCAAGGACCTGAACGAGGTGGTGGAGCTGATCAACACGCGCGGCTTTGCCAACGCGGCCTGCATCTATACCAGCAGCGGCGCAACCGCCCGGGAGTTCAAGTACCGGGTCAAGCCGAGCATGATCGGGGTGAACATCGGCATCGCCGCGCCGATGTCCTTCTTCCCGTTCGGCGGCGCCGGCGGATCGATGTTCGGCGACACCAAGGGCCACGGCCAGGAGATCTTCAACTTCTTCACCGACACCAAGGTGGTCATTGAGCGCTGGTTATAAGAAGAAGGGCTCAAGGGTCCAAGGGGCCCGGGGTTCGATCTTTATCCCCTCACCCGCCCCCTTGAACCCTCGACCCCTCGAACCCTTTTTAAAAGGAGCATGCCCATGCCCTTACAAAACTTTGGGAGCATCCTGAACTTTGCCGAGGAGCTGGAGAGCCTGGATCAGAAGTTCTATGCAGCCGCGGCGGCCAACCCCAAATGCGCGGCGCACAAGGCCCTGTTTGCGGAACTCGAGGCCGAGGCAGCGCGCAACGTTGCGACGGTGCAACGCATTCGGCGGGAGTACGTAACCGAGATGATCCTTGAACCGATAAAGGATTTCACCCGGGCCCCTTTCTGCGAAGCCTGCGAGGGGGCAGCCACCCTAAGCGCCGCCGAGGTCCTGAAGACCGCCAGCCGCCTCGAAGCGCGGGCGGAACGCTATTACAGTGAATCTGCCGAAAAGATCAAGGCCTTGACGGAAGTAGCGCGGGCGCTGAAGACGCTCGGGAAAATCCGCAAGGCTCGCCGGGCTAAACTGACGGACTCATCGGGTTGAACTTGTTTTGCGATCGATTCTGTATTAAGAGGGGTTGCGGCTACACACCGTAACCCCTTTGCATTGGAGCATTCGGCGCGCAGGCGCCGTTCGCGATCTGATGTGAACCCCATGCGGAACCCGGAGCCTCCCATTTCCGAGCTCGAGGACCTCAAGCGCCAGCTGGAGATGTACCGGCTCATCTTCGAAAGCATTCACAACGGCGCCGTGGTCACCGATGCCGAGGGGTTCATCACACACTTCAACAAGCCCTATGGACAATTCCTGGACGTCGAGCCCGACGCGCAAATCGGCCGCCATTGCACCGAAGCCGTCGAGAACTCCCGCATGCACATCGTGGCCCGCACCGGCAAGGCCGAAATCAATCACTCCCACCTGATCCGGGGCCAGAAGATGGTGGTCCAACGGATCCCCATCAAGAAAGACGGTAAAATCATCGCCGTGTTCGGCCAGGTCATGTTCAAGGACGTTAAGGATGTCGGCAAACTGGCCCGGGAGCTTTCCCTGCTCGAATCGAAGGTGAGGCTCTACGAGGCGGAGCTTCTCAGCCTGCGCTCCACCCGCTACACCTTCGACAGCATCGTCGGGAAGAGCGAAGCGATAAAAAATCTAAAACACGAGGCGCTCAAGGCAGCCGGCAACAATTTCCCGGTGCTCATCACCGGCGAGAGCGGCACCGGCAAGGAGCTGTTCGCCCAGGCGATCCACAATGCCAGCGCGCGCCGCCTGCACCCCTTCGTGCGCATCAACTGCGCAGCCATTCCCAGAGA
This sequence comes from Hyphomicrobiales bacterium, assembly GCA_050257775.1. GTDB lineage: Bacteria > Desulfobacterota > Desulfobacteria > Desulfobacterales > SpSt-501 > SpSt-501. The sequence continues at coordinate 1,592 of JBLMXM010000207.1, forward strand.
CCTGCTCGAGTCCGAGCTGTTTGGTTACGAGAAGGGCGCCTTTACCGGTGCCAAGACGGAGGGCAAACCCGGCAAGTTCGAGCTGGCCCACGAGGGCACGATCTTTCTGGACGAGATCGGCGATCTGCCCATTGAAATGCAGCCGAAGCTGCTGCGCGCCATCGAGGACAAGGAATTCGAGCGGGTCGGGGGAAACAAGGTGATGCAGTCGGACTTCCGCGTGATCGCCGCGACCAACCAGAGCCTGGAGGCCATGCTGGCCGCGGGACGCTTCCGCAAGGATCTGTTCTACCGCCTGAACGTCGTCTCCCTGCACATCCCGCCCCTCAAGGAGCGGCCGGCGGACATTGCCGCCATCACCCACCAGTTTCTCGAACAGACGGCCAGGGAGGTGAAGCTCGGCAAACTATCCATCGACCGGGAAGCGGAAAAGGCCCTGCGCCAGTGCGACTGGCCCGGCAACGTCCGGGAATTGACCAATGTTCTCGAACGCAGCGTTCACGGGCTGGAGGGTGACACGATTGGATTGACGGACCTGCCGTTCTATGTGCAACGCAGCCTCCGCAGCTCTGCGCGCCGCCAGCAGACCTCCCTCCGGGAACTGCAGTCGCGCGCCGAACGCGAAACCATCTGGGCGGCGCTCAAGGAAGCCGGCTTTCAGAAGGCGCGGGCCGCGCAACTTTTGGGGATTCACCGAACGCTTCTTTACAAGAAGATGAAAAAGTACGACATTCCGCTCCAGCCACCGCCGTGAGTACGCTGCAACTATCCATTCATAGGGTAAGAGCTATGACGCTATGGGCATCATGTCGAAGACGCTCGCTCCACTCTTAAAGTGACGGGAGGAACGCCATATGATGATGTTCACCATACCGTACAACACCACCTTGGTCATCGTGGGGGGCATTGTACTGGCGGTGGTCGGGTTTGTGATCTACGGTTTCATCAAAGGATGGGAAAACGTCTTCCGCGATATGTGAGCCCAGCGGGTGGATCGATCCCATAAAGGTTACATGCGGCGTTAGCCGTTCAGGCCCGGACCTGCCCCGCAGGGCCATCAGGTGCGGGGCGGAGGTGTGCAAGGCCATTTAGGCCGGCGGCCATCCGGTCGCCGGGTGATAGCAGATACCCGGTCCAACATTGGAGCCGGGGAGTGTGCTCAACCCCAACAGACGAAGTCAGGAGGCGGAAATGAGCGACAAGAAGAAGCAGAAGGTCAAGAGCAGCAAGTTGTCTCGCCGCGGTTTTCTGAAAGGCGCCGCCGTCGCGGCCGGTGCAGCCGGCATTGTCGGCTTTCCGGGGGTAATGCGGGTGTCGGCCCAGGCCCCCATAAAGATCAAGATGCAGACGGCCTGGGATGCCGGGACCGTCGGCTACACAGAGTTCCAGAAGTTCATCAAGTACACGGATCAGCTCACGGAAGGCAAACTGCAAATCGAGGGCTTCCCGGCCGGGGCCATCGTGGGGACCTTCGAGATGTTCGACGCCGTCAAGGCGGGTGTCTTCGACTCCATGCATTGCTTTGACGTATACTGGCCGGGCAAGGTGCCGGCTTGCACCTTTCTCAGCTCCTATCCTTTCAGCCTCGACCGGCCCGACCAGTTCGAGACCTGGTACGACAGCCTCGGCGGCCTGGAGATCGCCCGGGAGGCCTATGCCGCCCACAACATGTACTACCTCGGCCCGATCCAGCACGACGACAACCTGATCCACTCCAAGGTGCCCATCCGGTCTTTCGAGGAATTCAAGGGCAAGAAGATCCGCTACCCGGGCGGCATCATCGCGGACATCTACAAGGCTGCGGGAGTCTCCACGGTGCTCCTGCCCGGAGGGGAAGTCTATCCCGCCCTCGAGAAAGGCGTGATCGACGCCTCTGATTTCGTGGGAGCGGCGGTCAACTACAACCTGGGATTCGGTGAGATTGCGAAGTACATCATCATGGGCCCGCCGTCCACGCCCTGCCTGCATCAACCCGTGGACCTCATGAGCATCGAGGTCAACATGAACACCTGGAACAAGATACCCAAGCATATGCAGCAACTCCTGGAGGTGGCCGTGAGATGGCACTCCTGGGAGCAATACACGCAGATCCAGAAGGCGGACCTCGATGCCTTCCAGAAGTTCATCACGGTGCAGAAAGTGGAAGTGATCCGGCTCACGGATGAGGACATCGCCAAATTCAGGAAGTACGCCCCGGCTCTCTGGGTCGCCTGGGCCAAGAAGCATCCGCTTGCCATGAAGGCCTTCAAGAGCCAGTGGGAGTACATGAAGTCCGTCAAGGTCGGGTACTACACCGACAAAGACATGGTCGATCCCAGCGGGAAAAAACTGGAATTGTAATAGCGGCTCGTCCGGATGCGGCAACGAAGAAATGCATGACCATGCCAATGGGGGAAAGGAGTTCCTTTCCCCCTTCAATTCCGGGTCTTTCGTGGGCGGAGTCGAGGAGATTGGGCTATGAAGGCACTCAGGACATTCATGATGGTGGTCGATAAGACCAACATCTTCATCGGCAAACTGATGGTTGGCGTCACGCTGCTGGCCTGTGCCGTCATCACCTTCGAGGTGGTGATGCGTTATGCCTTCAACCGGCCCACCAACTGGGGCCATGAGCTCATGGTGCTGCTCTTCGCCATCTTCTACGTCGCGGCCGGAGGATATGCCCACTACTACCGGGCCCATGTCCGGGTGGATGTGGTTTATTCCTCGCTTCCCGAGAGGAGCCGGGCCGTCCTGGACATCATCACGTCGGTTTTCTTCTTTCTCTTCGTGGGCGTGTTCGTGTACACCTCCTGGACCTTCTACTGGAGCTCCCAGACCATGGAGGCCGGAGCCGAGATCATGGGTATACCGGTCCCGGGCGAACGCTCCTTCACGGACTGGGGGCCGGCCTATTATCCGGTGAAGTTCATCATGCCCTTCGGAGGAGCCATGCTCCTGCTCCAGGGGGTCGTCTGGCTGATCCGTGACATCTACTTTGTGGCCACAGGGAGAAAATTCACATGAGCCTAAGCATTGAATGGATCACCATCCTGATGTTCGGTTCCATGCTTTTCATCATGCTGCTGGGCCTGCCCGTGGCCTTTTCCTGCGGCACCGTGGGGGTTATCTTCACCGCCCTTCTGCAGGGGCCTGCCGCGGTGAATATCGTGCCCACCCGGATTTTCGGTCTCATGACCAACTACCTCCTGGCCGCCATACCGCTCTTCATCCTCATGGCCTGCATTGCCGAACGGGGCGGCCTCATTGCTGACATCTACGAAGCGGTCTACCAGTGGTCGGGGCCATTGCGGGGCGGCGTGGCCCATGCTTCCATCATTGCCTGCACCATGATGGCCGCCATGGTCGGGGTCATCGGCGCAAGCGAGGTCACTATGGGCCTGATTGCGCTCCCTGAGATGTTGCGACGGCGTTATCAAAAGCATTTGGCCATTGGCAGCATCCTGTCCGGCGGAACCCTCGGTATCCTCATACCCCCCTCCGCCATGCTGATCGTCTACGGCATGGTGGACAACAGCTCCATCGGCCAGCTCTATGCCGGCTCCTTTCTGCCGGGGTTTCTCCTGGCCGGTCTTTTCCTCGCCTATGTGGCCGTCCGGTGCGCCATCAACCCCACCATGGGGCCACCTGTGCCGGCCGAGGAGCGCCTCCCCCTGAACGAACGGATAAGAAAGCTCTTCCCCCTGATCCCCATGAGCCTGCTCATCTTCCTGGTGCTGGGGACCATCGTCGTCGGAATTGCCGCGCCCACCGAGGCGGCCGGGGTGGGAGCCGCCGGCGCCTTCGTGTTGATGTGGGCCCAGAAAAGGCTCACCCGCAAGGGGATCGTAGAGGCCTGTGAGAACACCTTGAAGTCGAGCGCGATGGTGCTCTGGACCATGTTCGGAGCCAATGTCTTCGTGGCCCTGTACGTGATGGTCGGGGGAGGGACCTTTGTAACCCAGCTCCTCTTGTCTGCGGGGAACAAGTGGGTGATCCTCTACATCATGCAGTTCATCCTCATTTTTCTGGGAGCCTTCATCGACTGGGTGGGAATCATCATGCTCACCGTGCCCCTCTTCGGGCCCATCATTCGCCATCTCGGTTTCGATCCCATCTGGTTCGGAGTGATTTTCGCGGTGAACATGCAGATGTCGTTCCTCTCCCCACCCTTCGGCTATGCCCTGTTCTACCTTAAGGGCGTGGCTCCGCCGGAGATCACCACCCGGGACATCTGGAAGGGAGCTGCGGTCTTTCTCCTGCTCCAGTTCATCGGCCTGAACCTGTGCATCCTGTGGCCGGAAATCGTCCTGGTGGTGCCCAAATTCTTATACCGATAGCCCGTGGCGCGAAGAACACTTTCATTACAGGAGGCCGGCATGACCCCGAGCAGGCAAGCTATCATGGTAGACATGGAGAAGTTGCAGAATGAGCAGGAGCTGTGCTTTACAATCCCCGAGACCTTCGGAGGCGGTGTAGCCATCATACACCTCAACCCCAAACCCGGGAAACGATATATCCTCAAGGTGGCCAAGGATCTGCAGACGGCCCGCGGTTCAGCCCCGTACTGGTCTCACGACAAGGCGAAGCATGTTGCCAAGTGGGTGGCCGACCGCCTGGGATCTCTCATGGCATGATGCGAAAAGGTGGCAGATTCTACCAAGCGCCCGGACTGCTTGTGGCGGCCTTCTATCTTCTTCTCGTCGCGTGGACGGCCATCTCGATTCTCTTCCTGTCCGCCAAGGCTTCACGGTCGGAGCTGACGGATGCCCTTCTGTGGCTCATGATCGCCGGGATTTTCGGATTCACCTGGTATTTTTCTCTGGGCCTGTTCTACCGGATCAGCCTGGCGCCCGACGATAACCTTCATTTTAAGGGCCTGCGCAGGGGCCTAACGGTCAACCCCCGGGATGTCGAGACCGTGGAGGGACCCTATCTGCCGATCGGTTTTGTGCGATTCAGGTGGAAAAAGGAGAGACTCTACCTGCTCTGCCAGATCCGGAACGCGGATCTCCAGACGATCCTCAAGCGCATGGCCGAAATCAACCCACAGATGCAGTTCAAGACGAAGTGAGCATACCAAGCCATGCGATAATCCCGGCCTATAGGCGGGACCATTCGGGCTTCAGACTGGCTTCTTGAACGGTCAACGGAGAGCTCGGCCTTTGAAAACGCCTGGATCAGGCCTGAGGGCAAGGCATCCTGCGGGTTGAAAGCGGGGCGTATCCGTCAGTACGTGAGCATTTCAACCCGCGGGACAACGCCGCCATTCGGGCCTCCGATAAAGCGGAAAAATGCTGCCGCCGGCCGCTGAAAAGCCCTGGATCAGGCCCGGGGGCAAGGCGTCGTGCGGTTGGAAAGCGGAGCGCACACGTCAGTACGTGAGTATTTCCAGCCGCGGGACAACGCCGCCATTCGGGCCTTAGACCGGGCTTTTCAGCGGCCGGGGAGGGCTGACCACAGCTTCGCCGGTGAGCACCCGCTTCCCTTCCTGGTTGTCGCAGGTGGTCAACAGCTTGACGCGTCCCTTGGCCGTGTCGATCTCCGTGATCTCCACCCGGGCGGTGATGGTATCGCCGATCTTTACCGCGCCCAGAAAGGTCAGCTCCTGGCGGAGATAAATCGTACCGGGTCCCGGCAGCCGGTTTCCCAGCACCGCCGAGATGAATCCTGCCGACAGAAGCCCGTGAGCGATCCGCGTGCCGAAATAGGTCTTCCGGCTGTACTCCTCGTCGACATGGGCCGGGTTGAAATCACCCGTAATGCCGGCAAAAAGATAGATATCGGCTTCAGTGACCGTCTTGGAGAACTCGGCGCTGTCGCCCACGGCCAGCGCATCGATGGGTTTTCCGATCATACCGTCACCTCCTGCTGATGCCCATGGCAGAGTCCGTTGACAGGGATCCTGATTTCCGTTAATTTTTAGTCCAATCACCTAAAAAACACAATCGGGAAAGCGGCATGATTATTGGGCTGGACGTTGGCGGCACCCACACGGACGTCGTCCTCCTGGACAACACCGGCCTGCTGCGGGAAGTCAAGGTTCCCACCGATGCCGCCGACCTTTTCGGATCGGTCCTAAGGGGCCTCGATGTCGTCACTGACGGGATGGATGTTCACGCCATCCGCCGCATCGTTCTCAGCACCACTCTAACCACCAACGCCATCATCCAGAATGCGATTCCCCCCGTGGGCATGGTTGTGGCAGCCGGCCCCGGAATCGACCCTGAGCACTTTCGCACCAATCCCCACTATATCTGCGTGAGGGGTTCCATCGACCACCGCGGCCGGGAAGTCGAGCCGATCCGGCCTGACGAAGTCCGGGCGGCTGCCGACCTCTTCCGGCAGCACGGCATCCGGCAGGTGGGCGTAGTGGGAAAATTCTCGGTCCGCAACCCCGCGCACGAAACCCGCATCCATGAGCTTTTGGGGGATTCATTCGATAAAATCTTCCTGGGCCACCGTATCTCCGGCAGCCTGAATTTCGCCCGGCGCATCGCCACAACCTACCTGAACGCGGCAGTTTACCCGGTCCATCGGACGTTTTACGAGGCTGTTCAAACCAGCCTGAAGGTCAAAGGCCTGCAACTGCCGCTGCGGCTGCTTAAAGCCGACGGCGGTAACATGCGGCTGGAGGCATCCGTTGATTTCCCCGCGCAGACCATTCTCTCCGGGCCGGCAGCAAGCGTCATGGGGGCCGTGGCCATGTCCTCGAGTGGCGAAGACGCCCTGGTGATGGACATCGGCGGCACTACGACCGACCTGGCGATCCTGATCGGCCGAGCACCGGTGCTCGACCCCCACGGCATCGCCATCGGGCCGTACCTGACGTTGATCCGGTCCCTGGAGACTCGCTCCATCGGCATGGGCGGCGACAGCGCCGTTCGGCTGGTAAACGGACGGCCGACAGTCGGACCGGACCGGGAGGGGCCGGCGATCATCTTCGGCGGCCGCGCGCCGACCCCCACCGATGCCCTGGCGGTCATGGGAGACATCGCCCACGGTCACCGCGAGAAGGCGGTTGCCGGTTTCAAACCCCTGGCGGACGAATTGGGCGTCTCCGTCGAAAGCCTCTCCGCCGAGGTGGTCGACACGGCCTGCCGGGCGATGCTGGAGGCCGCCGAGCGGCTCACCGCGCAGGTCAACGGCAAGCCCGTCTACACCCTGCACGAGTTTAAGGGGGCCTACCAGGTGCGGCCCCGGACGGTGCTGGTTCTGGGCGGCCCCGCCCCCTATTTCGCCAAACACCTTGAGCGCCTGGGCCATATGGCCGTGAGGGTCGTGCCGCACTGGCAGGTTGCCAACGCCATCGGCTCGGCCCTGGCGCGCACCACCTGCGAGGTGGGACTCTTTGCCGACACCGAACAAGGGGTGGCGAGCGCACCGGCGGAGAATTTCTTTCAATCCATCACGGCCGGCTATGGCCTGGAGGCCGCCCGGGCACAGGCGCTGGACCTGTTGCGGGCCAAGGCCCTGGGCCGCGGTGCCAACCCCGACTATCTCGAGATGGAAGTGGTGGAAAGCCAGCAGTTCAACATGGTACGGGGTTTCAACACCTCCGGGAAAAACATACGCGTGCGGGTGCAGGTCAAACCAGGCCTCATCCATGGGTACGATGCCCTGCTCAATAAATTGTCAGCCGTGGGCCCTTCGATGGGCATAGAGCAGGGAGCATAGGGCAGGGGGAAGAAAATACCGCCATAGAAGGTTTTTGTCCGATGCTGCAAGCGAAGAAAAGAGTCGGCCTGGTCTTCTTCCCGGCCTATGACTGGGCCATCAGCCCGCAACACCCCGAACGGGAGGAGCGGCTGCTGTACACTCAGGACCAGATCCTGGAAGAGGGCCTGTTCGATATTGGCGGGGTGGTCGAACTCAAGCCGGACGCCGTGGCACTTGCCGACATCCAGCGGGTCCATTTCTGCGTCCCGGACGCCTGGAGCATTGCCACTGACTCGCATTTCATCAGCGCCGGCGGGGCCAAGACCGTCGGAATGGCGGTGCTCGAACGGAAGGTGGACAAAGGCTTCGCGCTCGTGCGGCCCCCGGGCCACCATGCCATGCGGGTCGCCCACGGTGCCCGGGGTTTCTGCAATATCAACATCGAGGCGGTCATGATCGAGTTCCTGCGGCGGAAATACGGAGTGGATCGCGTGGCCATCGTAGACACCGACTGCCATCACGGCGACGGCACCCAGGACATCTACTGGCACGATCCCGACACCCTGTTCATTTCGCTGCACCAGGACGGCCGGACGCTTTACCCCGGCAGCGGATTTCCGGCCGAGTTGGGAGGCCCCAACGCCGTGGGCTGCACCCTCAATTTGCCTCTGCCGCCTCACACCGCCGAAGAGGGGTTTCTGCACGTCATCCGCAACGTGGTCCGGCCGGTCCTGGACGATTTCAAACCGCAGATCGTCGTCAACTCGGCCGGACAGGACAACCACTACACCGACCCGATCACCAACATGAACTTCTCCGCCCACGGTTATGCCGAACTGACCTCCCTCCTGGATGCCGACATCGCCGTGCTGGAGGGAGGCTACTCCATCGAGGGCGCGCTGCCCTACGTCAACCTGGGGATCGTCCTGGCCATGGCCGGCCTGGACTACAGCAAGGTCCGGGAGCCGGATTACGACCGCCGCCAGATCCGCCAGTCACCAGGGGTGACCGATGCGGTGAAAACGGTCAGCGACCTTATCCTGGCATGCTGGCAGGGGCGGGGGCAGCTCAGAGAACGTATCCTGGATCAAAAGGATTGCAACCACCGCAAGCGCCGCATCTACTACGACACCGACGGCTTCTCGGAGTCGCAGCAGGAGGAGGTGACGCTCTGCGAGGCCTGCGGCGGAGCGCTGCGGATCGACTCGGTATCCGACCGGGGCGCCCATATCCTGGCGGTGCACATCCCGCGCAAGGCCTGCCGGCAATGCCGGGAAGCCGGCCGCGCATGGTATGAGCAGGCCTCGATCAAACGCTTCGACCGGGTGTTCCTGCAGGACCGGACGGAAGACAGCTTTGCCGTCAAGAAAAAGTAAGGGCAATGCTCCTCCCGGGGCAACGACCGAATTCAGGGAGCGTAAATGGAATCAACTCAGCATGAGAATATGTTTCGCGCGGTCTTTGCGACAGCGCCCTTAGGCATCGCCACCGCCGACCCCGAAGGCCGCTTCCTCGATATGAACGAGGCCTTTCTGAAAATGCTGGGGTACAGCCGCGAAGAGGTTCTGCGCTTGACCTTTATGGATATCACGCACCCGGACGATCGTGCCGAAACCCTGCGCTTGAGCCAGAAGGTCCGCAAGGGAGAGATGAATTCCTACCAGGTGGAAAAGCGCTATATCGGCCGTGACGGCGGATCCATCTGGACGGTCGCGCGGATCACTGTTCAGAGAGACGAAAGTGGAGCCATTCAATACTGGCTCGGAATCATTGAAGACATTACGGAGCGCCGGTCGGCTGAACATGAACGCCGCCGGCTGGCGGCCCAGCTGCAGCAGGCCCAGAAAATGGAGGCCATCGGCACCCTCGCCGGCGGCATCGCCCATGACTTCAACAACCTGCTGATGTCGGTCCAGGGCAACATATCCCTGTTGATGCTGGACAAGCCGCCCGATCACCGGGATGTCGCTTATTTGAAAAATATCGAAAAAGCGGTCATGCGGGCCTCGGGGCTGACGCGTCAGATCCTTGGGTTTGCCCGCGGCGGGAAATACGATGTCAAAGCCACCGACCTCAACGCACTGATCGAAACAACCGCCGAGATGTTCGGCCGGACTCGAAAAGAGATCACGATCCGCCGCAGTTTTCTGAAAGACCTGTGGCCCGTCGAGGTCGATCAGTCGCAGCTGCAGCAGGCCCTGCTCAATCTCCTGGTCAATGCCTGGCAGGCCATGCCGGGCGGTGGGGAATTGTTTCTAAACACCGCCAACGTGGACGTCGACGCGGGATTCCCGGACCGGCCCCCGGGTGCTGCGGCAGGCCCGTATGTACGCATGCAGGTCACCGACACCGGCGTGGGCATGGACCCGGCGACCCAGGCGCGCATCTTCGAACCTTTCTTCACTACCCGCGAAACGGGCCAGGGAACGGGACTCGGGCTGTCGTCGGCATTCGGCATCGTCAAAAGCCACAATGGCTTCATGACGGTTCGCAGCAAGAAGAACGGCGGATCGACCTTCAGCGTCTTCCTCCCGGCCGCCCCCGGTGCCGCGGTGCGGACGCAGCGACCGGCCGGAGCCTCGCAGCCGGGGGTGAAAACCGTCCTGCTCGTGGAAGATGAAGAGATGGTCGCCGATATCGGACGCCAGATGTTGGAGCGGCTGGGATATCGGGCGCTGGTGGCTCGGACCGGTGAGGATGCGCTGGCGGTTTATGCGAAGCGACGGGCCGAGATCGATCTTGTCATCCTGGACATGATCATGCCGGGCCTCGGGGGTGGTGAGGTCTTCGACCGCATCCGCGCTATCGACCCGGGGGCGGCGGTGCTGTTGTCGAGCGGTTACAGCCTCAACGGTCAGGCCCTGGAAATCCTCAAGCGCGGCTGCCGGGGGTTCATTCAAAAACCCTTCAACCTCGAACAGTTCAGCCAGAAGATTCGCGAAATCCTATCCGGGTAAACTATCGAAACCAACATCGCCACAACCGAAAGAAGGATTCCAAGTCTCGAAATCTGAGCGGAATATCCGTTTCGCCATGGCCGTCACCGACCGGATCTTCGTCATCGACAAGGGCCATATCGTCTATTCCGGCACAACGAACGATTTCAGGGAGAAAACCGAGCCGCAGAGGACTTATCTTTCCGTCTGAATCCCACCGCTTTTGAGGAGACAAAGCTGATGTGATGAAGGCCCTCCCCGAACGTAACCGATAGTTCGGCTATTTCATGGAGATATCTGCCGAAAATGCCCGGGGCCTTGTGGGGCGACCGTCTAACTCTTATCATTGGAGCGAGTCGCACGGTTAACGTTTAGGGTTTTCGACTCGCGACGGAAGGCGGAGAGGTATGTCCCGAAAAACAAAGGTCCGGCATGGGTTCAAGGCAGCCCCATGGCTGGCCTTCACCATTTTGCTCTGGGTCGTCTCCTGCGCCGAGGTGCCGATCACCCACCGGCAAAGCCTTCACCTGGTCCCCGATTCCGAGTTGCTGTCCCTGAGCTACCAGGAATACAATGACGTGCTTCATAAGAGCCGGCTTTCCACGGACACGCAAAAAGTGGCCATGGTGCGCCGAGTGGGCAACCGGATCGCCCAGTCGGCTGAAACCTTTCTGAGGGATGCCGGACAGGGGGACACCATCAAGAACTACCATTGGGAGTTCAGCCTGATCGAGGATGAGAAAACCGTCAATGCCTGGGTCATGCCGGGCGGAAGGGCCGCCGTCTACACCGGCATCCTGCGCTACACCCAGGACGACACCGGCCTGGCCGTTGTGCTCGGGCACGAAGTCGGCCATGCGATCGCCGGACACGGCAACGAGCGCATGAGCCAGGGGCTGCTCGCCCAGCTCGGCGGAGTGGCGCTGGCGGTTGCGCTGTCTCAGCAGCCTCAGGCGACACAAAGTCTCTTCATGACGGCCTACGGCGCCGGAACTTCGGTGGGGTTCCTGCTTCCGTACAGCCGGCTTCAGGAAAGCGAAGCGGACCACATCGGGCTTATCCTGATGGCCCGGGCCGGCTACGACCCGCGGCAGGCCATCCCCTTCTGGGAACGGATGGCGAAGCAGGAAGGCCGCCAGCAGACACCGGAGTTCTTGTCCACGCACCCGGCGACCCAAACGCGGATGCAAGACATCATCCATGAGCTCCCGGAGGCGCTCAGATACTACAATGCTCCCCGTTCGCAATCCTTGCCTTCCCCCCCAGCGAGCTAATGATCATCCGGCGCCTACGAGGCATGCAGGGCCTCCACGACGCTCATCCGCGCCGCCCGGAACGCCGGCAACAATCCGCCAGCCAGCCCCATGGCGACCGCAAATGTCAGCCCTTCAACCACGATCTCCCCGCTCAGGCGGAACTGAAAGGCCAATTCGGCGAAGGTCTGGAAGTTGGTGGTCGAAACAGTAAAGACCTGGAGGAAGGAGGCCAGCGCGAGGCCGGCTGCCCCGCCGATGAGACCCAGGAAAAGCGACTCTGCCAAGAAAGACGTCAGGATGGCCGAGCGCCGGAAACCCAAGGCGCGCAGCGTTCCGATTTCGGCCGTGCGGTTGGCCACGGCTGCGTACATGGTGATCATGGCGCCGACTACGGCGCCGATGGAGAAGATAATCGTGAGCGAGGTGCCGAGGATGCGGAGAAACTTTGCCGTCGCCTCGGACTGGTCCCGGTAATAGACCACTTCGCGCTTGGCTTCCAGCGACAGGCGGGGGTCCCCCTCGATGCGCGCCTTTACCGCGCCAAACGCCGAGGGATCACGCAAGCGGAAGATCACCGAAGAGAAGGCCAGCCGTCTAAAGGCCTGCATGAACTGCTCCACATCCCCCCAGATTTCGGAACTGAAGCTGGTGTTGCCGGCATCAAACACCCCGACCACCGTCCAATCCCGGTTGGCGAACGCGAGCATCTCGTTGTAACCGGCATTCTGAAACCGCCGCGCAATTCCCTCCCCCACCACGATTTCCGACATGCCCGGCCGCGGCATGCGTCCTGCTGTGATGCGGATCTCGGGCCGCAGCGCGAGCGAGGAAGGCGAGATCCCGCGGATGGTCACGTTGGATGTGCTCGTCGAACCCCGTTTGTGCAGGTTGATGAGCACCACCACCTCGCGGGCTGCCAGCGGGAGGCCGACGGGGCCGACGGCAATTTCCGGCTGGGTCTCGACGATGGCCGCCTCAAGACGCGACACCGTGCTCTGAATCTCGGAGTTTGCTGATTTGCGGAGGACCACGACATTGTCGAAGGAACCCGAATCCACCAGGGTACGCTCCAACCCCTCGGCCAGCATGAGCATGGCCGCAAAGGCGAACACCACCAGCGCCATACCCCCGGCAGTCAGGGCTGTGGTCAAACGACGAGTCAATAAGTTGCGAAGGCTATAGGCGAGTAACAGCTTCATTCATCTCCCGCACCAAAGGGTCCGGGGGGTTGAGGGCTCGAGGGTTCAAGTAAAAAAATTCCTGTGCCGCGCACGTTTCTACAAATCGCTTGCCGCACGACCCGCTGATCGCGGTGCCACCCTTGATTCTTTGTCTTTCCCCCTGACCCCTCGGACCCTGGATCCCTTGAACCCTATTTATCACTCCACCCTGCCCAATGCATCCACGATCCGGATCGTCACCACCCGCCGGATGGGAAACGCTGCGGCAACCAGGGCCACGGCGAGGACGGCCAACCCATCGAACCAGAGCGTAATTGGGCTGACATCGAGGACCGGAAAAATGTTGCCCACATAGCCTGACAGGATCCTCAGGGTGGGGAAGGTGCCGGCGATGCCGAGGGCGCCGCCGGCCGCACAGATCACCACAGACTCCCCCAGGATCAGGAAAGCCAGGTGAAAAGCACCATAACCAAGGGTTTTAAGTACTGCGAATTCGTGCAGGCGCTCGCGCACCGACATGATCATCGTGTTCGCGACGACAGCCATGATGATGCCAATGATCACCAGCGACACCAAGCGGATGGCCATCAGGATGGCTTCACTCATGGTCACGAAGCCCATCTGAAACGCGCGCTCAGTTTCGGTCAGCGTCTCCGCCAGGGAGTTTTTAAAAAGCGCATCCACGGCGCCTGCGACTGCAGGCGCGGCATCGGCATGCGCAATCTCGATCACAAAAAGGCCGGCATGGTTGGCCCGCCGGGGATACCGTTCCTTGAGCCGCTCGTTCAGGTAATCCCAGTGAAAGAAAAGCTGGTTCTCGTCGGTGCTCTTGTCGCGACCGTGGTAAATTCCCCGCACCGTCATCGGCCATTCCCCCGAATAGATGGTACCTTGGAGCGTCACGGTGTCGCCCACCTTCCAGCCGAAGCGTTCGGCCAGCCCGCGGCCCACGACACAACCCTTGCGGTCTCTGAGAAAAGCCGCCTTCTGATCGCCGGGAAGAACGAACTCCGGGTATAGGTCAAGAAAGCTCTTGGCATCCACGGCAAAGTTCGCAAAAAAATTCTTGCGGTCGATGTAGATTCCACCGAACCAGGTCATGTGAGAGACGGCCTGGACGCCGTCGACCGCCCGGATTTTTTCCATGTAGCTGATCGGCAGGGAAAAGGTGAGGGATATGGCATGGCGGATGACCAGGCGGTTGGCGGCGGCCGCGGAAACGCCCGCGTACCATGCATCCACGAGCGTGCTCAGCAGGCCGAAGGCCAGCACCGCTACCGCCACGCCGCAAACGGTCAGCAGGGCGCGCAGCTTGTGCCTAAAGGCGTTCCGGAGTAGCAGCTTCCAGAGCATGGCTGAGAACACCCTTGTCCAGGTGCTTTACGCGGTGGGCCCGCCGGGCAGCCCGCGGGTCATGGGTCACCATGACGATGGTCTTACCGAGGTCGCTGCACAGCCGTTCCATGAGCGCCAGTACGTCTTCGGCCGAAGCGCGGTCCAGGTCGCCCGTGGGCTCATCGGCCACCACCAGGGTCGGATCTGTGACCAGCGCCCGCGCGATGGCCACGCGCTGCTGCTGGCCGCCGGAGAGCTGGCGGGGATGATGGTCCATGCGATCCGCGAGGTTGACCAACTGCAATACCATCCGCACGTGCTCCCGGCGTTCGCTCCGGGAGAGATCGGTCAAAACAAGCGGCAACTCAACGTTCTCGAAGGCGGTCAGGACCGGGATGAGGTTGTAAAATTGAAAAATAAATCCGACGTTCGCGGCGCGCCAGGCGGCCAGCTCCGTTTCGGTCAGGCCGGTGATGTCAATGTCGCCGACGGAGATCGTGCCGGAGTCCGCGCGGTCCAGGCCTGCGATGAGGTTCAGCAGGGTGGTCTTTCCGGAGCCCGAGGGGCCCATGAGAGCCAAAAATTCCCCCTCGCGGATGCCGAGCGAGATGCCCTCCAGCACCGGAATGACCTGGCCTCCGCGGCGGTAGGACTTGCTGATGTTGCGAATGTCGACGATGACCGGCGGAGCGTTCATCATTCATTTGCCATCAGGAGGTTGAGATGTTGTTTCGGGTGGGAGCGGCATCCTGCCGCGCGAGACCGCGGCTGGAAGCTGCTCCCACAGGAAGGTGAATGCTGATGTCCGCGTCTGGCTGTTCGGCTTATGACTGCAGATCGGACATTACTCATCGCTTGGGGATCGAAACGCGGGTGCCGTCCGCCAATTTCTCCAGCGGAGCGGTGGCGATGCGGCTTCCGGCCGGCGGCCCGTCCCGCAGCTCGAGCAGGTCTGCGAAGCGGCGGCCGGGTTCCACGGCGACCTCCCGGACCTGATCCCCCTGGATGAGAAAGACCCGAGGCTTGCCGTTGCTCAGGATGACGGCCGCAGCGGGCACCGCCCGGAGCAGCGCCTGTTCGTCGGGGCCGGGTTCGCGGGCGAGAAACGCTACCTTGGCGCTCATCTCGGGCAACACGCGCGGATCGCGTTCTACAAAGGCGACCTTCACGGTGATCGAGGCCTTGCTGCGGTCGGCCGTCGGCAGGATCATATGAACCCTGGCCGGGAACCGGGTGTCGCCGAA
>JBLMXM010000208.1:0-8947 GCA_050257775.1 Hyphomicrobiales bacterium
TGCTTGGACTGATTTGCTGCGAACCTCATCCCCTGTTATTTCGGATATCGGTGGGCCAGCAGGAATCTTGATTGAGAATGGATGGGATTAAATACCGATAAAATGAGGAGTGGTGCTGGAGTAAAATCAAAAAAAAAAGGGGTTGCAGAACTAAGCCTGCAACCCCTTGAAAAAACTGGCGCGCCCGGAGGGTCTCGAACCCCCGACCTACGGATTCGAAGTCCGGCGCTCTATCCAACTGAGCTACGGGCGCAAGTAAATGGGGTGAGTGATGGGATTTGAACCCACGACAACCGGGGCCACAACCCGGTGCTCTGCCAACTGAGCTACACCCACCATAAGCCGGAACCTGTCTGTTTGACCTCGACAAATTAACAAATCGGCGATGCCAGATCAAGGAGAAAGTGGAAACGGGGGGGTTGAAAGAAGGCTGAATTTTGAATAAAAAGAAGGCTGAATCTTTACCTTGAAGGGCCCGAAGCGTGCATCCCATCATCATCTTTTTCATCCGGGCTATACTCGGGGCGGGTATCGCCATCCTCATCACGCGCATGTTTCGCGGCGCCGCCAGTGCGGAGTACGTGGCGGGGTTGGCGGTCATCCTAGTGGGTCTGGCGTATGTTTTCGAGTATGTCCGAAAACGCAAGAGCCGGTGAGCTTCATTATCAGCCTGCGGTTGGGCGGATGAAGACCCGGCTTACTTCGTGGGTGCGATCAATGGGGCACAGGAGCGTGAACCTTTGAAACAGATCATACTGGGCACGGCCGGACACATCGACCATGGTAAGACCTCCCTCGTCAGAGCCGTCACCGGTATCGACACTGACCGCCTGAAGGAGGAAAAGGAGCGCGGAATCACCATCGAACTCGGCTTTGCGCACCTGGATCTGCCGAGCGGCCAGCATCTGGGCGTGGTAGATGTGCCGGGCCACGAGAAGTTCGTCAAGAACATGGTGGCGGGCGCGACGGGGATCGACATCGTCGCCATGGTGATCGCGGCCGACGAGGGGGTGATGCCCCAAACCCGCGAGCACATGGAGATCTGCACGCTGCTGGGCGTCCGCCACGGCCTGGTGGTTCTGACCAAGGTGGACCTCGTGGACGAGGAGATGCTGGAACTCGCTCAGGAGGACATCAAGGAGTTTGCCCGGGGCACTTTTCTCGAAAACGCGCCGATCATCCCGGTCTCCGCCGTCACCGGACAGGGCGTGCCCGACTTCATCCAGGCGCTGGGCGCCCTGAGCTGCCAGATTCCGGACCGGCCGCCATCAACCCTCTTCCGTCTGCCGGTGGACCGGGTATTCACCATGAAGGGATTCGGCACGGTCATTACCGGCACCCTGGTGTCAGGCAAGGTCCAGGTAGGGGAGCCGATCATGGTCTACCCCTCGGGCGTCACTTCCAAAGTGCGCGGCATCCAGGTTCACAATGAGAGCGTCAACTCGGCCGAGGCCGGCATGCGCACAGCCATTAACTTCCAGGGGCTGGACAAGGAGTCCGTCAACCGGGGAGAAGTGCTCTCCAGCCCCAACGCCCTCAAATCCAGCTACATGGTGGACGTCCATTTTCACTATCTGGCCAGCGGCGGCAAACCGCTTAAAAACCGCAGCCGAGTGCGCTTCCACACCGGAACCAGCGAGATCCTGGGCAACCTGGTCCTGCTCGAGCACGACGAACTCAAGCCCGGTGAGACCAGCGTTGCCCAGCTGCGGCTCGACACCCCGGTTGCCATCGTCAAGGGCGATCATTATGTCGTGCGCAGCTACTCGCCCGTGCGGACGATCGGTGGCGGCCAAGTCCTCAACCCGATTCCCCCCAAGCACAAACGCTTCCAAGCAAACGTTGTCCAGGGCCTTAAGGGCATCCTATCGAGCGAGCCGGATAGCCTGATTGCCTTCCACATCGAGGCCGCGGGCCACTCCGGGACTTCCTTTTCCGACCTGCGGCTGATGACCAGTCTGACCGACAAACAGCTCGAATCCGCCCTGCAGGGCATGATGTCGGCACGAGCCGTTGTCCTGGTGGACAAGGAGGCGCGGACCTTCATCCACAAAAAAAGCTTCGATCGCCTCGTGCAGGAAACCACCGAGCACCTGAGGGGCTATCACAAGGCCTTCCCACTGAAGTCCGGCATGCTCAAGGAAGAGCTTAAGAGCAAGTTCCCCCCCAACACGGATGTGAAGCTCTTCAACCTGGTTCTCAACCAGATGATCAAGGATGATGCCATCGTCCAGGAGGAAAAAACCGTTCGATTGAAGGCGCACAAGGTGTCGTTGGCCGGCGATGAGGCGACCGCACGGCAGAGGATGCTCAAGATTTACAGGGACAGCGCCCTGCAGCCGCCGTTTTTCCGGGAGGTTACCGAAACCCTGAAAGCCGAAACGTCCCAGGCCAAGGACGTTTTGAATCTGCTCATCGAGGAGGGCCTGATCGTCCGCACCAAGGATGATCTCTACTTCCACGCGGAGGCCATCGAGGACCTCCGGAAGCGCATGGTGAAATTTCTCGAGCAGAACAGCGAGATGAACCCCTCCCAGTTCAAGGACCTAGCCGGCGGCGCCTCGCGCAAATTTCTCATCCCGCTGCTCGAGTATTTCGATTCAAAGAATGTGACCTTGCGGGTGGGGGATGTGCGCAAGCTGCGCAAAGGCTAGAACTGGTTTTGAAAACCCCATCTAATGCCCAATGGCGGCGTTGCCAGCCGATCCGAAATGCTCACATACTGCCGCTTTCGAATCGACTGGCGCCTTGCCCTTGGGCCTGATCTGGGGTTTTGAAAACCAGTTCCTCGGAATGTTTATCAGATCAGGGCAGCGGTGATGGTGTTGAGATAGAGCAAACCCCGGCGGGTCGGAGTGCATCGCTTGGAATCGAGAGTGAGCAACCCCTGGGATTGAAGATCAGCAACGGTTCTTCCGCGCGCCTCCATGAAATCCACCCCGAACCGGCGCTTGAAACTCAGCAGGTCGATTCCGGTTGCCGTCCTGAGCCCCAGCATGATCACCTCCGTCATCTCCTGCTCCGCCGTGAGCACCTCCTCGCCTGCGAGGGGCTGGCGGCCCGCGCTCAGGTCGTCCAGATAGCGCTTCACATCCCGGTGGTTCCAGAAGCGCCTTGGCGGCTGGAAGGAATGTGCTGAAGGTCCGAAACCCAGGTATGGTGCATGCGTCCAGTACTTGGAGTTGTGCCGGGAAATGCAGGCGGCGCTGCAGCCGTCGGTTTCGCAGCGGGCAAAGTTGGAGACTTCGTAGTGAAGAAAGCCGCGGCCGGAGAGAAATTCCGAGGTCGCCAGAAAAAGCTCGGCCACCTCAGCCTCCGGCGCTGGTTGAAAAAGACCCAGGCGCTGATCAGCGGCCAGCGGCGTCTCGGGTTCGACCGTGAGCATGTAGCAGGCCAGGTGCTCGGGCCGAAAGGCCAGGGCGCTCTCAAGGTCCGCCAGCCAGTCTGCCCAAGTCTGGCCGGGAAGGCCATACATCAAATCCAGACCGACCGCCTCGAAACCGGATCGGCGTGCGCTCAAAAGTGCTTCATGCGCCTGCCGGGCCGAGTGGATTCTCCCGAGCGTATCCAGATTTTTGTCCTGGAAGGACTGAACGCCGATGTTCAGGCGGTTGACGCCGGCCGACCGGAAGCCGCGGAGCTTGGCCTCATCCACCGCGCCCGGATTGGCCTCAAGGGTCACTTCGACCGGCTCAACGAACTGGAATTTCGACATCAGACCTTCGATGATTCCTTCGACCTCAGCCGGTTCGAGGACCGACGGGGTTCCGCCGCCGATGTAAATGGTGTCGAACACCAGCGGCCCCGGGTCGACTGCCGCGATCTCGAGGGAAAGCGCCTTCAGGAATACCGGCTTGAGAGTTAGGTCGGAGACGGAATAGAAATCGCAATACACACACTTGCGGACACAAAACGGAATGTGGGCATAAATGCCCGCGGGAGTGGTGCTCGCTTCAACCATAGGACCATCGAGTCGTTTGAAATAAGACCGCTTGGGCTTTTCCCTGTGAATCGGTGCCGGATTCAGCTCTTACCTCCCCCATCCTCCGACCATATGCATGTGCAGGTGGAAAATCACTTGTCCGCCACCCCGCTCGACGTTGACAAAAAGCCGGTAACCGTCCCGCGACATGCCCTGGCGCTTGGCCAATTCCTGGGCCGCCCGGAACAACTCGCCGAGCAGGGGCACGTCGCCCGCATCAAGATCGTTGACGCTGCGAATGTGCTTTTTCGGCACGATTAGCAGGTGCAGAGGGGCCTGGGGATGGATGTCCCGGAAAACAACAAGGGTCTCGGTCGCATGCAGAATCTGGGTGTGGGTCTCACCCCGGATGATCCGGCAGAACGTGCAGTCTTTTTCCATGGGCCCTACTCTTTCGATCTCCATCCGCCATGGCCTCCGGCACCGCGTGCCCGCACCCGGCGTTTGGGCAACATTGACGATAGCACATCGGAAGGCATGGTCCATCTTCCGGTGCGGTCGGGAGCCTGCAAGTACTGCTGCAGCTGCTCCAGGTAATGGCTCCTCGGTATCTCGCGCGCTCCCATGCGCTGCAGGTGCCCGGTGGTGACCTGACAGTCGACTAGACCGAAGCCTTCGGCCTTCAGGAGAGCCACGAGGGCGGCCAGGGCCACCTTTGAGGCATTGCTGACTCGCGCGAACATGGATTCCCCGAAAAAGCATTTTCCCAGCGACACTCCGTAAAGGCCGCCGGCCAGGCGATCCCCCTGCCAGGCTTCAACTGAATGCGCGAACCCCGCATCATGGAGTCGGCAGTAGGCGTTGATCATCTCGGGCACGATCCAGGTACCCTCCCCCGTATCGCGCCGCACCCGGCCGCATTCGCGGATCACCCGCTCGAAGGCCTGATCCATGCTGACGGTGAAGTCGCCGCGGCGGATGGTCTTCACCAGCGACTGGGAGAAGTGAAACTCACGAGGGTAAAGCACCAGTCGAGGGTCCGGGGACCACCACAGGATGGGCTCGTCATCGGAATACCACGGGAAGACACCGATGCGGTAGGCAAGCAGGAGGCGCTCCGGGCTCAAATCCCCGCCGACGGCCAGCAGGCCCTCCTTCGAGGCAAGCTGGGGCGGAGGAAAGGCCAGGTCCTCCGACAGCGCGAAAATCGGCATGGTACGAGCAACTCGTCAGGAAGCCGGCACTTCGAAGACGATCTTGTCCTCGGCAAGGTCGAGCGCCAGTTCGCCGCCTTTCGCGAGGCGGCCGAAAAGGATTTCATCGGAGAGCTTGTTCTTGATCTCGGTCTGAATCACGCGGGCCAACGGCCGGGCCCCGTACTGGGGGTCATGTCCCTTTTTGGCCAGCCAGGAGCGAACCGCAGGAGAATAGCTCAGCTTGACCTTTTTTACCGCCAGCTGGCCATTGAGCTCCTTCATGAACTTGTCCACCACCATCTCCATGATCGCGGGGCTGAGCGAGTTGAAATTGATGATGTCGTCCAGGCGATTGCGGAACTCCGGGCTGAACATCTGCTCGATGGCTTTCTTTCCCTTGGAAGGCGTATCGCGGAGCACATCACCGAATCCGATGGTCTGGGTGCTCATTTCGCGGGTGCCGGCATTTGAGGTCATCATCAGGATCACGTTGCGGAAATCGGCCTTCTTGCCGTTGTTGTCGGTCAGGGTGGCGTGGTCCATGACCTGGAGCAGGATGTTGAAGAGGTCCGGGTGCGCCTTTTCGATCTCGTCCATCAGCAGCACGGAGTGCGGGTGTTTGCGGATGCCGTCGGTCATCAGGCCGCCCTGGTCGAACCCGATGTAACCGGGCGGGGCGCCGATCAGCCGGGCGACGGCATGTTTCTCCATGTATTCGCTCATGTCGAAGCGGATGAACTCCACTCCCAGGATCAGGGCCACCTGCCGGGCAACCTCTGTCTTTCCCACGCCGGTCGGCCCGGTGAACAGGAAGCAGCCAATGGGCTTGCCGGGGATCCCCAGCCCGGCCCGGGACCGCTTGATCGAGGTGACCATCGACCGGATGGCATCGTCCTGGCCGAAGACCACTTGCTTGAGGCGGTCTTCCAGGTTCTCGAGCTTGCTGCGGTCGGAGGTGGATACGCTCTGGGTCGGGACGCGGGCCATCTTGGCCACGATTTTCTCGATGTCCGAGGGGTTGATCTTTTTCCGACCGGACGCACCGGAAAGCCTCACGAAGGCGCCGGCCTCGTCCATCACGTCGATGGCCTTGTCCGGCAGATAGCGGTCATTCAGGTACTTGGCCGAGAGTTCCGCCGCCGCTTTCAGAGAAGCGTCGGTGTACTCGATCCCGTGATGCTCCTCGTAGCGCGAGCGCAGCCCTTTGAGGATCTGGATGCTCTCGGACACGGGCGGCTCGGAGATTTCGATCTTCTCGAAACGCCGTGACAGCGCCCGGTCCTTTTCAAAATGGTTCTTGTACTCCTCGTAGGTGGAGGAGCCGATGCAGCGGATCTCGCCGCTGGTCAGCACCGGCTTGAGTATGTTGGAGGCGTCCATGGAGCCGCTGCTGGTGGCGCCGGCGCCCACGATGGTGTGGATCTCGTCGATGAAGAGGATGGACTTGGGCCGCCGTTTCAGTTCGGCGATTACGCCTTTCAAGCGCTGCTCGAAGTCGCCCCGGAACTTGGTGCCGGCCAGCATCCCGCCCAGGTCCAGGGCGAAGATGTGGATGTCCGCCAGCAGGTCCGGGACATCGCCTTTGGCGATCTTCTGAGCCAATCCCTCGGCCAGGGCTGTCTTCCCGACTCCAGGGTCGCCAACAAAGACGGGGTTGTTCTTGCGGCGGCGGCAGAGGACCTGCATGGTGCGCTCGATTTCCGCCTGGCGGCCGATGAGCGGATCAAGTTTCCCCTGCTTGGCCAGGCGGACCAGATCGGTGGTGTACATCTCCAGCGGGTCGCCCTTGCGGCGGCGCTCATCGGTGCCCGGGCGCGAAGCCGCCTGATCCTCGCGCTCCTGAAACGAGTTCTTGGGGATCTTGTGGGAGATGTAGTTCAGCACATCGAGCCGGGTGATCCCCTCCGCGCTCAGGAAGTACTCGGCATGGGAATCCTTCTCCAGGAAGATGGACGCCAGGATGTCGCTCACCGACACCTCGGCCTTGTCGGCCGAACGCGCATGGCTCACGGCGCGCTGGATCACCCGCTGGAACCCGATGGTCTGCTGCAGCACGTATTCGTTGCCATCGGGGATCTTCTCGATTTTCTCTTCGAAGAAGCTCTCCAGGTTTCCGAGAATGTTCTCGACGTTGCCCCCGCAGTTCTCAACGATCTCGATCCCGCTCTGGTCGTAGAGCAGCGCGAACAGGATGTGCTCGACGCTGACATACTCGTGCCGCCGCTTCTTGGCTTCCCGGACGGCAAATCCGAGGGTCGCGGATAATTCCTTGCTGATCATGGGCTATTCTCTTTCCATCGTGCATTTGAGGGGGAAGCCCCTCTCGCGGGCGAGGTTCTCCACCATATCGACTTTGGTTTCAGCTATTTCAAACGGATACAGGCCGCAGACGCCGACTCCCTTGTGATGCACATTCAGCATGATCTGGTTGGCGTCCTCCTCCGATTTCTGAAAGACGTATTTAAGCACTTCCACCACGAAGTCCATGGTTGTGTAATCGTCGTTGAGCAGCAGCACCCTGTACAGCGGGGGCTCATCCAGCTGGACGTCCTGCTCCGACCTGGCGTCTTCCTCGAATTGGGGATGACGTTCGCTCATTCATCCCTCACAGGCGGCCCCACGGCCGTTTTGCCGGCAGGTTCCGGCTTACGGTCAATAATAAGCACTGGCTCAACTTTTTGTAAAGGGAGCCGAACTCATGATGAAGCTTTAGGTAAGCTTCACGTTTGCAAGATACCTGTGGAACGTAACCCTGTATCACCGTCCGCAGCATTTCTTGTATTTTTTCCCGCTGCCGCACGGGCAGGGCGAGTTGCGGCCGACCTTGTCCGTGCTGCGCTTGGCCGGCCGCCGCTCGGGCTCGCCGCCTCCGGAGTAAGTCAGCCTCAGTTCCCTGGGCCGCTGGAGGGTCTCCATCTTCTCCGGCGCTGCGATCTGGATCCGGAACAGGATGCCCAGGGTCTCCTCCTCGACCCGGGTCATCAGGTTCTGAAACATCTCGAAGCCTTCCTTCTTGTAAATGAGAAGCGGGTTTTGCTGAGCGTAGCCCCGCAGCCCGATCCCCTCCTTGAGGTGATCCATGGACAGCAGATGGTCCTTCCAGAGGTTGTCGATGGTCTGCAGCATGACCACCCGCTCGAGCTGACGAAAGTTTTCAGGCCCGATGGCGGCTTCCCGGCCTTCATAGACCCGGGCAGCATCCTGGGTGATCCGGTCCGCCAGGGCGTCGTGGGTCATGGTCTCAACACTCTCCGGCGTCAATTCGGCCGGCCGGAAGTTGAACTGCTTGTAGACGGCATCGGAGATGGCCTTGAGGTCCCAGTATTCCGGGTGGGTTTTCTCATCGGCAAAGCTGTCGGCGATGCCTTCGGCGGTTTCCGCGATCATCTCCATGATCGCGGGCCTAAGGTCCTTGCCCTTGAGAATCTCCTGACGCTGGCCGTAGATGACCTCCCGCTGCTGGTTCATGACATCGTCGTACTCCAGCAGGTGCTTGCGGATATCGAAGTTGTGGCCCTCCACCTTGGACTGGGCATTCTCGATGGCCCGGCTGATCAGGTTGTGCTCGATGGGTTCGCCCTCCTTCATGCCGAGCTTTTCCATGATCCCGGTGATGCGCTCACCGCCGAAAATCCGCAGCAGATCGTCTTCCAGGGCGAGGTAAAAGCGCGAGGAGCCGGGATCCCCCTGCCGGCCCGAGCGGCCGCGCAGCTGGTTGTCGATCCGCCGGGACTCGTGCCGTTCGGTGCCGAGGATGTGCAGGCCGCCCAAACCGACCACTCCCTCGCCCAGGACGATGTCCGTCCCGCGGCCGGCCATGTTGGTGGAG
>JBLMXM010000209.1:0-14432 GCA_050257775.1 Hyphomicrobiales bacterium
GTTTTTGAAGATGGGCATGCCTAAGGTTCAACGGCCTGACAGGACATTTCTGAGTACGGATGCCGCGCCCATCATAACGGTTTTTCCAGAAAGCGCAAGGCATGCCAAGCAGGCAGAGACCTGGCCGCCGGGGCGGCCAGGCCGTTTAACAGCGTGGTTCAACGGAGCAGGTTTGGGGAAAACGCCGGGGTAACCCCGCGACATCCGGCCCGCAGCGGTTCGGACGCGGCGGGGTCTTGCTACTCTTTGATCTCGCCTGCGAACTTGTTGTGGAAGGCCCGCGCGACCAGGTCTGCCGCCAGCTTGGGATGGCCGAGATGGTCGAAGTTGATGACCAGGTCGAACTCGGAGGCCGGAGCGTCCTTCTTGCCGAAGGCTTTCCTGAAGAAGGCCTT
Organism: Hyphomicrobiales bacterium; assembly: GCA_050257775.1. Classification (GTDB taxonomy): domain Bacteria; phylum Desulfobacterota; class Desulfobacteria; order Desulfobacterales; family SpSt-501; genus SpSt-501. The sequence goes on from JBLMXM010000209.1 coordinate 396, forward strand.
CTGCTCCCGGTCGATCCGGGCCAGGGTCTTGACCGCCTCGCTGCCCTTGATCTTCAAGAGCGACGCCAGCCGTTCGATGCGGAACGCGTCCGAACAGATGAACCGCACGGCCAGGACCCGGCTGCGAGGCAGGATCAGGTGGGTTCCGCGTCCGACGAAAATGGTCGAGCCGATCGTCGCCAGGGTATAGACCGAGTTCACCAGGTTGCGGAGATAGTCATCCATCTGGAAGGATTTCTTCCCGAAGAGAAGGGCGGACAGTTCGACCGTCTTTCCCGGGTAGAGTTCGTCGTAAAATTTAACCGTTTCCTGGTCCAGCCGGGTCTCGCCGCTCATGTGCTCCAGGATCTCGCGGTCGGCCACACGCAGGTGCAGCTTGCGGGCGAGGATGTCCGCCACTTCCAGCGCCCCGACGCCGATCTTGCGCGAAAAGCAGATGCTGGGCGGCATTTCGGTCGGCAGGGGTTTCATCTGGGAAATCTTCTGGCGGCGGGCGTCCCACTCCTGCACGTACTGCGCGGCAATCTTCACGGACTCCGGCCGCTTCTTGGCATAGGTTCCCGGGACGTACGGGGTGCTGGGGGTAAACAGGTTCATGGTGTCCTCCTTTTGTCTTCTGCTCAAGATGGATCCAGCTCGTTGGCCTTCGCTCGATTTCAGCCCCTGATCCCTAAGAGGTCTTTGAGCGTGTCGGTGGCGTCGGGTATGAGTGCGGCAGTTGCCGCGGATAGACCCCCCGCCATTTCAAAGCTGCGGCCGCGGACCGACACCGCGTAAGCTTCAATGGGTTTTCCGGATAATTTCTGCGCCAGCCACAGAAAGATGGACGGGGGCAGGATGTGGCCAATGGCCGACGGCCGTTGCTCCGGGTCCAGGCGGGTGCAGACGATATCCCGGTGTTCCGCCTCTACATGGGCATCCACCAGCACGAGGCGGTCATAGCTCGCGGCTTCGACAGCGTGTTCCGGCAGGAGCTGCCGCACAAAGACGGTGTCCATCTCCCTGCCCAGCGCAGCCATGCCGGTGTCACCCTCCTCCAGGGGGCGGATCCCCAGGACTTGCCGCAGACCGTTTACGATATGAAACGCCGCGCCGTCATCCTTCCGATCCAGGTTGCCGAAGCCGATCACCAGGGTGCGTGTCATGGCTGCTTCTCTCCTCCTGAAGCGGCTCAACGCACCGCGCGGAACATCTGCCGGCCGTCCGGCCCAACCAGGTTGACCTCCAGCGGCATCTTCCCCAGCGCGTGGGTTGAACACGAAAAGCACGGGTCGTAGCAGCGCACGGCGGCCTCCACCCGGTTGAGCATGCCCTCGGGCACAGACGGTCCGTGCACGAATGCCTTGGCGACGCTTTCCACCGCGCGGTTCATAGCCCAGTTGTTGTGCCCGGTGGCGACGATGAGGTTGGCCCGCGTAAGCAGCCCGTTGGCATCGACGCTGTAGTCATGCACCAGGGTTCCGCGCGGCGCCTCGATCACTCCGACCCCGCGCTCCCGCAATGCGGCCGGGCCATAAGCGCGGATGTCGGTGGAGAGGATGTCGGGTTCGGCGAGCAGCTGCTCGATGCGTTCCAGCGCATAGATCAGCTCGATCAGGCGGGCATAGTGATAGAAGAGCGAGCCTTCCACCGGCCGGCCGCTGCCGAGTGCTCGAAAGCGCTTGAACTCCTCGTTGGCCAGGGGGGTCCCCACCCGGTCGACGACGTTCAGCCGCCCCAGTGGTCCCACGCGATAGGCCCCCTGCGGCCATCCCTGCTTGCGGTAATACGGGAACTTGAGAAACGACCAGGGTTCCACGTGCTCGGCCATGTGGAGCAGGTAGTCTTCGGGCTTGAATTGATCGAGGCGCTCGCCGCCGGGACCGCAGATCCGGATCTGGCCGTCGTAAAGGGTCAGGCCGCCCTTTTCGTCGACCAGGCCCATGTAGTTGGAAGGGAACGCGGCGAAGGACAGGGCCAGGTCGCGGTTTTTTTCGACCCAGTCGGCCAGAAGGCCCAGCCCCTCCATGGCCACCCCGAGCTGAGTTTCGAGCTCGGCGGCGATGGCGTCCCGGTCCTGGGAGCTCAGGGGCGTGTTGACGCCGCCCGGCACGGCGAAGTTGGGGTGCACGCGCTTGCCACCGAGCCGTTCGATGATCTGCTGGCCGAAGCGCCTCAGTCCCACCGCCTTGACGGCCAGCTGGGGGTTGGCGGCGATGATGCCGAACACGTTTCGCACAGCCGGGTCGGCATCGAAGCCCAGGACGAGATCCGGGCCGGCCAGGTAGAAGAAATGCATGCCGTGAGACTGGACGAATTGGCCCATGTGCACAAGCTCCCGCAGCAGCGCGGCCGGCCGGGGTGGGGCGGCCCCCCAGATGACATCGCAGGTTTTGGCCGAGGCCAGGTGGTGGCTGACCGGGCAGATCCCGCAGATTCTCTGGGTGATCTGGGTCATCTCGAAGTAGGGGCGGCCCTCGCTGAATTTCTCGAGTCCCCTGAACTCGTCCACGTGCAGGTAGGATTGCTCGACCTCGCCTCCCTCGTTCAGGTGCAGGGTGATGCGGGCGTGGCCTTCGATGCGCGTTACCGGTTCGATCGTTATTTTTTGGGCAGTCATGTCTTCCCTCCATGAAAGGTCATGGCAATCAGAGATCCTATGCGTCCTTCTCCGAAAGGGTTCAAGGGGTCAAGGGTTCGAGGGTTCAAGGGAGGGATGGCTGCCATCATTTCACTTGACCCCTTGACCCCTTGAATCCTCGAACCCTTTAGTGGTCAATCGTACCGAAAATGCTGCGACGGCAATACCACCGGCAGCCTTCCGGCCAAGACTTCCGAGAACACATAAAAGAAATCATCGGGCCGCGGCGGGCAGCCCGGCAGAAAGATATCCACCTTCACGATGTCGCCGATGCCGGTGACGGTCGGCAGCGGCTTCCCCAGCTCGGGGGAGTCCGGGATGAGGCCGTCCACCGTGCTTTCGGTCTCCAGGTAAGCGCGTTTCAGCGCGGCCGGGGTGCCGACCAGGTTGCGGGCGGCGACAATGCCGCCGAAGGTGGCACAGTCCCCCACCGCCACCAGATAGGTGCAGCGTGCGCGCATGCGCCGGGCGACCTCGATGTTGTGGGTGTTGCTGATAGCACCGGTGAGAACCCCGACGGTGACCCCGCTTTCCGGCGGGTGCTTGAGATCGGTCACCGGACTCGACGTGAAGGTCACGTGGTTCAGCAGCTCGACAACGCGCCCATCCATGTCCAGCAGCGACATGTGGCAGCCGGCGCAGGCGGCCAGCCAGTCGGTTGCGATCAGTACATTCGCCATGTCCATTCTCCTTTCAAGAGCCGCACTGCGGAAACTCGGCCTTGGCCACTGAGGCATCCAGTCCGAGTCTCTCGGCCAACCGGCCCAGTATGTCCCAGTCCGGACGCGATTGGCCGGAAGGCGGCAGCGCCGCATGGGCGCGCAGCAGTGTTCCATCCGTGTTGGTGAAAGTCCCCGAGCGTTCCAGCCAGCTTGCCATCGGAAGCAGCAGGTCGGCACGCTCCGTCAGGGGCGAGGCGTAGCAGGCCTGCACGATGACAAAGGCCGTCGAGCTGATGCGGGCCGCCATCTGATCCAGGGTCCCGTTTTCCTCGCCCGCCACGATGAAGAGGGTGCTGCACGCGGCCGGGTCGAGGCGATTGTTCAGCCCCAGGGCCGTTGCGGTGACGGTGTTGACGCCGCGGACCAGCGGGATGAACCGGGCCTTGGTTTCCACTTTCTGCAGAAGTTTGGCCCCGGTTTTCGTCAGATTCGCACCGTAGAGGACCACCGGATGGGCGGCCGCCTGAACCAGGTCCACGGCGATGCCCATGTCCTGCGGCGCAAAGGTGGCCTCGGCAAACGGACTCAGCTCGGTCGGCCGGCTCTCCACCGTCACCAGCCGGGCTCCCTGATCCACGGCCCGTTTGATGAAGAATGAGGCAACCGGCTGGTCCTGGACCGGGTCCGCCGCCACCAGAAGTATGAGGTCACTGCCGGCGATATCGGCCAGCTTCCCGCAGGGCGCAAAGGGCAGCACCGGAGTCGGGCCGTCGGCCGTGCACCGCTGGGCCGAGCGCAGGTGCTTGGCGAAGATCACGTGGAGGAGGCCCAGGGCTTCGCTGGTGAGGCGCGTGGAAGTCAGCAGCCCCAGCCGTTCCGGGGCTTCGTTAAACAGGTGCCGGGCCGCCTCGGCCAATGCCCGGTTCCAGCTGGCGGATTCGCTGCAGCCGTTCTCCCGGATCATCGGTTCCAGAAGCCGGGGCCGGCGGTCTTCCAGCGCCTCGAATCGCCCGCGGCGGCAGAGCAGGCCGCCGCTGACCGGGGCATCCCACCGGCTTTCCAGACGCAGGACGTGGCCACGGTGCATCACCACATTCAGTCCGCATCCGACGCTGCACTGGGTGCAGATCGTGCCGACGCGGTCCACCGCGTCGGGCCGCGCCATGAAGGCGCTGCGCTTGTCGATCAACGCCCCGGTCGGGCAGACATTGACGCAGGTGCCGCAGCCGATGCAGGAAGAATCCCCCAGCGGCACATCCATGTCCGCGCACAGCATCGTGTGCGCCCCGCGCTGCCGCAGGTCCAGGGTGTGGTTGGCCACGAGCTCTGCGCAGGCCCGGGTGCAGCGCCGGCAGAGCACACAGCGGTTGTGGTCCATGGCGTGATGGGCGGGCGATGCGTCCACCGGGAGCCTCTCCGTGTACGTCGGATAGACCCAATGGTCCAGACCATAGCGGTAGCCCAGGTTTTGCAGCTCGCAGCCGCCGCTCATCTCGCACGCCATGCAGAAGTGGTTGCGCTCGGAAAACAGCAGTTCCAGCACGAATTTGCGGGCGCGGACCACCTTGGGCGACTCGGTCTGGATCTCCATCCGATCCGCCACCGGGAAGGTGCAGGCCGGCTGCAGCGTGCGCTGCCCGCTCACCTCCACCAGGCACACCCGGCAGGCGCCGATGGGGGCGAGGGCCGGGTGATGGCAGAGGGTGGGGATGTCGATGCCGGCGGCCTGGGCCGCCTGGAGGATGGTCTCACCGGGCCGGGCGGTAACTTTCTGTCCGTTGATGGTGATGGCGATCGAGCTCATTGAATGACCTCCGTCGTTGCTGACATTCTGCGGTGCAGGTCATGGCCTGTCGGCCGATGGCGGATCCGGGATACTGGATGGTGAATGCCGGATAGAGTCCGCCTCGGCATTCTTGATCCGGTATCCCGTATCTCATTATGATCCATGCGGTGCAGCGGCCATCTCCTTTTCGCATTGGCGCTGCTTCAGTTGGCCCCACTCGAGATCGCACCGCAAACAGCGCCGGCACTCCATGCGGATCTCGGCCTCTCTGGCCGGCAATTCCACCTCCCCGAAACTCCCAACGCGTTCCGCCACCGGGGCCAGCACCGACCGCAGACGGGGTGTTTCGCTGTAGGCTTCCATGTTCCACGTGAGCGGCGGCAGGTGAGCCTCGAGCGGGATGTCCACCTTGGCGCGGGTGCCGGTGGAGAAATAGAGGGCCACTTCTTTGGCCACCCGGTTGCCCTGCGCCACGGCTTCGATCACCGAGGCCGGTCCGCTGACGGCATCCCCGGCGGCAAAGACCGCCGGACGCGTCGTCGCCAGGGAGGGGCCTACCTTCAGGGTGGAATTGCGGTTGGTTTCCAGCCCGGCCTCCAGCACGCAGAGCTTGTCGGTCTCCTGGCCGATAGCCGGGATGACCACGTCGACCGCCAGCGCCTCGACCGCGCCTTCGATCGGTACGGGCCGGCGCCGGCCGCTGGCGTCGAAATCCGTCAGTTTCTGCTGCTGGATTTCGAGGGCGGTGACCTGGGCCGGGCCGAGCACGCGGACCGGGGCGGCCAGGAAATGGAACAGGATGCCTTCCTCGCGGGCGGCTTCGATTTCCTCGGGGTAGGCCGGCATGTCCGTGCGGGTGCGGCGGTAGACGAGGTGCACCTCGGCAGCCCCCAGCCGCCAGGCCGTGCGGGCGGCATCCACGGCCACGTTGCCGCCGCCGATCACGGCCACGCGCTTGCCCTGAATCTCCGGGGGCTTCCCGAGGGCGACCTCCCGCAGGAGATCGATGCCGTTAATGACGCCGGCGCGGTCCTCGCCCGGGATGCCCAGGCGCAGGCTCTTGTGTGCGCCGATGGCGAGCACAACCGCCTTGAATCCCTGGCGCTCGAGGAGATCATCCAGGCTGAAGTCCCGGCCCAGGGCGCGGTTGCAGACAATATCCACTCCGGCCCGGCGGATATGGTCGATTTCCAGGTTCAGGATATCCCGCGGCAGACGGTATTCCGGAATGCCCACCGCCATCATGCCGCCCGGCACCGCCAGGGCCTCGTAGACCGTTACCCCATAGCCATCCTGCGCCAGGCGCAGGGCCGCCGTGAGGCCCGCCGGCCCCGATCCGATCACGGCCACCTTTTCGGACTTGGCCACCTGAGGCCGCGTGGGGAACCAGGGGGCGGCCGCCTCGTGATCGGCCATGAAGCGTTTGATGGCACGGATGCCGACCGGCGCGTCGATGTCGCCCCTGCGGCAGCGTTGCTCGCAGAAGGCCGGGCAGACCCGGCCGCAGATCAGGGCGAAGGGGTTGCGCTCGCGGTGCACCGCCAGGGCTTCGGCAAAGCGCCCTTCGGCGGCCAGGCTCACATAGGTCGGCACGTCCACCCCGCCCGGGCAGGCGTTGAGGCAGCGCGCCGGCACCAGTTCCTTGCAGGCCCCGGCCGGGCAACGGTGGTCTTCGATGTGGGCGATGAACTCCGGCTCGAAGTAGCGCAGGGCCGCCATGACCGGGCCGGGGGTAAGTTGACCCAGGGCGCAGAGGGCCGCGGTGTCCATGCCCTCGGCGATCTTGCGGATCGCGGCAAGGTCCTCGTGCCGTCCCTGGCCGCTGCAGATGCGGCTGAGAATCTCCAGCATGCGCTTGCCGCCCGCGCGGCAGGGCACGCACTTGCCGCAGCTTTCCGCCGTGGCGAAGGTCAGGAAAAACTTGGCGAACTCTACCATGCACGTGTCTTCGTCGACCACGATCATGCCGCCCGAGCCCATGACCGCGCCCACCTCGCGCAGGGAGTCGAAGTCGACCTTGACGTTCAGGAATTGCGGGGGGATGCAGCCGCCGAGCGGCCCGCCGGTCTGCACCGCCTTAAACTGCCGGCCGCCGAGAATGCCGCCGCCGATATCATAGATGATCTCGCCGAGGGTGATCCCCATGGGCACTTCCACCAGGCCGGTGTTGCGGACCTTGCCGGTCAGGGCGAAAATGGCCGTGCCCGGGCTCTGCGGCGAGCCGATCCCGGCGAACCACTCGGCACCGTTCTGGATGATCTGGGGTGCCATGGCGTAGCTCTTGACATTGTTGAGGTTGGTGGGCTTGCCCCAGAGGCCGGCGACGGCCGGGAAGGGCGGCCGCGGCCGGGGCTCGCCCCGCCGGCCCTCGATCGAGGCCAGCAGCGCTGTCTCTTCGCCGCAGACGAAGGCACCGGCGCCCTCCTTGACGGCGAGGTCGAAGCTGAAGCCCGAGCCGAGGATGTTCTCACCCAGCAGCCCGTATTCCCGCGCCTGGCCGATGGCGACATGCAGGCGTTTGACCGCGAGCGGGTATTCCGCTCGGCAGTAAATGTAGCCCTGGTGGGCGCCGATGGCGTAACCGGCGATGGTCATGCCTTCGAGCAGACTGTGGGGGTCGCCCTCGATGATGCTGCGATCCATGAAGGCGCCGGGGTCCCCCTCGTCCGCGTTGCAGACCACATACTTGGGCTCGCCCGGCGACCGGCTCGTGAACTCCCACTTGAGGCCGGTGGGGAACCCGGCCCCGCCCCGGCCCCTCAGGCCCGAGGACTTCATCTCGGCCAAGACCTGCTGGCGCGACATCTCGGTCAGGACCTTGGTCAGGGCCGCGTAGCCGTCCCGCGCGATGTATTCGCGTATATCCTCCGGGTCGATCATGCCGCAGTTGCGCAGCGCGATGCGCTTCTGCTTGGTGTAGAAAGGGATCTCGCCGTAGTGGGGGATGGCCCGGTGCTCAAGCGGCTCTCTGTACGCCAGCCGTTCGACGATACGGCCCTTGAGAAGGGTTTCCTCCACCAGGTGCGGCACGTCTTCCGGTTTGATCTGGCAGTAGAAGATGCCATCCGGATAAACCATCACGATGGGGCCCATGGCGCAGAACCCGCGGCAACCGGTCTGGACGATGCGGATCTCACCGTCCAGCCCGTGGCGATGGATTTCGCTCTTCAGGGCCGTGAGGATATCCCGAGCCTGAGAGGCCGCGCAGCCCGTACCCTCGCAGATCATCACGTTGGATCGCAACAAGGCTTCAGCCATTTGAAAGCCTCCTTATGATATGGAGACACATTGAGCATTACCCAGCCGGTCATCCGGGCGGGCTTTCGGTTCCTAGTCGTTGGCCAGGCGGCCCACCACCCACTCCTTCACCACGCGGCCCTTGATCAGATGCTCGTCGATCAGCCGCGGGATCATCTCGGGTTTTACCGAGCCATAGGTGATGCGGGTGCCTTCGGCCTGCTCGATGTCGACCAGCGGCTCGGAGGCGCACATGCCGATGCAGCCGACGGTGGTCACATGCGCGTCGATTTCACGGCGCTGGAGTTCCGCCACGATGGCCTGGAGGGTCTCCCGGGCGCCCGCGGCGATGCCACAGGTCCCCATGCCGACGATGATCCGGGTGCCGGCCTTCGTTCGCATCCGGATGCTGCGCCGGGATTCCTCCTGCAGTTTCTTGAAATCTTCGATGCTCAGCAATTTAGGCATGAGGCGTCACCTACCTTTCCCTAGTCGAGCGTTTTCAGAATGGCGGTCATTTTCTCCGGGGCCAGCTTGCCGATGGTCTGCTCGTCCACCACCGCCACGGGCGCCAGACCGCAGGATCCCAGGCAGTACACGACTTCGCAGGTGACTCGGTAGTCGGGGGTGGTCCCGCCGGCCGTGACGCCGAGCTCCTGCTCCATGCGCTCGACGATCTTGCCGGCTCCCCGCACATGGCAGGCCGTTCCGTCGCACTGCCGGACGATGTGCCGCCCCCGGCGGGTCAGGTAAAACTGGGAATAAAACGTCGCCACTCCATAGATCTTGCTGAGCGGCACGCGCAGGCCGGTGCTGATGTGCCGCAGCACCTCCGGCGGCAGGTAGCCGTAGATCTTCTGGGCTCTCTGCAGCGCCGGGATGACGGCGCCCTTCTGCCCCCGGTAGTCGCTCAGAATGGCCTCCAGTCGGGTGAGGTCCGGCTTCTCATCTGCGGTGATCCTGGTCTCGCTCATGATATAGCCTCCTTATGTTCAACTCCCTGCAGGTTCCGGTGCGATCGGCAGGTGAACCACGAAAATCGTGCCGACCCCTTCCTCGCTTTCGACAAAGATCCGGCCGCCCAACTGGTCCACGATTTCCTTGACGATGGTCAGTCCTAACCCCGTGCCGACGTCGTCCATGGCCTTGGCGTTGTCCGCCCGGAAAAATTCGCTGAAGAGCTTCGGGCGGTCCGCCGCCGGGATGCCGATGCCGGTGTCGCTCACCTCGAGGCGCACCGTGCCGTTCGCTCGGGCGAAGCGGACCTCCACCGTGCCCTCCGCCGGCGTGTACTTGATGGCGTTGGACACGAGGTTTTCGAGCACTTGCTCCACGGTTTCAAGTCGCCCGCGGACGTCGGGCAGCCCCGGCGGCAGGCTGACCTGGAAGCTGATCCGCTTCTCGGCGGCTTTGTCCTGGAAAGTCCGCTGGACACGTCGTGCCAGCACGGTCAGCTCGGTCGCGGCAGCCCGGTCGGCCTCACGGCGCTGGCGGTTGCGGGAGAGGGCCATCAGCTCGTTCACCAGCGCCAGCATGGTTCGGGCTCTTCGGTCGAGCCGCCGCAGGTATTCGTTCTGGTCCTCGTTGATCGGTCCAAGGTAGCCGTCGCGCACGACTTCCAGGATGCTCAGCATGCCGGCCAGCGGCGCCCGCAGGTTGTGGGCCGCCTTCATCATGAACCAGGTGCGCTCGTGGCTCATGGTGGTGACGGTCTCATAGGCTCGGGCGTTTTCCAGGGCGACCGCCACCAGACCGGCCGCCAGGCGGAAGAAATTGACTTCCTCCGGGCCGAACCGCTCCGGTTTCTCGCAATAGGCCCCTAAAATTCCGATCACCCGGCCTTCCAGGTGCAGGGGCACGAAGAGCACCGACTGGATCTGCGCCTCCGATAGAGTTTCACCGAACTGGAACATCTCCCGGGCCGTGACCTGGCCCGTGATGAAGGGCTGGCCTTCGATGACGCGCTTGTTGAGGGGGCTGCGCTCCACCTCGACCACTTTCTCCCGGACCATGGCCTCAGGCAGGCCGAAGGCGGCCGCATACCGCAGCAACTTGCCGTCTTCGCTGAGCAGCTTGACCGAGACGCCCTTCACCTGCATCACGGCGGCTACCTCTGCGACGGCTGTCTCCAGCACCTGGCGCAGGTCATGGACCGACCCGATGGTCTCCAGGATGGAGAAGATGCTTTTGAGCCGGCGGTTGAAGACCACCTCCGTCTCCCGCAGCCGTTCCAGGTCCTGGACCTGCTGCCGGAATGTCTGGATCACGGATCCGGCCAGGGCGGCGGTCAGAAACATCCCCGCCCCGAGCAGTGCGAGCGTGGCCAGGGCTTTTAACGGGTGGGGGGCCGGGACGAGGTCGATGCCCTGGAAAAAGATGGACTGATGGGGCAGCCAGCCGACCAGTTCCGCCAGGGCCTCCAGGCACAGCCCCGCCAGGACGGCACCGCAGAACCGGTAGGCCGTTCGCAGGGGGAGCAAGACCGAGACGCCGAAAACCGGCAGGAAAAAACCGACCACGAACGGGCTGGTGACTCCGCCGCTGAGATAGGTGATGGCGTAGAGGGCGCCGCAGTCGATGGTGGCCTGCCAGGCGACCATCTGGCGGCGTTCTGCGGGTGAACTGGACAGGACGTCTTTCCGGCGGGGGAAGCTGCGATAAATGAGGACGTTGCCGACGAGAACGAGGGCGGCGATGAGGATGAAGGTCCACGCCGTGAACATCACACCCGCCGCCTGCGCGGCCAGCACGGCGGCCAGGAGGCCCGGGGCCGCCCACCAGCGGATGCGGATCGGCCACAGCGAGAACTCGTTCAATTCTCCCCACGCACACGGCCTGCCAGCATCTCGCGGAACGGTGGTCATTGCTTCCCTCCTCCCAGCAGGAAGTCGGGCATTGCTTCGGTTACCAGCGGATCGGCGCGATGATCTCCCTTCGGGGAGCCATAAAAAAGACCTGCGCCGTCGGTTGCGAAGTGTAGTGAACTCATGTCGGCACAGGCCATGACCTTTACTTTTTCGCTTTGAAAATAGCCTCGATCTTGGCAAGCAGCTTCTTGGTATCCAGGGGTTTTTCGAACAGCCACTCCACCGGCCACTGTTCGCCTAAAATGAATTCGAAGGGGCCCGGCCCCTCCGTCCGCACCTTGTCCAGGAACGCCGTCAGCATAATGATCGGCAGGTCCTTGAACTGCGGGTCTTCCTTCAGTTTGAAGGCCAGGTCGAATCCCTCTGTGTCCGATGCCATCATCACGTCGAGCAACATGAGATCAGGCTTGCATTCCTCCAGCAGGCCTAAAGCTTCCTTCCCGTTGGAAGCCGTCTGCACCTCATAACCGTTGCCTTCCAATATGATCCGTGACGTCGCCACGATGTCGGGATCATCGTCGACCACGAGAATCAGGCCTTTGCTCTCCTCCATGGCTCACTGCCTCCTCGGATTGGCGAACATGCCCGCTGGCATCGCCTGAAGATGGTGATCAGCGCTGCGTTTCATCTATCTCCGGAAATCCCTCCGCCGCCCCCTGAACGACTCCCGATCGCCCGCAGGATCAGATGTCGACCTTGAACGGATTCACCACCATCACGGGAACCGGCGAGGCCTTGACCACCCGTTCGGCCACCGAGCCGAAGATGACTTTATCGAGGCCCTTGCGGCCGTGCGTTCCCATAATCACCAGGTCGATGCCGTGATCCGCGATGTAGTTCAGGATCTCGTCGGAAGGGTCTCCGGCCACCACCTTGGTCTTGGTTCCCGGGAAATCCTTGAAGTTCTCGTCGGCGAATTCATACAACCGCTTTTCCGCGCCTTCGATCACCTCTTTTTCAAACTGGCTGACAGAGGGGTGCGGGACGTACATGCTCGTAAAGTAATCGAACACCCGGGCCACGAACAGAAGATGAATCCGGGCCTCATAGCGCGTGGCCAGACTCTGCAGGAAAGGGACGATTTTGGCGGACGACTGGGAAAGGTCGATCGGGAAAAGGATTCTCTTGAACTCTTTCATAGGGCACCTCCCGCTTACAGGTGAGCCCCGGCCCTGCCCCTTGGCACAGCAACAGGTGTGCCACCGCTTCAAACAGGCGCAACCGGGGTTAACGTGTTGAAATAAAATTTAATACGGGCTTCGATGAGAATGGGCGGACAACATGGCGGCGGGCGGCGATGTCGGATTATTTTACAGGGTGTAAACCGCCTTGCGGATTATGCAGAATGGTAGCGGGGTCAGGAGCCCCCGCCGCTCCCTCCGCCAGAGTTGTTCAGTAAATCTCGCGCCTGTTTTCGCGGTGGTCCACGATGTAGAGCAGCTTGGCCACCTTGGCGAGCTCCGCCTTGAGGGCCGGCAGCTGGTTTCGGTCCAGGCCGTACATTCGGATGTAGACCTTGCGATAACCTTCCGGCACGTTGTCGTAGGAGGTCAGGATGCTCACCATCCGGCCGCCGTGCTTGCGGATGGGGTCCGCCAGATCTTTGATGGACCCGGGTCGGTCTTCGATCTGGAAAGCGAACTGGATGCCGCGCTTGCCCACCCCGGTCAAGGAGATCAGCACCCGGAAGAGGTCGGTCTGAGTGATGGTCCCGACGACCTTGCCCTTGTCGTCGACAACCGGTGCGCCGGATATCTTGTTGTTGAGAAGAAGCTCGGCCGTCTCCTCCACCGTGAGATCCGGGGACACGGCGATCGGGTTCTTGGACATGATGTTCTTCACCTTGATCTTCGAGATCAGGTAGAGCAGTTCGTGGACATCCAGGGTGGTGGCATCCGAGGCGGAAGCCCGTTTCAGGTCTCGGTCGGTCACGACGCCGACCAGGATCCCGTTTTTCAGCACCGGCAGCATTCGGATGTTGTGCTGCTTCATCAGCCTCATGGCATCCTGCATGGAGTCCTCTTCGTTGATGGTGACCACGTTCTTGCTCATCCAGTTTCTGACTAGCATCCGGGCACCTCCTTTCGCTGAAAAGGGTGGGCGGGGCGATCTGATCGATCCACGGGACGGCCTTTAGTTCTGACTATTTCGAATGACAGCAGCATAGCACGAGATCCAAGGCAGAGTCTATTCAATGGCTTGCACATCCCGTTGGTGGAGTACGCTATCGGCAGCAAGCTCTGTCCTGAGCTCCTGTGCCAGGTCCGCGGCAAAGCGAAGCACCTGCGGGCAGTAGATCGAGAAATCGATGGCGGCCAGGACTCTTTCGAGGTTTCTCATCGGCTGGCTCCCTTGGTATGGAGTTGCCGGCGCAACACATTTTGCGGCGTCCCAGGCGGGGAGCATACCCCCCCAAACTCTTGCCCAAGAATCCGGAATAAGAATCGCTGGGGGTTGAAGATAGGTAACAGCAAAGCATATGCCATCACGACCGGCAGAGGCGAAGAGAGGTAACTATACGATAGCGCATCGATTTATAACGGCCGGCCGGTGGCGGAGGCAAGCGGACCGCCTGTCGGGACTTTTTACAGTCTGTAAGATTTCATGTCATTTGATGGTACAGAATAAATCCGGATACCATTATAAATAACAAGCGTTTAACCCTCCATCGGGCCAACCCCTGAAAATGCCTTAAAAACATCAAAACGGACAAAACCGGAACAAAATTTCACCGGCGCGCCTGCCTACGCGTGCCGCTCACATACGGCTCGAAAAATCGGTGTTTCCCGTGTACAAACTGTGCCGGAAATCAATTCATCGGTCTCCGCACATCACCTTCAAGAACAATCCTTAGCATCTTGCACC
>JBLMXM010000210.1:0-8258 GCA_050257775.1 Hyphomicrobiales bacterium
AAATTGCCGCTGATCTGGCTCTTCTCGCTGGTCAGGCAGGAGACGACGCTGTCCAGGGACATGACGTCCACGACGGGCACGAGATAGGCATCCACCATCGGACCCTCAAAGGCCATGCGGCCGATAAACACCATGCCGCAGAAACTGGCCCGCTCGATGGTCAGTTTCATGCCTTCCGAGGAAAGTATCGCATCCGCGTAAAAGGGATAAAGGCTGAATCCATCAAAGGCCAGGTGCTCCAGCCGCACCCCCAACCGTCCCTGCAGCGGTCGGCTGTCTCCTGACCGATATTTGGCGATGTGTTCAGAGATTTTTTCAATCCGGGTCCAGTCGAGGCTCTCGGCGGTGATATCGATACTCAGCTTCGTTTCGGCAGGAGAAAACGATAACTTCCCATTCACGACCCCACGATCCGCTCCGATGCTTAACGGCGTAGAATCAATCATCAGCTCGGTGGTGCTGCCCGCGCTCGCTTCGGCGACGGCAGCGGTGAAACGTCCGGCAGGAATCCCGATCGGTTCGTCAAGGAAGGTCGTGCGGATGACGATGTTCTCCAACTCGGCTGCGGCCTGAAGTCGCCAGCGGCCGGGATCCCGGATCGGGCCCTTGAGGTTTACCTTCGAAAGCGAAACGGATCCCCGGATGTCCTGCACATCTTCGCGCAGATGTTGCAGGCCGGCCAGCGCAAGCATGCGCGGAACGACCTCGCCGCATTCGACGCGAGCGCTATCGACGCGGAGCTCCAGTTCACCGTTGAGGGTCATATCGCCGGAGGCCGAAAAATCTCGGATTTCGGATCGTCCCAGCGATGCCTTCGCTATGTGAACGTCAAGCCTCGAGCCTTTCCAGGCTATGGCCCCGGAGCTCAGGGTCAACGGAAGGCCTATCGCTGCGGATGTGATCACGGACTCCTTCAATTCCGCATCGAGTTGGTCCAGGATCGAACCTTCCGGCTGAAGGCTCGTTTGGAACCTGACATTTCGAACCCTGACGGTGCCGTTCATGGGGGAAAGCGCCGCGGCATAGGTCGCGGTCTCCGGGAGCGATTGGAGGGCCTGGGAAATGTCCTCAACCGAAGCGTCCAGTTCGAGGGCTTGGAGCTGCAACCGGGCCGGTCCCGTCCATTCCCCTTTGACCGCAAGCCCTCTGATCTCCGAGCGGTTGATGGATCCCGTTGCGGCCTCGTAACGAACCGCCTGGCCTGCCCAATCGATGTTGCCTGAAGCCAACCTCAAAAGGCCGGGCAGAAGCTCCGATTCAGCAGCCAGATCCTGGAGGGTTCCGGAGGATCTCAGATTCCAAGTGCCCGGGTCGAAAGCCTGACCGTCGAGCCGCCAGTTGTTGAGGGTGAGGACACCCTCCAGGCGACGCATATGGTTGAACGGCGGCCGGTCGCGAAACAGGTTGAACATTTCCGCAAGATCGACAACGGCCTTGGGTGAACTGGTCTCCATGGGGGAATTCCCAGCGAGCCCGATCGTCAAGTCGTGCTTGAACAGCTTGGAGTTGCCGATGGTGACATCCACCCCGCGTAGGGAGACCGAATTCCCATTATAAATAAACTCGCCGCCCTGAAACTGAAGCGGGTATGCGATGAGCTCGTGGCGTGCTTTTATGTCGATGTCGGATGCATGCACGTTGACGCTGAAGTCGGTATGGGTGCCGTCGAGCCCCAGTGTCCCCTGGGCCGTTCCCGAAAACTCCTGCACAAGCGCCGCTTCTCTGCGAAAGGCCGGGTCCGGGACCACCCGCGCCAGAAATCGGGGCAGCCCCGACAGCTCGCCGTGAGTAAAAATATCGAGTTTCAGCACCGGCTCGGCGCGGGTGAGTCCCACCCGCAACGTTCCGTTTTCTCCAAGCACCCCTTCGTGGCGAGCCATCAGGTTCCGGCCTTCCAGGAGGCCGCCCTCGATGACGGCATCGCCATAGACGTCATCCAGGCCAAGGTCGATCCACGGAATGTAGATTTGGCCCTTTTCCAGCCGTCCCTTGATATGAAGATTATTCAAATCGGTCAGGTCGTCCCACGTCTCACCATGCAGGTTCACGGCGATGCCGGGGACCTCACCGCCGCGCACGATGTCGCAGACGAGCCGGGCTTCCGGGATTTCGTGCAACATGGCCAGCGTAAAATCCCGCGCGCCGGATGAATCACCGCGGCCCTTGAGCGTGATGTCGATGCGAGGGTGAGTGTCCTCATCGATCACCAAGCCGAGTTGAAGCGCTGCCCGGGGCGAGGTGGACGAAAACTCCGGTACCAATATGGCCAGCTTCTTTTCAGAAAGCTCGATGTCGGCCGAAAACTTCTCGATCTTCAGACGCGTCTCGTGCCGGTCCAGGCTCAGGCTGAGGACCGGGACCTTGCCCTTCACCTCCGCCTTCAGGCGTTCGCGGCCTTCCAAGTTCAGCAAGAGGTCGATATCTGTGCGAGCGTCGACGAGCTGAAACCGGGCATCCGGCCACAAAAACGCATAGATCGGCCGAGGCCGAAAGTCCGTGACCTGAAAGGTGGTAGTCCCCGTGAATGAGTCCGCGTCTATCTGGCCTTGCGCGGCAATGGATTTCACAAAGTCGGATTTGCCCTGCAGCGACCACTCCAATCGGGTACCGCTATGGCGGAATCGAAGGTTCAGGTTGCGGAAGTCAAAGCGGTATCCGTCGCCTCCGTCGAGCGCCAGGCGCCCGTCGGTGATCTCGATCGTGGCTTCGGGGATCTGCGCCAACAGATCAGCGATTCGTGGAAGGAGAAGGCGAGGGTCGGGAAGGCCCGGCCTTCCTCCCTCGAGGTTGATGGGGCCTGCCGTCAGATGGATTTCAGGTGACTGCGCCTTGACGGAGTCGGCCGTCACCCGACCGCGTAAAAGGGGCAGCAGCTTCAGGCAGAGGTCAATTTCGACCCCCCGGGCAGACAGCTTGCCCGGAAGATCCAGGCGGGGATGGCCGATCGTGGCGCAGACCCTGGGGAAAAGCGTGAGCTTGACCTCGTCGAAGCCGACCTCCCCTCCCAGCAGGGCGCTCAGGCGCTGCTGAAGGGCCGCTCGGATTTCGGGCTTGTTGACCAGCACCGTGGGGAGCACCACCAGCAGCACCATCAGAAAGAACGCCAGGAGCGCCGCGGCCAGAAGCGCAATTTTGACTCGTGAGGTAAATGCCATCAAATGGGGTCGCCTTATCTGATCTCTGGGGGGAATTACAGGCGAATTTATTCGCTTATGCAGTTGAAGTCAAACAGGCCGTAACCGGGTCAAGACGATTGCGGAAGAAGTTTAAACCGGGGTATAAGAGTCCGGAGGTCGAACGATTATGAAAGCCATGGTTCTGAAGCGAATCGCACGGCTCGCAGAGAACCCGAAACCGTTGGAGCCGGCGGAGATACCCACCCCCGTTCCGGGTGAAGGCGAGCTGCTGGTGAAGATTTCGGCCTGCGGCGTGTGCCACACGGAACTGGACGAGATCGAGGGTCGCACACCGCCGGCCTTCTTGCCGATAGTCCTCGGCCACCAGGCCATCGGCCGGGTGGCCGCGCTTGGCCCGGCCGTTACAGGATTTGCCCTCGGCGACCGGGTGGGAATCGCATGGATTTTTTCGGCTTGCGGGGCTTGTGCGCATTGTTTGGCCGGCATGGAAAACCTGTGCGAGCGATTCCAGGCCACGGGCCGCGACGCACACGGCGGGTACGCCGAGTTTGCCGTCGTACCGGCGGCGTTTGCCCACTCCATCCCGGAAATCTTTTCCGACGCGGAGGCGGCGCCCCTGCTCTGCGCCGGAGCCATCGGATTTCGTTCACTGCGCCTGGCTGGCATACGGGACGGCGACGCACTGGGGTTGACCGGATTCGGCTCCTCCGCGCACCTGGTGCTTAAAATGGTGCGGCATCGCTTCCCGCGTACTCGCGTCTTTGTCTTTGCCCGTAGCTCAGCGGAGCAGGGCTTTGCCCGGGAACTCGGCGCCCTCTGGGCCGGCGACGCCGAATCCCGTCCGCCTGACGCCTTGGATGCCGTTATCGACACTACCCCCGTATGGCGGCCGGTCGTGGCGGCCCTGGCTGTGCTGAAGAGCGGCGGCCGGCTGGTCATCAATGCCATCCGCAAGGAAACCACCGACCAGGAAGAATTGCTGAAACTGGACTATGCGGCCCACCTGTGGCGGGAGAAGGAGATCAAGAGCGTCGCCAACGTGACCCGCCGGGACGTGCGCGAATTTCTGGAATTGGCGGGGCAGGTTCCGATCAAGCCCGAAGTCCAGGTGTATACGTTGAAAGAAGCGAACCGGGCTCTGCTTGATCTCAAGGAGCGCAGAATCCGGGGCGCCAAGGTGCTCCGGATCGATTGACGCCGGGGACTTCCGATGCTTTACTAATTTCTTCGAGTGACTATCATTACGGGGTCATCTATCCGGACGGCTCACCAGGAGAGGAGACGGGCGCATGATGTACAACAAGGTGGTGATGGACCACTTCCGCAATCCCCGCAACGTGGGCACCATAGAGGATGCGGACGGGATCGGTGAAGTCGGCAACCCCCTGTGCGGGGACATGATGACGATCTACCTCAGGATCAGGGACGATCGCATCGACGACATCAAGTTCCAGACCTTCGGCTGCGGCTCGGCCATCGCCGTGTCGAGCATGCTGACCGAGATCGCCAAGGGCAAACGCCTGGACGAGGCCAAGAAGATCACCAACAAGGATGTGGCCAACGCCCTGGAAGGGCTGCCTAAGAATAAGCTGCACTGCTCCAACCTGGGAGCGGACGCCCTGCAGATGGCCATCAAGGACTATGAAGACCGCAAGGCGGGGGTCCGACGCCCGGAGCCGAAGCGCAAGGACGAGCATGAGCACTCTCACGGCGACAAATGCTACTGCCCTTACTGCGATGTGGAAATCGAGGAAGGCGTGACGTTCTGCGAAGCCTGTCAGCACGACCTCCAGGAGGAGCATTGATGCCGGACATGGATGAAAGGGGGCCGCGCATGAAGTACATCAATGTGGATCACATTTCATCCAATCCGCTCCTGCCGGAGGTCAAGGAGGCGATGATCGCCGCGATCCGTCACGACTACCACAACCCCTCCAGCCAGCACCGGGCCGGCGAGGAAGCCGCCGCCGCCCTGGAAAAAGCCCGTGAGCAGGTGGCCCGGCTGATCAACGCCGACAGCGCGAAAGAAATCGTCTTCACCTCCGGAGGCACCGAGGCCGACAACCACGCCATCAAGGGGGTGGCCATGGCCAACGCGGACAAGGGCAAGCACATCGTTACCACCAACATCGAGCACAATGCCGTCATCCGCAGCCTGCGCCGTCTCAAATCCGACGGTTTCACCGTCACCTCCCTTTCCGTGGACGACAAGGGCCGGGTGAATCCCCGGGATGTCGCCGAGGCGATCACCTCGAACACCATCCTGATATCCGTGATGCACAGCAACAACGAGACCGGCACGATTCAGCCCGTGGAAGAGATCGCCCAAATCGCGCGTGAGAAGAAGATCCTGTTTCACACGGATGCCGTGGACTCGGTGGGCATCGTGCCCTTCGATGTGAAGAAGGTCGGGGCCGACCTGGTGAGCTTCGCCTCCAACACCTTCTACGGTCCGACCGGTGTGGGCGGGCTTTACATCCGCCGCGGGGCGAAGGTCTTTCCGATTCTCGACGGCGGGGTGCAGGAGAACAACAAGCGCGCCGGCACTGAGAACCTGATCGGCATCATCGGCATGGGAACAGCGGCCGGGCTGGCCGCCCGGGACATTCACCAGCGCCATGCCCATCTGAAGGGTTTGAAGGACAGGTTCCTGCGCGCGCTGCCGGACTACCTCGACGAGATCATCATCAATACCCACCCGGTGCACAGCCTGCCCCATCTCGTCTCGGCGTCGATCAAGTACATCGAGGGCGAGAGCGTCATGCTCATGCTGGACGACGAAGGCATCGGCGTGTCCACGCGCTCGGCCTGCGCGACGGGCTCCCTGCGCGCCTCCCACGTGCTGCTTTCGATCGGGCTGAGCCACGCCGATGCCCAAGGGACGCTGGTGATTTCATTCGGCTTCGACAACACGGCCGAGGACGTAGACCGGTTCCTGAAATCGCTCCAGACCGTGGTCACCACCCTGCGCGACATCTCGCCGCTCTATAAGAAGGCCGCCGGCAAGGGGTAATCGGTCCAGTATCACGCCAGACGGATGAACCTCAGAAGCTACGCTGCGCGTGGCTTTTTATATTTATATGAGGGAAAAATGAAAAAGTCTATCTTCACCATACTTCTGCTGTTTCTGCTGTTGAACCCCTTCGATCTTTCCCTTGCGGTCTCGGGCGCGACTCCGGAAGACCCGCCGATATCCGGCAGTATAGCCGGCGGGTTCCGGGTGCTCGAGGTCCCGGAAAACTCACGGGATCTGAAGTTGACAGTATACCGCGGCGATTACATAAAGTTCAAACTGGAAGGCGCCATCGGTGAACCGATCCTTTCGGTTCCCGACCTGTCCATCCGGCAAAAGCTTTCCGCCGATGTGGAGGGGAGCCCTTACTTCAAGATGGAAAAGACGGGCGAGTTTCCCTTTGCGCTGGGGGCGCTCAAGGGCATCATCACCGTCATCGACTATCAGCGGGCGAATTATCAGGAAGTTACTCCCAAGGAAGCCGCCGAATTGATCCAGAATATCCAGCCACTCATCCTGGACGTACGCACGCCGGTTGAGTACTCCCGCGGGCACCTTAGAGATTCCGTCCTGCTCCCGCTTCAACAGCTGCAAAATCGCTGGCAGGACATAGCCGCGCACAGGGACCAGGATGTCTTGATTTACTGCGCTACCGGCAACCGCAGCACCGTGGCGGCCAAGATCTTGATCGACCACGGCTTCAAGCGTATCTTCAACTTGAGGCAGGGAATCAGCGGGTGGGAACGGGAGCAATACCCCGTGGTGAAATAAACCAGGGCGCACATGCGGTGGCGCCTGCACCACATCCGCCTGTCCGGCAGGCGCCGGGATATGGGATATATCATTGCCGGCATAATAAATCGCTTCGCGGCGGGAAGCGCGGCCAATATCTTGCTTTCGGCTTCGGGGTGGGATATCTTAAATTTAATACATAAGGGTTCGCCTTTGAAACAACTCGATGGGAAGGCATGCCGCCGCAGGAGGGTACATTGGCTCGAACGAATTACAGTTTTACGAAACGCCAGAAAGAGTTGGAGCGCAAGAATAAACAAGAGAAAAAAAGGCTTCGCAGGTTGAACAAGACTACGCCCCAGCCTGAAGAGAATGCCGACCCGCCTCAGGAAAAAACAGAGGAGCCTTGATCCATCCGTGAATCCGGCCATGAGAAGGTTAATCCCGGAGGCCCTGTTATAATCCCCTGAAGGTGTAGCTCAGCCTTAGGTTTTTTCTTTTCCCCGCCCCCAGCAACAGGAAACACAAGACCGTTTTCTCCCAACATCTTGGACGGGCATGCGCTGGCACGGATACATTATCGGAGTCAATATCAGGCGGACGGTTCCGGTCGACGGCGGGCGCTTAGATCGCTTCCCCTGATATTCGTTAGGAGCCGAAGAAGGCGATGGTGATGACCGTGAAAACCGCATTGGAGGGTTTGGGGCTGAGGGCCGAAGAGTTACGCGTGATCTTGGCGAAGGCCAAGACATGCGCTTTCCCGAAAGACGCCATCGTCATCAGGGCAAGGGAAAACTCCACGTTCCAATCCATTAGCGCTTATTAATCTTTGAGACCCCGGGAACGGAAAACCAGTTTGCCGCACTGAAAAAATGGAGAAAAAGGGCCATTCTGAAGCGGGTGGATGCGGGCGTTCTGAGCGTCGCTTATATCGAGAGCGGGCCTTCCGGCGGACAGCCCGTGCTGCTTCTGCACGGGTTTCCCTATGATGTGCATGCCTTCGACGCGGTGGCCCCCGTCCTCGCCTCGGGGGGCTGCCGCGTCATCACCCCTTACTTGCGAGGGTTCGGCCCGACGTGTTTTCGATCCGGCAGCACGCCGCGATCCGGTCAACAAGCGGTGCTCGCTCACGATCTGCTGGCCCTGATGAATGCGCTGGCGCTTCCCCGTGCCGTGCTCGCCGGATATGACTGGGGCGGTCGGGCGGCGTGCATCGTTGCCGCTCTCTGGCCGGAACGCGTCCGCGGGCTGGTATCGGGAGGGGGCTACAACATCCAGGACATTCCCGGATCGATCCATCCTCAGGAGCCGGAGAACGAATGGCGCTACTGGTACCAGTATTATTTTCACTCCGAGCGGGGCCGCGCGGGCCTTGC
>JBLMXM010000211.1:0-5589 GCA_050257775.1 Hyphomicrobiales bacterium
CTTCGACTCCGAGGTGGGCCGGGGGACCCGCTTCACCATCGAGTTGCCCCTGGGGGAGCAGGCAGGTCTGCTATGACGACGGCCTTGGAACGGTACGCGGTTTTATTTGTGGACGACGAACTTCTGGTGCTGCAGGGTCTGCAACGCATGCTGCGCGCCGAGCGTCAGAACTGGGCCATGAGGTTTGTGCGCAGCGGCACCGAAGCCCTCCAGGTGCTCGAGAACGAATCCTTTGACGCGGTGGTGAGCGACCTGCGCATGCCGGGAATGGACGGTGCTGAGCTGCTGACACGGGTGATGGACCGCCATCCCCACATGGTGCGCATCGTTCTCTCCGGCGAAATGGACCGGGAGTTGACCTTCAAGACCGCCCATTGCGCCCACCAGTACCTCGCCAAGCCCTGCGACGCCGACACCCTGAAGGCCACCCTTGGACGGGCCTTCGCGCTGCGTCGGTTGATCAACGACCGGCGCTTGAAATTCCTGCTGCCGCGGCTGGAGTCCCTGCCCAGTCTGCCGGCGCTGTACACGGAGATCCTGGGCGAAATCCAGGCGCCGAACTCCTCATTCCGGAAAGTGGGCGAGCTGATCGCGCGGGACGTCAGTATAACGGCGAAGATCCTCCAGCTGGTCAATTCCGCCTTTTTCGGGCTGGCGCGCCGCGTCGCCAGCCCCCAGGAGGCCGTGTCCCTGCTGGGTTACGACACCGTCAAGGCGCTGGTCCTGTCGGCCAAGGTCTTCTCCCAGCTCGAGCTGAAGCGGATTCCCGCGCTCTGGTTGGATGCGTTGTGGCGGCACAGCCTGGAGACCAGCCTCTTCACGCGCGCCATCGGGGCGGCCGAGAAACTGCCGCGCAAGGCCCAGGATGAAGCCTTCACGGCCGGGATCCTTCACGACCTGGGCAAACTCATCCTGGCGCAGAATTTTCCCGACGACTACGCCGAGGTGCTGACCCGGTCCTGTCGACCGCCGCGTCCCGTGTGGGAGATCGAAACCGAACGCTTCGGTGCCTCTCACGCCGAGCTGGGGGCCTACCTTATGGGGTTATGGGGGATCGGCGATGAGGTGGTTGCCGCCATTGCCCATCATCATCAACCGCCGGGTGCGGCCATCCCCGGCCGGGTGGTCGCGGTGGTGTACGCCGCCAACTCGCTCGAGTCCAGCCTCTCCGCGGAAGTTCCGCACGAGCCGGCAGCCGCCGTCGCCTCGGAGATTCTCCAGCAGCTGAACATCGCCGAGCGTATGCCGGCTTGGGAGGAAGCCTGTCGCAAGATGCGTCTTGAGGAGGCCCTACGTGCATAACCGTGTGCTTTTTGTAGACGATGACCCGAAGATCCTGGCGGCGTTTCGCCGGCAGCTGCGCAAAAAAATTGATATCGAAACGGTGGCCAACGGCCCGGAGGGTCTGGAAGCCATCCGCCGCAGCGGCCCCTTCTCGGTAGTCGTCACGGACTACTGCATGCCGGAAATGAACGGTATCGATTTTCTGAAGCAAGTGCGGGAGGTTGCGCCCGAATCCGTGCGCATGCTCCTCACCGGCAGCGCGGACCTGAACGCTGCCATTCAGGCGGTGAATCAGGGTAACATTTTCAAGTTCCTGACCAAGCCCTGTTCCCAGGAGGACCTGGTCGAGGCCCTGCTGACGGGCATCAGGAAGTACCGACAGTCCCACAAGGAACGCAAGTTCAACAAGCGCACCCGCCGCTGGCTGGCCCAGGCCATGGACATCCAGCAGGGTCTGATGCCGAGCGCCACCGCCGATGTGGACGGCTTGGACATTGCCGGCCGCAGCGTGTACTGCGACCAGACCGGCGGAGACTACTACGACTATTTCGAAAAGGGCCCTTCCGACGACCGTCGGATCGCCGTCGTGGTGGGCGACGTTTCCGACCATGGAATCCCGTCCGCCCTGCTCATGACCACGGCCCGCGCGTTTCTCCGGGAGAGCACCACCCGCGACGGAAGCGTCGCGAGCATCGTGGCCAGTGTCAACCGGCACCTCACCCGCGACGTCCAAAGCTCCGGTCGATTCATGACGCTCTTCTACGCCGAGATCGATTATTTGACGAAGAGCATCCGATGGGTCCGCGCCGGGCACGATCCGGCCCTTCTCTTTGATCCCCGCACCGGCAGCTTCGAGGACCTGGCCGGCCAGGGGGGGCTGCCGCTGGGGGTCTTCGAGGAAGCGGCATATGAGGAATACCGCCGACCGCTAGCTCCCGGTCAGATCATCGCCATAGGGACCGACGGCATCTGGGAGGCCCGCAACGGCGAGGGGCGCATGTTCGGAAAGCAGATGCTGCAGGAAGCGCTGTGCCTCCACGCCGACCGTACGGCCGCCGAGATTGTGGAGCATGTGTTGCAGATGCTGAAGCGGTTCCTGTTCCCCTTGGAGATCCAGGACGACGCCACCCTGGCGGTGATCAAGGTGGAGCACTGAATGGCGGAACGGCTCATCGACTGCCACCGCTGCCAACACTACTTCATCACCTGGGATGAACACTTTCCGCACGGCTGCCGCCGCATGGGCTTCAAAAGCCGCCGGTTTCCGGGCGACGAAGTGCGCCACGCCACGGGTGGTCAAGTCTGCCGGTTGTTTGAAGAAAAAGGCGCCCGAAAAGAAAAAACCCTGTTAGGGCGGGCCTAAAAAACATGAGTTTGCCAATTCTTTGATGTTACCTGTATTTCCTCGATATCTCTAATCGCTTCAATATCCTTTCGCAATTTTTAACAACAGGTAAAATACGATAAAGGGGTAAGTATTTTCTGCCAAGTCCTGACCTTTTCTGGATTTAAATATGAACGCCACCGATGCCAATAGCGAACTTCTAATTACTTCACACACAGCCTGAACGAGCTGACCCCGCACTATGCCACCGCCGGAAACGTGCAAGGCTTGCAGGACATCCGGCGGCTGTGGAGTCCGTGGTAGACGAAACCCTCGCCCGGATCAGGCCGTCCTGGCGTCTGGAGCAGAAAATCATGGTGGACACGAAGACCGGGCGAGTGATCGAATAGAGCGAGCAGATCTAATATCGGAAGATGTTGAGTATGATAGCAATGATTTCGGCGACAGTGAATACGAATGCACCCATGAAGGCATAAACCACAAGGTGAGAGTGAGTAAGCATCCTTTCCTCCTTCCAACTCATGGTAACAATAATCGTCAGGCTGGAGATGTCAAGTCAGCCACTCACCCGCCCCAGGTGGCAGGATAACCAATAAACAAAGGTAGGCAAACCATGATCAAGATCCAAATGCAATCTCCAGGCGGGGTTGTCGCAACTGCGGCAATTAGGAGGTGAACCTGATTACATCAAACGTAAATGGCTAGCAGAGCAGCTTGTGAATGCATGTATCGATTTGGGGCATGGGAAAAATGCAGATAAAGAACACGCTGAACATGAGTTATGGAAAGCAGCGGAGAATATTATCATGCTGCTTAGGACAGCGCAGACAGACTTCTCCACCCTATTCGGGATAATTCATTTTCATCACGCCATTGCGAAGGGTGAAGCCGAGAAGTAATCCAAAACAGCCCGGCTGGCAATCGTTAGGTTCCCTAACGTTAGCGGGCAGGCCGGGCCATTTAGAATGAACGGGGTTGACCATCGAGAAGGATTTGTTATCGTGAAAATGGTCCGGAATTGTCACCGAACAAACGGGCGTGAAGAGCCTTCACAGCCGACCGCTGTTTCGGTGGTGGTTCCGGTCTTCTTTTTTTGGTTTGAAGATTAAATGACCCGTTTCGATCTCATGAAATTCTGGAAGCTTTTGACCGATGCCAAGTTCACTTGCAGGCGCTTAGGCAGAACTAAAAAAGGGTCGGAGGCGTTTACGGTCTCCGACCCTTAGCTATGATAGGCAGATTTCTGTCAACAGTTCCAATTTGCGCCGACTGGGCAATCGGCTGCGCGGCCCGAACCGTGATAGGTGCTTGATTCGTACTTCTTTTCTACATTGAGTCTGTTATCAACCTTTTTAACACCATCGACCCAACCGGCAAGTTGGCCGGCTCGATTAATGTCCTCTTGGGACTTAACCAAGCCCTTTAGTGTCACTTCTCCATTTATGGTTTCTACATTAATACTGTCTCCCCGCAGCTGGATATCATTCTGGAGCTTATCCATCACCATTGACGTGATAACGCTGTCCTGGTCCGATTGTGAACCCATTCCAGCCCCAACTATGTTGACGAGGGAAAAAACAAGAAAAAGAGAACCGATTATCAGAACGGATTTTTTCCATACATTGCTCTGCATGGGGTACCTCACTTTATAGGGGTTAGATGTCTTATTCCGCACCTAACGTTTGTGGCTTGCCTTTGAAGGGTTGCCATCCGGGTTAGGAGGGAGTCTATCCGGAACACGGGAGCATTACATTATCCCGGTGCGTGAACCTTAAGCACAAAATAAGAGGCTGTCAAACACCGTTTTATCCTTGGGGTACAAAAAGCCTGGGTGGCCACAACTGGAGAGCTGCCCAGGCAAAAAGTACCCCACCGCGAATAGACATAGCTGACTGATCCCGACCACTTTAAGGTAAGAATTAGAACTAGGCAGTTTCAAAAACCCCCGGGCGTCCTTGCTGTAGGGGCGCCCGGATTACTAAGGAGGAGATTATCAATAATGGGGTGGGATTGCGCTGCACTCCAGTTACATCACTAAAATGAGCTCGGTCGTAGCGGTGAAATAGGGCCGATACTGGATTTTGAGGATAAGGGGGTATTATGGCAATCTTGGCGGAACGTCCAATCTGCAAGCAGCGGCAGGCGGTTTCCAACAAGGTCTGCAAGTGCGGCGAGAAGCTGAATAAGGCCAGGCGCTCAGGCCCGGTGCGGTATTGGATAGGCTATGGCCTTCCTGGGGGTTTAGACCCGGCGTGAATACGTCGCGCGGGACGCCGAGGGAAAGCGGCGAGGACAGAAGCACGATGGCCTCATATTCGACATGCCGCCGGATTCCAAGAAGACCTTTTGCGAGCTGGCGGAATGGTATCCCGACTTAGACATGCCCAAAGAGCTGGTCTACTTCAAGGCGCCCCGACGGCATTTCGACATATTCAACGCCGAATATGGCAGGTTTAGGGTAGGGGAGCTTCGTTTTGAACACTTGCAGGCATTTCAGGTCAAGACCGTCGAGGGCTAATCCGCGGGATACACCGGCCAGATTCTTGAAACGGTAGGGGCGGCCATAACTCTTGCGTTGGATGATCACTTGATCGGCGGCGATCTGCTTAGAGCCTTTCGCAAGCTCCATGGCCTGCTATGGAAAGGGGCGAATGCCAGAAAACGTGTGTTGACCAGGGACGATTACCAGATACTTTACGGAAACCTTAAAGAGCATCTCAAGCTCGTGGCGGCAGCTGCGTGGCGGTCCGTGATGCGGATCAGAAGGGCATGTGTTCACCTATCGCTCGAAGCCGGTCAAGGATATTACCCGAGGCGTCGAGGCCGCTTGTATGGCTTCCGGTATCGCCCACAGGCGATCTGTCGAGAGTGGCTTCATTTTCCATGATCTGAGGCGAGGTTTCGTGACTTATGCCCGCAAGGCGGGGGTGCCGCGCAATGTCATTATGGCGATCACTGGA
>JBLMXM010000212.1:0-3952 GCA_050257775.1 Hyphomicrobiales bacterium
TTGGAGTGCAAGGTGGGCCGCGAGAGACCGAGCAGCCGGGCGGCTTGGGAGCGGTTGCCGCGGGTCATGGTGAGCGCTTCGCCGACCAGGATACTCGCGAAATGGTCCATGATGGCGTCGAACGTGTTCGCTTCGTCGCTGGCGGAGATCATTTCGCGCGCCCACTTTTTCAGCACCTGGTCCGTCTCCCGCAGAGATAGGGCTTCGGCGCCGGCGGCTTCTGCGCCTACCGCCTGAAGGATTTCCTGGGGTTGGATCGGAGCCCCCCGGTTGAAAATGAGGGCCTTCTGGATGGCATTGGCGAGCTCGCGGACATTGCCGGGCCAGGAATAGCTCAGGAGCTTCGCCGCAGCGTCCTTGGTGATGCCGGGATTGTCCATGTCCAGTTCCGCCGTGTAGCGAACCAGGAAATACTCGGCCAGCAGCGGGATGTCGTCCGGTCGGTCCCGCAGCGGGGGCAGGGTAATCGTGACCACCTTGAGACGGTAATAGAGATCTTCGCGGAAGCGGCCTTGCTGAAGCGCGGCCTCGAGATCGCGGTTGGTGGCGGCGATAATCCGCACGTCCACCGGGATGGTCTCCCGGCCTCCCAGGCGCTCGATGCTTTTTTCCTGCAGCAGGCGCAGGATCTTGGACTGGATGCCGAAGGGCATGTCCCCGATTTCGTCCAGGAACACGGTGCCGCCGTTGGCCTGTTCAATCTTGCCTACCCGCCGATGGGCGGCCCCGGTAAATGCGCCCTTCTCGAAGCCGAAGAGCTCGCTTTCCAGGAGGTTTTCCGGAATGGCGACACAGTTGATGACCTGGAACGGCTTGCCGGCCCGCTGGCTGTGGGTGTAAACCGCGCGGGCCACCAGCTCCTTGCCCGTGCCGGATTCCCCGCGGATGAGCACCGTGGCCTCGGTGGAGGAGACCCGGCCGATGGCCTTGTAGACGTCCTGCATGGGCCGGCTGCGGCCGACGATGGCCTCGCGGCTGGTCTTACCCGGGGAACCGTCCATGTCCACCGGCGAGCGCATGAACCGCCCGGCTTCCAGGGCCTGCCGGATGATGCCGAGCATGCCGGGGATGTCGAAGGGCTTCAATACATAGTCAAAGGCGCCGTACTTGGTGGCCTCGATGGCGTGATCGGTCGTGCCGAAGGCCGTCATGATAATGACCGGCAGCTTGGGCTCGAGCTGGTGGATGGCCTGGAAGGTGTCCAGCCCGTTCATGCCCGGAAGGCGCATATCGAGGATAACGACATCCGGCATGGTTTTCTGGATTCTCCGGATTCCATCCTCGCCCGAGGCCGCGCTGTCCACCGTGTAGCCTTCCTCGGAGAGCAGCTTGTGGAAACTCTTGCGCAGCTGGTCGTCGTCGTCGATGATTAAAATCGTGCTCATAGGTATGACTCCTGGGCCGACAGCGTGATGATAAAGACGCTCCCCTGCCCCTCGGTGGATTCCACTTCCAGGCGTCCGCCATGTTCGGTGACGATCCGCTGGGCGATGCTGAGCCCCAGTCCTGTGCCCTGCTCCTTGGTGGTGAAGAAGGGCTGGAATACCTGTTCCAGGAGATGGGCCGGGATGCCCGGGCCGTTGTCGCGCACGCGGATGACAGCGGCATGCCCCTGCGGCGGCCGGGCGTCCACGCGCTCCTGGATGGCGATCGCCCCGCCCGACACCATGGCCTCGCAGGCGTTCACCACGAGGTTGACCAGCACCTCCTTGAGCTGTTCAACGTCGACGCGCACCAGCGGCAGCGGAATGGGGCGGTCCACGGTGACCGTCACGCCGTAGGCCTTCAGCCGGTGCTCCAGCAGCCGCAGCGCCGAATCCACCACGCTCGACGGGCTGACGGACTGCATCTTCAGCTTTGGCGGCCGCGAGAACTCAAGGAAATTCTGGACGATGGTGTCGATGTGCTGGATTTCCTCCGAGATCACTTCGAAATCGTCCTTCTGGGCGTCATCCAGGTCCAGGGAGCGGCCCAGCGAGAACAACCGCATCTTGACCGACGTGAAGGGGTTGCGGATGCTGTGGGCCATGCCGGCGGCCAGCTTCCCGATCAGAGCCATCTTTTCGGCCTGAAGCAGGGACTCCCGGCTGCGTTCCAGCTCGGATTGTTTGTGGCTGACGTCGTGCAGCAGGACGCGGACTCCGCGGCTGAGGGACTTGACCTCATTTTCGGAACGGGCCGGAACACCGATGCGATACGCCTCCAGCGTCAGTCGGCGCAACGGCTCCAGGATCTGGTAAACAAAGACGAAGGCCAGCAGCACGGTCAGCCCCGCCGAACTGAAAATGGCGGCCAACGAAATGATCCTCAACCGGTGGGCCTGTGCGTGGCTGTAAACCTCGGCGTTGAGAATGCGCTGCGTGTGGAACTCCTTGAATTGCGCGCTGCGTTGGATCAGGGATTCGAACTGCCGACGCAGGTCGCGGTGCAGCTCGGCACCGGCCTCGCGGTCGCCCGACCGGTAAAGGTCTACCACCCTCCGTTTTTGGGCGGCGTACTGCTGATACTCTTCTGCAAGCTGATCGAGCGCCTGCTGCTGGCCCGGGTCGTCGGAGGCGTCCCGGGCGCGGACCATGCGGTCCAAGAATTCCAGGCGCAGAGATTCCTCCTGCTTCAGCCAGTCGGAGTTGCCGTCGAGAAGGTAGTACGACACCAGCCCTTTCTGCCGCATGAGGCTATTTTCAAGGGCCTCGGCGTTTTGAAAGGCCGCCAGGTCCTTCTCGGTGATGGACTTCAGCAGCCCCTCCATCCGGAACGTGTACCACACCAGAGTTAGGCCCAGCAACAGGGTGATCAGCACGAAACCCGATAGGATCAGCAGGACCCGGCGTCTGAGGTTCAGTCGAAACATGTTTGATGAGCTCGTAAAAAGCCATCCGAAGCGATGGCTTTGTAAAGAGGCCAAGTTCAAGGCGCGCGATTCTCGCGGAGTGAGGCATACTGATAGTACGCCGCAGCGACAGCGAGATGAGGCGCAACGCCGAAATTGGCCTATTTACTAAGCTATCCTAATTTCCGTGGGTGCGCGAGCTCAGAACGGCCTTCTGGAGGTGTTCGAACACGGCGGCGCCTTGAACGGCGGCCTTCTCCTGGCCGGCGGCGATGGCGTGGAAACGTTCGACCTTTTCCTTCTCCAGGGCTCCGAACTGCTCCTCGGTCAGCTTGAGATCGTTGCGCACCCGGTTGAACACGACCGCCGGCCCCACGACGGTCTCACCGCTGTCCTTGCGATAGACGGCGGTGAAGATCGTGCAATGGGGAACGGCGAACGGCTTGGGGGGTGGACGATAACCCAGCAGCTCAGCGAAGAGCACGAGCGCTTCGTTCACCCCCTCCGCATAGTTGCTTTCCAGGGAAGCCATGCCGTCGCGGCGAATATCGTTGATGTCCTCGGGATTGAAAGACAGATCGAGCCGGGCGATGCACTCGGCTTGAACCGTTTTCAGGGAATCCGCCTTGCGGCTGACCTTGACGTCGGAATCCTTCAAAATTTTGATGATGTTGCGAGGCTTGACCATTTCGCCAAGCTCGGGGCTCTTACGCATGGCGACATCCTCAACGGTCGTCCGGTAAAGGGGCAGCTCGTTGTCGAGCACGAGAATTTTTTTCAGGGGCGTGCCGGTGTCCTCGACATAGAGGTCGAGATCCCGCTCCCGGCGGTGGACGTAGGGGCTCAGCGCCAGGAGCTGGCGCATGCTGCTTTTGTCGAGCTTGGCCTCGCTGCCTTCGGGCCCGATGCTGGCGAGGACCTGGCCGGCCAGCTGGTCGATGCGGATCTTTTGCAGCAGGTTCTCCTTGAAGCCCATATGTCCCCCCCGTGCGTTCAGATCCCGGTCTTATCCTGGTCAGGTGGTTGATCCCCGGCCGGAAAGCCGGCATCCGGGATATTAATTGTTCGACTCACGTCTAACACAACTGCCTGAGCAAGTAAATTGACCGTCGTGCAGGAGAT
>JBLMXM010000213.1:0-4602 GCA_050257775.1 Hyphomicrobiales bacterium
TGCCGTTGATCGGGGCCGCCGGGTAGAGGTTGTAGAGGGTGACGACGGCCGGAGCGGTATTGAAGCTCACGTCGGTCAGCGTCCCGAGGGGGACCATCTGGTCTTTCGTGTTGCGGACGTAAAGCCGCCGGATGTCGCCAGGTTCAAGCCGGTACCGGCTGTCGGCTTGGACATAGACCTGGTAGGTGCGGGCAAACTTGTTGAACTGGTTGACATAGTAAGATCCCAGGTAGGACTGGAGCGTACTGAAGACGCTGCCCACGGGCACGTTGACGTTTTCGGCCTTGACCCGATCCACGGCGGCATCGACTTGCGGATACCCTTGGCGAAATGAGGTGTTCAGCCCGATGAGCCCGGACTGCGTGTTGCCGTCCCGGGCCATTTCATCGGTCATCTGTCCGATCTTGGCAAAGTCAAACCCCGCCCCCTTGAGCTGAAGCATCATCTGGAAGCCGCCGGAGACCCCCAGGCCCTGAATGGCCGGCGGCACCACGGCAAAGACGATGGCATCCTCGACGGCGGCAAGCTTGCGGCGAACCTCTCCCAGGATCCTCGCCTGGGTAAGTCCGGCCTTGCCCCGTGTTTCAAAATCATCGTAGATGGTATAAATCACCGCCCCGTTGGGGAGGCTCGCGCTGTTGTCCAGAAGAGATATGCCGCCGATGGTGATCAGATGCGCGATCCCGGGCGTTTCTTTCAGGATTTTCTGGACCCTCGCCGACACCTCGCTCGTGCGTTCGATGGAGGCCGCGTCCGGAAGCTGGATGCCCACGATGGCGTACCCCTGGTCCTCCTCCGGGATGAAACCGGTGGGAATCGAGACAAACCCCCAGAAGGTCACGGCCACGAGGGCGACATAGGTCACCATCATCACGCCGCTGCGGCGGACCACCCAACTGACCACGCGGGCATACCAGTTTTCGAAGCCGTTGTATACGTGGTTGAAACCCCGGTAAAAGGCATTGAGTTTGCCGGTCTGCGGCTTCAGGTACTGGGAGCACTGGACCGGTTTAAGCGTCAGGGCATTGATGGCGCTGATAACGGCCGTCGCTGCAATCACCAGGGCGAATTGGCGATAGAGTTGACCGGTGATTCCGGGCAAAAATGCGGCTGGCAGGAAAACGGCCATGAGCACGAAGGTGATGCCCAGCACCGGGCCGGTCAGTTCGTCCATGGCCTTGATGGAGGCTTCTTTGGGCGTCATGCCCTTCTCAACCCCGTGGGCCGCTCCCTCGACGATCACGATGGCATCGTCCACCACGATGCCGATGGCCAGGATAAGGGCAAAAAGCGTCACCATATTCACGGTGAACCCGAGCCCCGCCATGGCGATGAAGGCACCGATGATCGTTACCGGCACCGTCGTTGCCGGCACCAGCGTCGCGCGCCAGTTCTGGAGGAAGACCATGATGACGAGCAGCACCAGGATCGCGGCTTCGTAGAGGGTCTTGTACACTTCGTGGATGGAGGCCCGGGTGAACTGGGTCGTGTCGAAGGGGATGGCGTAGCTCAACCCCTGAGGAAAGTTCTTGCTGAGCTCCTCCATGGCCCGGGCGACCTCGTCGGCCACCTGCAATGCGTTGGCGCCGGGCAATTGGTAGATGGCGATGCCGCCGCTGGGTTTCTCGTCGAAATTGCAGAACTGGCTGTAGGTTTGGGCGCCCAGCTCGACGCGGCCGACGTCCTTGACCCGGATGATTCGTCCGCCCTGGCCGGTGGCAATCTTGACGATGATGTTCTCGAACTGTTCGACCTCCTCCAGCCGGCCGGCAACATTGACCGGGAACTGGAAGTTCTGACCGGCGGGCGCCGGCGGCATGCCCACCTGGCCGGCCGGCACCTGGAGGTTCTGCTGCTGGATGGCGTTGATGACGTCGCTCGGATCGAGCCTGAAGGTCTTGAGCATCTCGGGGTTCAGCCACACCCGCATGCTGTACTGGCCCACACCAAAGACGGTAACATCGCCCACCCCAGGCAGCCGCGAGAGCACATCCCGCAGGTTGATCCAGGCGTAGTTGCTGAGGAAAAGGCTGTCGTAGCGGCCGTCCGGGGAATAGAGGTTGACGACCTGGAGAATGGCGGTGGAGACTTTCTTCGTGACGGCACCCTGCTTCTGCACGTCCAGCGGCAGCTGCGGCACAGCAGCGGCAACGCGGTTCTGCACGAGCACCTGGGCCATGTCGAGGTTGGTGCCGACCTTGAAGGTAATGATGAGCTTGTATGTGCCGTCGCTGGCGCTGGTGGACTGCATGTAGAGCATGTCTTCGACGCCGTTGACCTGCTGCTCGATCGGCAGTGCAATGGTGTCGGCCACCACCCGGGCGCTCGCCCCGGGGTAAGTCGCCGTGACCTGGACGGTCGGCGGAGTGATCTCAGGGTACTGGGCAACGGGCAGCCCCATCACCGCCACCACACCCAGGATAATGATCAGGATGGCAATGACGTTGGCCAGGATAGGCCTTTCGATGAAGAACCGCGATACCATGAATGCTCTCCGCGTCAGGGCTTGGTGGGGGAAGCAGCGGGGCTGGCTGCCGCGGGGGCGGTCGCTGTTCCCTCTTGAACCGGCGTCACCTTGGCGCCAGGCCGGGCGCGCTGGATTCCGCTCACAACAACCCGGTCATCGGCCATGAGCCCCTCCTCGATCACCCGCATGTCGTTCACCTGCGCACCGACCTTGACGGAGCGCTGCTCCACGACGTCCTTGTCATTGATCACGAGCACATATCGGCCGCCTTGGTCGACCCCCAAGGCGCGCTCTGAAACCAGCAAGGCTTTTTCACGGACATCGACAGGGATGCGAAGGCGCACGAACATGCCGGGCACCAGCCGGGGAGCACCGCCAGAGCTCAGGGGGTTGTCAAAGATCGCGCGCAGCAGAAGGGTGCCTGTGTTCGGGTCCAGACTGGTTGAAATGAAATCCAGCCGCCCCTCATGGGGATAGCCCTCGCCGCCCTCGATCCCCGCAAAGACGGGTGTGGCCTTGTACCCTTGGGACGCTTGCCCCTTTTCCCGTGCCTTTTCCGCCAGGCGCACCAGATCGCGCTCGTTCAAAGTAAAATAGGCGTAAATCGGGTCCATGCGGGTAATGATGGCGAGGGCCGTGGGTCCGCTGGCACCTACAAGATTGCCGGGAGTGACCAGGTGCCGATCCATCCGGCCGTCGAAGGGAGCCGTCACCCGTGTGTAGCCGAGATTGATCCTGGACAGCTCCAGGTTGGCCTTGGTCTCCACGATGGATGCTTCAGCCGCATCCCGCTCGGCCTTCCACTTTTCGACCTCCGACTTGGCCGTGGCATTCTGCTTCAGCAAGGAAAGCTGCCGGTCGTACTCCTGGCTGGCGCGGAGGAGCTGAGCCTGGGCGGCTGCCAACTGCCCTTCGGCCTGCTGCACCTTGGCCTTGTACATATCCTGCTCAATGAGAAAGAGCAGGTCGCCCTTCTTCACGTAATCCCCGTCCTTGAAATGGATGCTGGTCAGAAAACCTTCCACGCGCGCATCCAGTTGCACCTGGTCCACGGCCTGGGTGTTACCGGTCAGGTGCAGATAGTCAGTCACCGGCCGCTGCTCCGGCCGGCTGACCGTGACCTGCGGCGGTGGCGGCGGGACGAATTTGTTTTCCGTCTGCTCGCAGCCGGCGGTGGAAACCAGAATCGCAGTCAGCACCGCGAGCGCCGGACCGCATCTGGACAAACTTCGCATCATAACGTGAATCCTCCTACCAGTCGGGTGTCAGGAGTTGCCGAGTGCCGAGAGGTTCCACAGCCGACGGCTCTAAAAGCCCGCCCCAGTCGGTTCGCTGGCCCATGGCCGTGGTGGAACCGGCAGGTAGGAAGGTTTTCCCCTCCCGCAGTTCCCACCCGCCTCCGAGGGCGCGGTAGACGGCGATAAGCCCCTGGGGTACATCGCCTTGGCCGGTCGCCAGGGTGTCTTGCTGGGCGAGCAGGGCAGCCTGAGCGGTGATGACCGTGGTGTAGTCGGTGGCGCCCTCGCGATACTGGATGAGGGCGAGGTCGGCCGAACGCTTGGCCGCCGTAGCTGCTTCTTCTAGACTGACAAGGCGAATCTGGGACTGCAGGAAACTGGTCAGGCCGTCCTCCACCTCTTGCTGTGCGCGCAGCACCGTGTCTTGGTAGCTGAAGATCAACTCCTGGAACCGGGCGTCCTGTACGCGGACGACGTTGGTGATCTGACCGTAATTCAGAATATTCCATGTGAACGAGGGACCGAAGGAGCCGTAACGGCTGCTCCAGGAAGCGATGTCGCCAAGATTGAACCGGCCCACATCGCTGGCCAGGAAGCCGAAGGCGCCATTCAAGCTGAAAGCCGGGTAGAGGTCCGCCTTGGCGACGCCGATGAGGGCGCACTGGGCTGCCGCCTGAAGTTCGGCGCTACGGATGTCCGGCCGCCGCCGGAGCAGGTCGGCGGGAATGCCGACGGCGACCTCGAGCGGAGCCTTCGGAATGCGCGAGCGGTCCCCCAGCATGGACTCCAGGTGACGGGGCGGCACGCCGAGCAGGGTACAGAGCGCGTTCTTGGCCTGCCGGAGGCCGGACTCGATTTGGGGGATGGTGGCCTCGGTGCCCCGCAGCTGGGTGAGCG
>JBLMXM010000214.1:0-5379 GCA_050257775.1 Hyphomicrobiales bacterium
GAGCCCGCGCACACGGTGGAGGTGGCCACGCCGAACGCGGCCTTCACGATCGATCGGCCGGGATATTACCGCGTGGACGTCATCGGCG
This sequence comes from Hyphomicrobiales bacterium, assembly GCA_050257775.1. Taxonomy (GTDB): domain Bacteria; phylum Desulfobacterota; class Desulfobacteria; order Desulfobacterales; family SpSt-501; genus SpSt-501. Next base: position 89 of record JBLMXM010000214.1, read on the forward strand.
AGCGCACCTCCTTCATCGTCCACCGCGCCGGCCGGGCTTTCGTCAGCCCCGCCAGCGGTGAGGCTTTCAGCATTGCCCCGAGCGAAGAGGTGGTCATCGAAGGCTCCGAGCATCCGGCCGTCTCCTCCTACTCGGCACCGCCCCTCGACTCCTGGGACAACTGGAACTATGCGCGCACCGAATGGCTGCTGGACTCTGAGAGCGCCCGCTATGTCCCGCCCGGCGTCTACGGCGCAAGCGACCTCGACCGGTACGGGCGATGGCGGGATGTCCCCGACTACGGTCCCGTGTGGGTGCCGACCGGAGTCCCAGCCGGATGGGCTCCTTACAGCACGGGGAGCTGGACCCTCGACCCGTATTACGGCTGGACCTGGGTGGACACCGCCCCGTGGGGCTGGGCGCCCTATCACTACGGCCGCTGGGTCTACTTGAATAGCTACTGGTGCTGGGCGCCGGGACCGATGGTGGCAAGGCCGGTCTATGCTCCCGCCCTCGTGGCCTTCTACGGGGGACCCCATGGCGCCGCAGCCATTGGCGGCAACGGCCCCGTCGTCGGCTGGGTCGCGCTGGGATGGGGCGAGCCGTGCATACCCTGGTGGGGCCGGCCGGGGTTTATCCACAGGCCCTGGTGGGGCGGTTGGGCCGGACCGCGAGTCGTGAACAACGTGGTGGTACATCGCACGACCGTGGTGAAGGTGGAGGAGATCCACGTATACCGCAACGCCGGCGTTCATAATGCTGTGGTGTCCGTACGCGAAGACCAGTTCCACCGTGACGGCTTCTCTCACGGCCGCTTCACTCGAGTCGATGCGAAGGATTTACAGCCGATGGGCGCCCCGCTCCGCGCTCGTGAAACGCCGGCGCGTGCTGCACCCGCGAGCCGACAGGCCCTCCGTCCTCCCGAGAAGGACTTGAAGCGGCCGGTGGTATCCACCCGCCCGCCCCAGGCCTTCGCAGAGCCGGGCGATCGAGAGGGTCGAAAGCCGGATGCGGCTGGGGCTCCCGCTCCCGGGCCGCACATCGTGCCTCGACCGCAGCTCCACGAAAACACTGGGGAATGGCTTCGCCCGCCGTTCGGTCAGAGCTCGGTAGAGCGGCACGCCACGACCGGCCGCACCCAACCGCCGGCGCCGCCCAAGAATGAAGTGCAGCCCCGGCCTGCCCGGTACGCCGAGAGCCAGCCGCCCGTGGCCCATCGGCCGCCACAGCAGACCCAATCGCCGCTGCGGCCGGATCGTAAGGAACCGGCAGCGAACCCGGCCCGCCCGGAGCCGGCCGTCAGCCGGCCCAAGGCACCGTCTGCGCCCGCGCCGAATCGGATCGAGGGCACTCGGGTCCCGGCGCGGCCACTACCGGGCGAGCCGGCCAGCCGCCTTTCGCCGAACCGTGCGGAAGCGAAGCCGGCGCAGCAACTGGGACGCGAGCAGAAACCGGTGCAACCCTCCGTGCGGCGCGAGGCTCCCGCGGATGCGCGCCGCCCCCAGCCTGCACCGAATGGCGTCCCGCAGGCGCAGCGGTCAAACGGAAGGCCCTCCCGGGTTCCGGGCTCTCCGGCAGGACAATAAAAAAGAGGTTAATGTGTCGCAGCCGCGCTTAAGGCCTCTGCGGACGCCTCGGCGCGGGCGTGCAACCGGGCGGCCTGCTCCTGCTGAGCGCGCATGTCTTTGGTATCCTCGTCGCTGCGGGCAATCATATCGGCTGAACTCACCGACAGCACGGTGAGCACGCCGATGACGGCCATAATTGTTAACGGATCCGCACTGGCACGGAGCGCCGGCATAGCCGCCGTCAGTGCCAGGATCATAATGGCTATGATGAACACTCGGCCCTTCATGGTGTCCTCCTCTACCGCTGCCGGGAACGGACATCCCCGAGCAGAGCCGATCAGGGCCCTCACAGGCTCCTCACCGGCTGGCAACATTGCAAAAGCTTCAGCCACGTCACCGCTCGCAACCTTCGTAATGAATGCGGGATGACCGAATGAGCTGACTGGGTCGACCGCCGATCACATCAGAGTTTGCAGAAGATCGCACCTGCAGTTTCGAAATGGCAGGGGATTTGGCGAGAGTACCCTACAACCGGAGTGACCCAGCCTCTGTTTCTATGGCCTGCTCAACCCCTAGGCATCCATACGCAGGGTGTCAAGGGTATTGAATTGAGATGACGGTTGCGGTAGGAAACATCGAAAATCCCCTCATATCCTCGTCATCATGGAGCGAAACGCCATGCGCTGGAAACAGTTTTTCACGCCGGTAAAAGCAATGGATGCGACCGAGGCCAGGGAATTCATGAGCCGCGCGGCAGCTGATTCATATACGCTGCTCGATGTGCGCCAGCCCGAAGAATACGAATCCGAGCACATCCCGGGATCAAGGTTGATTCCCCTGCCGCAGCTGTCCGAACGCCTGTCCGAAATCGATGCGGAGAAGCCGACCATCGTGCATTGCGCGATAGGAGGTCGCAGCCGCATCGCCGCTCAGTTTCTGGCAGCCAAGGGGTTCAAGGAGGTGTACAATCTGTCCGGGGGCATCAAGGCCTGGAACAGTGAAAAGGCGGTCGGGCCCGAAGATTTGGGACTTGCCCTGTTCTCCGGTATGGAATCGCCTCAGGAGACATTGGTGGTGGCCTACGGCCTCGAGGAGGGCCTGCGCAGCTTTTACGAATCGATGGTTCCAAAGGTGCGAGGCGAGACGGCCAGGCAGTTGTTCGGCAAGCTGTCCGGCATCGAGGTCAAGCACCAGGATCGCATCTTCAGCGAATACGCCCGGATTTCCGGGGCGGCGGTGAGCCGGGATGAATTTGCGTCCGGAATCGTCGCTGCGGCTATGGAGGGCGGCCTCACGACCGAGGAATACCTCGCCCGCTACCAGCCCGATCTGGAAAACGCGGCGGAAGTCGTCTCCCTCGCCATGGGGATAGAAGCCCAGGCGCTCGATCTCTACCAGCGCGCTGCCGACCGCGCCAAGACCGCTGAAAGCAGAGCCGTGCTGCTCCAAATAGCCAACGAAGAGCGCGCCCACCTGGAACAGCTGGGGCTGTTGTTCAAAGATTTCGGTAAGTAGGCCGGCACGGTTTTGGGGTTTTCGTGGTCGGGGTTTAGTGTTTGGAGTATTACCCCTTTTGCTGTCAACTGCTGTAAAGTTGTGTCAATCCCCGTCAATTCGTGTAAACCATTGAAAAATATGACTTTTTTGTCTTGACCGGCACTGTTCGCTCTGGTAGAGGAATTTCCCTACCGGAGGGAATGGGCCATGGTTGGAAAACCGCGCTTTCTCCTCTTGCTCCTGACCGGCTCCCTCGCATTAGCCGCAACCTTCGCAACATGGACTGATGTTTCACAGAACCGCGGGAATCCTGCGCCGGACGCTTCGATATCGCTCCCGGTACCGGCGGCGCGAACGGACGCGCCCGAAACGGGCGGTGATGCCGGGATGCGCCCGGAAAGCGGCGGCGCTGCGACCGGCCGAGTCGAAAAAAGGTCTGCTGCCCAGCCGCGGCGCGACGGGGGGCCTTCAAGGATGGCCGCCGCGATGATTCAACTGCTTGAGCGGCACTCCCCCACCATCGCCGATTCGCCGCATTCCAGGACAGCCCTGTCTCCCACACAACCCATCGATCCTGCTGCACCTTGGAGCCTCACTGAACTCATAAAAAATTCACCGCTTCCGGCGGCCCCGGCAACTGCGTCAGCCGGCGGAGCGGCCGGCATCACCGGTGCGGACGAAAATGGCCTGCCCCACCGCAAAGTCCCGCTGTTCGCACGGTATGGACCCGACAACCGCGTTGCGCTATTGCCGCCACCGGTCATTGATCCCATCACCCGACCGATCACCGATCCACCAAAGGATCCCGTTCTCCCTGACCCAGGCAATGACGGGACGGATGGTGGCAGCGCGACCAACGGCCCACCCAACAGGCCCCCTTGCGCTGATGCCGGCGACGACCGCGCGGTCTTCGTCGGAGATGTTGTCACCTTGGATGGCAGCGGCTCAACGGATCCGGATGGCGATTTCTTGACTTTCAGCTGGACATTCGCGGCGAAACCGGCCGGAAGCGGCGCCTTCTTCTCGGACGGATCGGCCGTGACTTCAGCCTTCACGGCGGATGCAGCCGGTGTCTACATCGTTCAGCTCGTGGTCGACGACGGCAGCGACGAAAGCCTTCCCCAGTTGGTCGTCATCACGGCCGAACCGCGCGGTCTGACCGTTCCCAAGGTGGTGGGACTGGGCTTGGCCCAGGCGCGCGAGGTGCTGGCCGCAGCGGGACTCAAGGTGGGACGCATCGGCACTGTGCCGAAACCGGAGGTACCCAAGAACGAAGTTGTAGATCAGCGACCGGAAGCTGATAGCCCGGTGATGGATGGCGCTGCGGTGAGCCTGGTCATCTCCTACCCGCCCCAAGTTGACGACGATCAAGACGGGCTGCCGGATGCCTGGGAGTACGCCAGGTTCGGACATCTCGACCAGGGGGGCCAGGACGACGCGGACGGCGACGGTTACAGCAACTACCAGGAATACCGAGCCGGCACCGACCCGGCCGACAGGTCCGAGGCTCCGGTGCCAGCCGGTAACTTTTTCGAATACGACGCGTTCGGTCGCATCGTGGTGAAGCAGATCACGGTGGAGCCTTAGCCCGGCCACTTCATGCGATATCCGGGTTGGGGGGATGAACCCAGGCAGCGGCCAAGCTCCAGGACAATACGTTTATGAAGGGCAAGCCCATCGGCATCGTCGTAATTCTCGTCGTTTTCATGGGGATCGCACCGGCCGCCGCACAGCAAGTCGAACCGCCGTATGACCCGGCCATCCTTCCCCAGGAGTATGTCGGCCCGCCGCTCCCGCTCAATGTAGCCGACAGCATGGCCAACAGCGGTGCGGCCAGGCTGAGCTATCCCATTTCCGTTCCGCCAGGCAGGAAAGGAATGGCTCCCCGGCTTTCGCTCGAATACAACAGCAGCGGCCGCAACGGCATGACGGGGGTGGGCTGGAGCCTCTCGCTGGGTGCGATCCAGCGTTCCACCCGAAACGGCCTGGACTACAAGAGCGCCGCTTTCGAGCACGACGGCGAAGAACTCGTAACACGGCCGGATTGGGGAGCGGGTTTTTACGGCGCCAGGCGGGAGGAGGCGTTCTCGAGATACCAGGTGGCCTCAGCCGCTTCCGGCTGGATCATGACGACCCGGGACGGGGTGCGCTACTCTTTCGGGAGCCAGCCCGGCTCACGCCAGGAAAACGAGTTCGGGGTGTTTCAATGGTGCCTGGACCGGGTCGAGGACCCCAACGGCAATTTCC
>JBLMXM010000215.1:0-18663 GCA_050257775.1 Hyphomicrobiales bacterium
GCCCGGCGTCCCTGAAGTTTTGAGATGTGTGGCCTGAACCACCGCAACCCGGCATCGATCCACGACACAGCCTGCATCACTTATCGCTGCTTCCTTCCGGACCTGACGAGGTTCGTGACCGCCTGTTGCGTGGCGACCGGTCGGGCCAGTCCAGGCCACACGATTTAGTATCTTACGGCGGGACGCGCTATTTTTCAAGCCGAAATGGCTGAAAAAAAAGAGTCGTAAAACGACCGCCAATTGACTTGCAAAGAAGCTTGCCCTAGAAAAGAGCCATGGTCCCACCCAGAGCCCCCCCACTCACCCGCCTGGATCGATTGTTCGACGAGACGGTGGCACGAGACGGGTTGATCGCTGCCGGCGATTCAATTCTCGTCGCCGTATCCGGCGGCCCCGACTCGGTGGCGCTGCTGCACCTGCTGAGGGCGCGCGCCGAGCGCTACCGGCTGCATCTGGGGGTGGCCCATCTCGATCATGGCTTGCGTGAGGAATCCGGGCGGGATGCGGAGTTCGTTCAGCGCATGGCAGCAGGCCTCGGACTTTCGGCCCGCGTGGAGAAGATCGACGTGGCCCGGATGCAACGCCAGTTGCATCTGTCCCTCGAAGAGGCCGCGCGCAAGGCCCGTTATGACTTTTTCCAGCGGACGGCCGGTCAGCAGGGCTACACCATGGTGGCCCTGGGCCACCACGCCGATGACAACGCCGAAACCCTGCTTCTGCACCTGTTGCGTGGCGGCGGCCGGCTGGGTCTGGGGGGTATTCGGTCGATGCGGCAGGGTGTGTACATTCGCCCCCTGATCCGCGCCGGCCGCAACGACATCGAGGACTACTTGCGCAGCCGGGGATTGGTGTTCCTGAAGGACCGGACGAACACGGACAGCGCCATGCTGCGCAACCGGATCCGCCACCGCCTGATCCCTCTGCTGGAGAGCGACTACCGGCAGGGCGTGCGCGCCACCCTCAGCCGGACGGCCGAGGTCCTGGCGGCCGAGGAAGAATGGATCGAGGATCTTCTGCGGCCGGTCTTCGAGCAGTTGATCACAGACCGCCGTCCGGGACGGCTGGCGCTTGCCGCGGACGGCCTCGACAAGCTGCCGCTCGCGGCCGCACGCCGCATGGTCCGATCGGCTCTGCGGATCTCCCGTGGGGACCTGAGCCGCATCGGCTTTGCTCACGTCGAGCAGATCATCCAGCTGTCGCGGTTAAGCGGTGGAGCAGGCCCCGTGTACCTGCCGGGGAACCTTCGCGTGTTGCGCCATCAGGGCCAACTGGTGTTTGCGCAGCAGGACCCCGGTCTCGCGCTGGCGCCGCCCCGGACGCCCCCGGGCGACTACGAATACAGCCTGCCGGAGGGCGGCGTGCTGCTGATCCGCGAAACCGGCGATCGCATCAGGCTGTCCGAGGTGCCCCGCCATGCCGTGGCGGACCCGACGACTGCGGACGCGCAAACCGCTTTTCTGGATCGCGATGCCGTCCAGTTCCCGATCACCATCCGCAACCGGCGCCCTGGCGACCGGTTCTATCCCCTGGGCGCCGGCGGAAGCCAGAAATTAAAGAAATTCTTCAGCGATCACAAAGTCCCGGACGCGGAGCGGCGGCGCTGTCCGCTGCTCGTCAGCGAAGGCCGGATCCTCTGGGTGGCCGGCCATCGCGTTGACCACCAGGCTCGGATCAACCCCTTGACCCGGCGGGTGCTGAAGGCCGAGGTCTTGGTTGCTAAGCCTGAGGAAGTGATTACGTTCACTTAAATTGAGCGATTTCATCGAGTTCCACCAGACCCTCCGGGCCTTGCCGCCAGAATCCAGAATACGGATCGTTCAAATTGAAGGTATAGATCGGCAAATTCAAAACCCAGCTTCCGGGCAGTACGAGCTTAGAGGCAGATGGCACTTGAATTTTCGCGGGAGATAAGGAATACTTAAAGCGGTAGGTGGCTATCTTTCTTGGCGGCACTCTTAGGAGGTAAGCGGCATTGAACCCGTTTTACAAAAATTTGGCGCTCTGGCTGGTCATTACTCTAATGATGGTCATGCTGTATAACCTGTTCAGCCAGCAGCATCTCAGCGAATCGAATCTCAATTATTCCCAGTTCCTGTCCATGGTGAATGACGACCGCGTGGCGGAGGTGGTCATCCAGGGAAAGGAATTGTACGTGACCGACGTGAACCGCGCCCGCTACAAGGTTTACGCGCCGTCCGACCCCGAGCTGATAAGCTTGCTGCGGCAGAAGCGCGTGATGATCAGCGCCAAGCCGGAATCCGAGTCGCCGTGGTACATGTCGTTGCTGGTGTCCTGGTTTCCGATGCTCGTGCTGATCGGCGTGTGGGTTTTTTTCATGCGTCAGATGCAGTCCGGCGGCGGCAAGGCGCTTTCCTTCGGCAAGAGCCGCGCCCGGCTCATGTCGGACACCTCGGAGAAAGTGACCTTCGCCGACGTTGCCGGCATTGACGAGGCTAAGGAAGAGCTCCAGGAGATCGTCGATTTCCTCAAGGACCCGAAAAAATTCACTCGCCTGGGCGGCCGAATCCCGAAAGGGGTCCTGCTGATGGGCCCGCCGGGAACCGGGAAAACGCTTCTCGCCCGGGCCATCGCGGGAGAGGCGGGCGTGCCCTTCTTCAGCATCAGCGGATCCGACTTTGTGGAGATGTTCGTCGGCGTCGGAGCCTCCCGTGTGAGGGACCTTTTTGTCCAAGGCAAGAAGAACGCCCCTTGTATCATCTTCATCGACGAGATTGATGCGGTGGGCCGGCATCGCGGTGCCGGACTGGGCGGCGGCCATGATGAACGGGAGCAGACCCTGAACCAGCTGCTCGTCGAGATGGACGGCTTCGAGTCCAACGAGGGCGTCATCCTCATATCGGCTACCAACCGGCCCGACGTCCTCGATCCGGCCCTGCTGCGGCCGGGCCGCTTCGACCGCCAAGTGGTGGTTTCGCTGCCGGACATCAAGGGCCGCGAGATGATCCTGAACGTCCACATGCGCAAGACCCCCGTCGCTCAGGACGTGAGCGTGCACGTTCTGGCCAAGGGCACCCCCGGCTTTTCCGGCGCCGACCTCGAGAATCTGGTGAACGAGGCCGCCCTTCTGGCCGCCAAGCGCGGCAAGGAAAAGGTGGACATGCGGGATTTCGATGACGCCAAGGACAAGGTTTACATGGGGCTCGAGCGCAAGTCCAAGGTGATCAAGGAGGAGGACCGGAAGGTGACGGCCTACCACGAGGGCGGCCATGCCCTGGTGGCGCGCTTCCTGCCGGAAACCGATGCCGTCAACAAGATCACCATCATCCCCCGCGGCCGCGCGGCCGGCGTGACGTGGTTTCTGCCCGAGGAGCGGGATTTCAAGTTCCGCGACCAGCTGGAAAGCGAGCTGTCGGTGGCCTACGGCGGCCGGGTGGCCGAGGAGATCGTTTTCAACCGCATCAGCACCGGGGCGGCCAACGACATCAAGCAGGCTACGGCCCTGGCCGAGCAGATGGTGCGAAACTGGGGCATGAGCGACGCCCTCGGGCCGCTCAATTACGCCAAGGGCGAAGAGCATGTCTTCCTCGGCCGTGAGATCGTCCAGCACCGGGATTATTCGGATGCCACCGCGCAGAAGATCGACGCCGAGGTCCATCGGTTGATCGATAGCGCTTACGAGCGCGCCCGCAAGGTTCTGCTGGACAATCTGGATATCCTGCACAAGCTCTCCGACGAGCTCCTCGAAAAAGAAACCATCATGGGCAAAGAGCTGGATGAACTCATCCTCGGTCTGCGGCCCGGCATCCAGCTGCCCTCCAAGAAAATCGAGGAAGACGAGGAGCCCGCTCCACAGCCCCAGGTCGTCAACACCCAGGCGTAACAGCTGCAATGGTCACTCGGAAGGCATACCGACTGGCGTGGGGGCGGCATGTCCTGGAGCTGGGCCGCAGGACCTGCATCATGGGGATCCTAAACGTGACTCCGGATTCTTTTTCGGACGGAGGGCGGTTTTTGGATCCCGGCTTCGCCGTGGCCCAGGGGGAGCGGCTGGCCGCCGAGGGGGCCGACATCATCGACGTCGGCGGTGAGTCAACCCGGCCGTTTGCGGATCCCGTCACGGCTGAGGAGGAGATTCGGCGCGTGGTGCCGGTGGTCGCCGCGCTTGCGGCGCGCATTCGGGCCCCGATCAGCGTCGACACCACCAAGGCCGCGGTGGCGCGGCGTGCACTCGACGCGGGTGCCGCCATGATCAATGACATCGCCGCCCTGCGCTTTGATCCAGGTTTGGCGGACGTCGCTGCCGAGTTCGGGGTGCCGGTCGTCCTCATGCACATGAGCGGGGAGCCACGGACCATGCAGGTGGCCCCGCACTACGAGGAGCTGATAGCCGATATCCGGGACTTCCTGGAGAAGGCCGCCGCCGGCGCCGAACGGCATGGAATCCCTCGCGCCAAACTCATCTTGGACCCGGGGATCGGTTTCGGCAAGACTCTCGAGCACAACCTGCAGTTAATCCGGCGGCTGCCCGAGTTCGTCGGCCTGGATCTGCCCATCCTCGTGGGCCCTTCCCGCAAGGCCTTCATCCGCCGCCTGGTCAAACCCGACAGCGAGAAGGACATATCCCCGAGCCTGCCGGTGGTCGAAACCGGCACCCAGGCCGCCGTGGCCGCGGCCGTTCTCAACGGTGCCCACATCGTGCGCGTGCACGACGTGAGGAACACGGTCGCCACGGTCAAGGTGGTGGATGCGATTCTAAACAGCTGAGCATTATTTCTTATCTCGAATCCAACCTAAAAACCCGCTGACACTGTTTTCCAGGAAGTACCGCTCCCGCTCCTGGACCGGCTTCGAAAAGTCTGGAAAGGTTGCCAGCAGGGGGTCATCCACCAAGAGGCCCTCGGCACAGCGCTGAACCGTTTCATCTGCGGGATAGATCCGGCTGGCCGCGTACAGCCACTGCTCCCAGAAGAGAAGCTGATCCCGGTGCCTGCGGAGCAGGGCGCAACCGTCAGGCCTCATTCCGAAGTGGCCGACCACCATCTGATCCGGCGCGCGCGCGATGAGGGCATCGAGGCTTTGCAGGGCGGTGGTCATGAAAAAAGCGGGAGGAGTGGCCGGTCGCATGTATTCTCTCCCGCTGGCCAGCGTGTAAAGCACGCCGCAGGCTTCGCCGACAAAGAGAGCCGGTGCGGTGAAATAGCTGACGTGGTGAGCGGCATGGCCCGGTGTAAGCAGAGCGGTGATGCTCCCGGCCGCAAATCCCTGAGCGTCAACCAAGCGCTCGGCCGGCACCGGCTTCAGGGGCCCATAGCCCAGCGCCACGGAGCCCAGGACGTTGCGGGTCCCTTCCCACAGCCGGCTCGGGTCGACCAGGTGGGGAATGGCTTTCGGGTGGCAGACGATGGTCGCGGCCGGGAAGCGGCCGGCGATATGCCCGGCGGCGCCGGCGTGGTCGAGATGGATATGGGTCAGCAGAATATAGTTCAGCCGGGGGACGTCCAGAGCTGCCAAGGCATGGATGAGCTGATCCGAGGTCGAGGCGGGGCCGACATCGACCAGAAAAGTCGGTGGCCCTTTGACCAGCCAGGCGCTGATAAAGTCGGTGAACCCTGCCAGGGGCGGGGTGAGGGTGATCTGATAAACGCCGTCTTCGACGGCGTTTATACTTGGGTCCAAATGAATTCCCTCCTCATTTTCATGTTAAACCATCCTGGCCACTGAAGGCGGCCTCCAATAAAAATGGAAATCAGACGCCGGAGCTCGGATGACCGGTTGAGGCAGCCGCTGACTGTCTGAGCCGCTTACGGGGTCTTGGTCCGGACCCCATGCCGAACCATCGGTGAAGCCTCGTTACAATGGAACATCTCCGGCCGTTTTTTCGGAGACGGATCGGGTTCGGACCTGGAGCCCGTTGGCGGCGAGTTTCAGACGCGAACGAAACCGTATGATCCGGGCGGAGGCAATGCCGATAGAATCTATTTTCGAATTAAATCATACCAGATGGGCCAACCGCCAAGCAAGTTTTTGTCTAGGCAGTCCGAAGGGCAGCTGCGAATCGTGGGATGTGGCTGGCTCAGGCGCGACCTGTCTCCTTGAGCTTCTCCTGGAACACCCGGTAGAAGGATAGATGATCGGTGAGGCCCCGGCTGATGATTTTGCCGAAATCTTCCATGTTCTTGGTGTTGATGATCAGGTTGACGCTTTTCAGGAAGGCCGTCATGTTGTCCATGGTGCGGTGGCGGTTGGAGATCATGGCGATAAACATGTTGCGGCGCACGGCCATGCCCAAGCGCTCCAGGTAGATCAGAACGCCATTGGTTTCCGGGTTGTCGGTGTCGAAATCCTCGTCTACCACGATGAGGTCATAGACGTGGTACCGCATGCGTTTGAGGGCATCCCGTGCGCTTTCGGCGACCGTGATCTGATACTCCAAGAGTTCCAGGCTTTCGATAACCGGTTTTTTGACCAGGGGATGCTGTTCGCACACCAGCGCGGTTTTGCCCTCCTCCTCAACGAAATCGAAGGGACGGTCAGCCGGGTTGTAGGCACTGGTGTCGACCTCGTTTAAGGATACCTTGCCATCGAGCCCGGCGGGCCCTGAGCCGACGGTGATCCGGGTGCGGCATTTGGGACATGGGAAGGAGGCGGAGCGGCCCGGCGGAATCTTGTCGTCGGCAATCTTAAAATGGCTCTGGCAGTTGGTGCAGATGATATTCATCGGTCGGTCCGTCAAATCATTTTGTTATAGGCCTTGTCGATCTCGAGCTTGCCGATGTCGGTGGTGGCCTCGCCCCGCGAGCTCTTGATCATGTCGACGCCCCGGCCTACCGCTCCCCGGTGGGAGGCATAGGCCAGGGCGGTTTCCTGGGTAATCAGACCCTGCTCATAGAGCGAGACCAGATGCTGGTCGAAGGTGATCATCCCGAAGGCGTTTCCGGCTTCCATGATGTCGTAAAACGTTCTGCCCTCGGACTCGCCGTTGAGGATGGCGTCCTTGACCCGCAGGCTGGTGCTTAGGATCTCGAAGGTGGCGACCCGGCTCCCCCCGACCTTGGGCAGCAGCCGCTGGCAGACGATCCACCGCAGGGAATCCGCGAGACGGATGCGGATCTGCTGCTCATCCTCGTTGGAGAACATGCCGAGGATGCGGTTGATGGTGGATCCCGCGTCGGTGGTGTGCAGGGTGGTCAGCACCAGGTGGCCGGTCTCCGATGCGCTCAGGCCGATTTCGACCGTTTCCCGGTCGCGCATTTCGCCCACCAGAATCACCTTGGGGGCCTGCCGCAGGGCGGCGCGCAGGCCGCCGGCATAGGCGTCGAAATCCATGCCGAGCTCGCGCTGGTTGAAGGTGGCCTTCTTGTGGGGATGCTGGTACTCCACCGGGTCTTCGAGGGTAACGATGTGCACCGAGCGGCGTTCGTTGATATCATCCAGGATCGCGGCCAGGGTCGTGGTCTTGCCGGAGCCTGTGGCTCCGGTGACGAAGACGATCCCGTTTTTTTCCTTGGCGATCTGGTACATGGCCTTGGGAAGGCCGCGTTCCTCAACGGTGGGGATCTTGGATTCCAGCTTGCGGCAGACAATGGAGACGTTTCCGCCCTGCGAGAAGATGTTGACGCGGAAGCGCGCCTTGCCCGGCAGGGCATAGGACAGGTCGCAGGAGCCGGTCCTCAGAAACGTTTCGGTGAGCCGGCGGTCCTGGTTGATCAGGTTCAGCGCGATCGTTTCGGTCTGGAAGGCGCTGAGCGGCTTGGCGCTGTTGCGCACCTCCACCGGCACCAGTTCGCCGGCGCTCTCTACCTGCATGGGTTTGCCCACCGTGAAGTTCAAATCCGACACCTCGCGATGGGAGTCAAGCATCTTGACCAGGATGTGATCAATCTCCTGCTTTTTCACGATCAGGCCTCCGTGAAATCAACGGGATTGCCCCTCAGCAGCGGACGGAAGCGCGCCTTTTCGTTGGATTTGGCGTAGGCGTCCTCGGCGCTGATGTTGCCGCGTTTGAACAGTTCCATGATCGAATCGTCCAGCAGTGTCATGCCGTACTTTTTCCCGGTCTGGATCATGGACGGGATCTGGTGGCTCTTGCCTTCCCGGATAAGGTTGCGCACGCCGGGGGTGGCGATCAGGATTTCGAGCGCCACGATGCGCCCGATCTTGTCGATGCGCTTGAAGAGAACCTGGGAGATCACCGCGCGCAGGCCGTCGGCCAGGGTGGAGCGGATCAGCCCCTGCTCCTGGGCCGGAAAAACCTCGACCACGCGGTCGACCGTCTTGTGGGCGCTGGAGGTGTGAAGGGTCGAGAAGACCAGGTGGCCGGTGGTGGCCGCCTCGACCGCAAGCGAGATCGTTTCGAGGTCGCGCATTTCACCGACCAGGATGATGTCCGGGTCCTCGCGCAGCGCCCCTCTCAAGGCGGCCGAGAAGCTCTTGGTGTGAATGCCGACCTCGCGCTGGTTGATAATGCAGCCTTGGCTCTGGTGGACGAATTCGATAGGGTCCTCGACGGTGATGATGTGGTCCTTGCGGTTGCGGTTGGCCACATCGATGATGGAGGCCAGGGTCGTGGACTTGCCGCTTCCGGTGGGTCCGGTCACCAGGATCAACCCGCGGGGCAGCATGGCCAGCTTGGAGACCACCGGCGGCAGACCGAGTTGCTCGGCGGTCAGGATGGTGTTGGGGATTTCCCGGAACGCTGCGCCCACCCCGTTTTTCTGCATGAAGTAGTTGGCGCGGTAGCGCGCCAACCCCGGGATCTCGTAGCCGAAGTCCATGTCCCCCGTTTCCTCGAAGAGCTTGATCTTGTGCTCAGGGGTGATCTCGTAGAGCATGCCCCGCAGATCGTCGCTGGTCAAAACCTTGAATTTGACGCGCTCGACCTCACCCCGGATCCGCAGCGCCGGCGGTTGCCCGGCCACCAGGTGCAGGTCCGAGGCGCCTTGCTCGTGCATCAGTTTGAAAAACGCATCGATTTTAGCCATGAATGTCCCTCAGTTCCCCTTGGTGCCGACCGCGCCCGAGGCGAGGACGGCTGCTGCCGCCGTCGGCTTCACCGTGCGGCAGCCTACTTGGCTGGTTTCAAGATCTTCAGCTTCTCGTCGCGCAGGTCGAGTTCGCGGGTGGCTTCGCGCCCCGCCTCCAGCAGTCGGCGGTGAGACTCGATCACGAAGGTGATCTCCGCTTCCACTTGCACCCGCTGGCGCTTCAGGTCCGCGATGGCTTCTTGAAGCTGCGCCATCCGGGTTTGGGCGTGCTGAAGCAGCTTGTCGGCCTTGGTCTGAGCCTCGGCCACGATGAGGTCCGCCTTGCGGCGGGCGTTTTCCTGCATCTGATCCAGGACCTTCTGGGAGTGCAGCAGGGCGCGCTTGAAGGTGCTCTCCCGCGCCTTGTACTCTTCGATGTAGCCCTGCATTTTTATCACCTCTTCGTTCATGCGAAGATTCTCCCGCTGCAGGTCCTCGCAAGCGTTGGCCGCTTGCTCCAGGAAGCCTTCCACTTCCTTGGGGTCGTATCCCCGGAATCCGATCCGGAATCGTTGCTGCTGGATGTCGAGGGGTGTGAGCGCCATGATGCATCCTCCCAAGCTTAAACTATCGCATTCCGGCCGCCAGCTCGTACAGGCTGTTGACCACAAAATACTCCAGAAACATGATCGCCAGAAAGACCACTACCGGCGCGAGGTCAATGCCGCCGAAGACCACCGGCAGCCTCCGCCGAACCTGAAACAAGACCGGCTCGGTCACATTGTGGATGAACCGCACGATGGGGTTGTACGGATCGGGGTTCACCCACGAGAGCACCGCACGGGCGATAATGATCCACATGAAAATGTTCAGTGCAAACTTGAGAACCGTGGCAACAGCGCTAAGAAAATTGCTCGCGAAAATAGTCGGCATGGTGTCCCCACCTGATGAGCCCAATTCTGGCCCTGCCGCCCGCGCGCCGTACACGCGATGGCAGGTTCAGCTTGGATACCGATGAGTCCCCACGCCGGTCCCGCCGGAGACGCCGGCTGGATCTCAGCCACGGGTCCGCAGTGTCCACAGAACCTCTGCCCTGGCTTTCCTCGGAATTGCAGCCACGCTGAGGATTATTTCGGCTGGTGGCAGCTGAAACTTGAGGGAAAATGGCGAGGAACCGCCGGACGGCTACGGCTGTTCATTCGGTTCCAATACTAAAAAAATACCATGGATTTCCGATGATTGCAAATTGCAAAAGGGGTGGGCCGGAGTATCTGGGGCCTTGGCATTTGAGATGAAGATAAGGTAGGCGCCGCAGCCCGGATAAACGGTTTCGATTCGCGGCTGAAACTCGCCGCTAACGGGTTCCATGCCCGGACCTGGCTCTCCTTCTCTATAGAGAATTAGGGTACCCCGTCGGGTTGTGGCAGCGGCGCGGTTGGGGGAGAGGGTCCGGGCCAAGATCCCGTAAGCGGCTCAGACAGTCAGTCGCTGCCCTCAACCGATCATCCGGGCTGCGGCGCGGCATTTTAGTGTAATGATATATTTTTACTGAACTTCAACTGGCCTTCCGCGCCTTTTGGGGCCGCACCCTAACGCCGGGCCGATAGTCTCATCCTCCGGCGATCATCGGGACGAAAAAGATCTCGGCGTTGTCGGGGATCGTCATCTGAGCGAAGTTGGGACGAGACACGTAATGGTCGTTGATGCGCACGACGGGCGGGTCCGGGTCTTCGCCCCACTCCCGGAGCAAGTCCGCGACCGTCATCCCCTGATGCCAGGGATGCTCTTTCCCGGCCACCCGAATCATGCCGTCACTCCGCTGGCCTTGAGCAAGGCCACCACATCGGGGAAATCGATCCCAAGGCGCTTTACGGTTGCAAGGGTGGGGATTCCGTCAGAGGTCCAGCCCCGGCGCTGGTAGACCGCATCCTTGAGCTGCTCATACTGCTGCTCGCGGCGCTGACGTAGGACCTCAACTTTTTCGGCCGTGCTCTTGCCGGCGCTGTCGACCATATAGGTTTCGGTGAGCTGCTTGTCGTAGCGCTCCGCGCGGGATTCGTACTCGACCTCCGTCACCGGCCCCATGGCACGGTAGGGCAGGGTGTCGTGTTCCCGGCGGCCGAAGCCCATGCGCAGGTTGAAGAGCCGCTGGAAGTTGTAAACGGCCTCACTCATGCGGATGAGGTCGTCGGCCGAGGACTCGCGGCCGGTGACCGAACTGAAGTACTCGGCGTACCACTGGACGTGCTTCATCACCTTGGCGGGTTCCGGGTTGTTCTTGTTGTCTTCCGGGACGATGTCGTTCCAGGGCAGCTTGCACAGGCCGCAGAGCGAGAACCAGGTGCGGAACATGGGAAACCAGTGCAGGGCCTCGGCCTTCTGAGCGAAGGTGGGCATGAAATTGTGGACGATGTCGAGGAAAATCAACCAAGCCTCGTCGTGCTGGGGGCCTTTCAACGCCAGGCCGTAGCCGCCCTGCTGGGCCAGCGACTCTTTGGTCATGTACTCCGAGAACTCCAGACCCTTCGACTCCATGCCGATGTCGGCCAGGATCTTCGGGTCGGCGCCGAATTCGGTTGCGAACACGGCTTTCATCCGGCGCACCCCCTGGCCGACCAGCTTGCCGAAACCCTCCCCCCGCGCCATCTGGTGCACGAGTTCCAGGGCCGAGGCGCGGTTGCCGAAGCTCAAATCCATCCCACCAGTGTGCGCACTGGTGATCAGGCCGAGCTCGAAGCATTCCATGGCAAAGGCCGAGGCCGTCCCGACCGAGATGGTGTCCAGGCCGTAGGCGTCACAGTAGAAATTCAGTTCAATCACAGTGTGCGGGTCGAAGATCCCGAGGTTGGAGCCGCAGCCGGCGATGGTTTCATACTCCGGCCCGTCGACGAACACTTTCTGGCCCCGGTAGGGACCGCTCAGGGGGATGAAATCCCGCACCCCGTGCGAGCAGGCCACGGTGCAGCCCATCCAGCAGCCGTCGTAGCCGGGGTCGAAGAGGCGGCGGTAGACCGCCTGACCCAGGTTGGGGGCTTCGCGATGGCTGCCGTAGCGGAAGTTGTGGGTCGGCAGCAGGTCGTGATCGTTCATGATGGTGACGATGTGTGTCGTGCCGATGGTGGCCATTTCGTTCTGCTTGGGATCCAGCTCGACGATCTCTTTGGAATGCAGCTTGGCGACCTTTTTGAGTCGCTCTTTGTCGGCCGGTTGGTTGGTGTCAAGCGATATGGCGGAATCCCAGCGGGCGACGAGCGCCTTGATTCCCTTGTCGGCAAAGACGGTGCCCACCCCGCCACGGCCGGCCTGCTTGTAACGTGCGCGCTTGCGCTTGGGATCGTACCAGCTGAAGTTCAGGCAGCCGAAGTAGGTATTCTTGGCGCCGGGGCCGGCCGACACCACGGAGATGTTGCGGGGTTTGCCCTGGGCAAAATGGTCGGTCAGCACCTCCGAGAGCCGGTAGGCATCCTCCGGCAGTCCCGTGGCCTCGAAGATCTGCACCTTCTGGTCGATGCCGTCCACGTACACGACCAGGTCCGCTCCCGACTTCCCCTGGATCCCCAGCGCGTCGAAGCCCGAAAACTTGAGATAAGGTCCGAAGTAGCCGCCCACGTTGGAGTCGATGGCCGCCCCGGTCAGGGGCGAGAGGGTGGCCGCAATGCTTTTCCCCGAGCCCGGGTAGGCCGGGGTGCCGCCCAGCGGGCCGCACGCGATGCAAACGGCGTTTTCGGGATCGTTCCAGCGCGTGGTCGGTTTCACGGCGTTCCACAGCAACCAGAGATCAAAGCCCTTGCCGCCAATGAAGACGTCCTTCATTTGCTGGGTCACCGGCCTGGCCGCGATCTCCAGGCTCGATACATTCACATGAAGCGTCTGGTTGGCGTATCCCCTGTCGAGGGCGGGACGCTGGTAATTGAAAGTCTTGACGAGGCTCAGCTTGTAAGCGGACATGGTGGGCTCCTGTGGTCGCGCCGCGCGCGAGGGTATGGGTGTTTAGGGTTTAGTGTTTGGTGTTTAGTGTTTTGTAGTCGCTTGACAGGGTCTCTAAATACTAAACACCAAACACTAAACATCTCCTTATTTCAGTTTCTCCATCCCCTGGAACTCCCGGTAGGGCGAGAATTCCGCGAGGATGATGTCGTCATGGGCGGTGGTGCTTTCGGTCACCAACCGCGTGACAAGCTCGCCCACGCCGGTGCCGAGCATCAGACCTTGCCCACACATGCCGGTCGCGTGCACGAACCCTTGGACCTCTCGGTTCCAGCCCACCACCGGTGATCCGTCCGGAGTCATGGGGTAAAGGCCGCGCCAGGTCCGACGGACCCTCAGGTTTTTCAAGCGCGGCAGCAGGTGGACCAGCCGGTTGCAGATCTGGGGCAAAAAGACAGAAGTCTCGCGCTTGTCGGTCCCCACTATGGGCGGCTCTGGCGTGATGCAGAACACGACCTGCCCATGCCGGTTCTGGTAGAAGTAAAAGTTCTTGGATCCCGACGCCGGCCGGATGTCCACTACCATGCAATGGAAAAAAGGCCGGACCGGCTCGGTGATGGCGGCCTCGTGGCAGTCCGGAGCAACGGGGATCCGGATGCCCGCGGTCTCGGCCAGCGGCCCCGAAAACGGGCCGGCGCAATCCACCACCACCGGGGCTGAATAGCGGCCATGGTCCGTCTCAACCCCGACGACGCGGCCGCCGTCAACGAGAATGCGCGTGACCTTCTCCTTGAACCGGAAGGTGACCCCCAAGCGGACTGCGCGGCGGTAGTAGGCATTGGCCACGAGCAGCGGCGAGATCGAGCCGTCCTCCGGAGCGAAAGTGCCGCCCAGAAGGCCGTCGGTGTTAATGCCCGGGAGAACAGCGCGTATCTCCTCCGGCTCCACGAAGTCGATCTTCAGGCCGTAGGATTTCTGGAGCGGCAGCAGGCTTTTCAGCATGTCGGCGTCGGAATCCCGATATACCGGGTACAGGTATCCGCCCTGGAGCCACTCAATATCATCCCCGTGGAGATTCTGCCAAGTGGAGAGGATCTCGATCGAGCGCAGGCAGGTCAGAATCTTGCCGGGCGCAGAGTGGGTCGCCCGCACCCCTCCGATGGCGTGTTTGTTTTCGCCCTGGCCGGGGGAGGGATGCATGTCGATGACGAGGGTGCGCCGTCTCTTTACCCCCAGGGCGAGAGCCGTCGGCATCCCGACCGAGCCCGCCCCGACAACAATGGCGTCGTAAGTCTCAGTCATCTGATCCTCCCCGGATGCCGGCAAAGGCACTGATGGAAACCTCGACGAACAGCGGCCGGTCCACCCGGTCGGTGACGGTGCCCAGATCGACCCCTTCCTCTTTGAACATACGCCAGACCATGGGCCGGCACGTCTTGGAGCCGCAGGCGCCCATGCCGGCGCGAGTCAGGGCTTTCAGCTGGTTCAGGTCTCGCACCCCGGACCGGATGGCCGCCCGGATTTCGCCGGCTGTGATGCGTTCGCAGCGGCAGACAATGGCCTCATCCGCCGGCGGCGCCTTCTCATAAACTGTCATGGGTTCGATATGCTTTTCCTGAACCCAGATGCCGACCGCTTTTTTGGCGACGGGCCGATCCACCCGCACCTGAACCAGAAGCGTGCCGGGGTATTTCTTGCGCGCCGAGACCTTCACGACCGGATAGTAGCCCAGGATGGCGCCGTCGACGTCGGTAACCGGCACGGACCGGCCCACCGGCACCTTATCGCGCCACACCTCGTAGGGCAGGGTGACAACCGGGTGGGCCGGATCCTTGCGAAAGTCCACCAGGGTGATGGCAAGCCCGGGGCAGACCGCCGCGCAGGCCGCGCAGCCGGTGCAGTTGTCGATGTCGGTCATGACCGGCAGCCCGGTGACGGAGTCGTGTTACGTACGGATGGAATGCTGCGGGCAGACCGACGTGCACGGGTTGCAGGGCACCTCCTGGTAACAGTGAAACACCGGGAAAACGCCGTCCTCCTTGGCAGGCGGCTCTCGATGCGATACGCTCCCGGGCCGGGATTTAAGGATCAGCGCTTTTTCATCCCACTCGCGGGGGATATCGCCACTGTGAATGCCCAAGGCCTTGGCGATTTTCAGGCCCTCGATCCTGCCCGTGAACATGGCCGCCGAAGCCTCGGCGATCTCTTGGGCGTCACCGGCGTGAAAGACATCCATGCCGAATTGCTGCGCTTTGAGGGTGAACTCGTTCACCTCTGCCAGGCCCACGGCGACAAGGACCGTGTCCACGGCGAAGGTTTTCTCCGTTCCAGGGATGATGTTCCAGCTGGGGTCGAGCTCGGCGATGGTGGCCGACACCACGTGGTCGCCCCCGCCGGCGCAGACGATGGTGTGCCGCGTGAAGATCGGGACTCCCAGGCGCGTGAGCTTGTCGGCATGGACCTTGTAGCCGCCGACCTGGGGCAGGGCCTCGATCAGGGCGACCACCTCGATGCCGGCCTGAATGGCATGGTATCCGGCGATGAGGCCGACGTTGCCGCCGCCGACAATAAGGACGCGCTCGGCGGATTTTACCAGGTCGCGGTTGACCAGCGTCTGGAACGCGCCGGCTCCGTAGACTCCCGGCAAGGTGTTGCCAGGAAAGGAGAGCATCTTCTCCCGCGCGCCGGTGGCCACCATGAGTTTGGCCGGTTGGACGGCGATGTAGCGACCGTTGCGCACCACCCCGACGACGTGGTCCGAATACACCGCCACCGCGGTGGTGTTCAGCCAGACCTCCACCGAGGGCTGCTTGGCGATTTCGGCGGCGAGGATGGCGGCGATCTCGAAGCCTCGGGTGCCGGCGTATGAGTCCTCGACCGAACCGAAGAACTTGTGGGTCTGCAGCACGAGCTTGCCGCCCAGCCGGTCCTTGTCGTCGACGATCAGCGTGCGCACGCCGAGCTTGCCGAGCTCGATGCCCGCGGACAGGCCGGCCGGCCCGCCGCCGATTATCAATACATCGACGGCAACGGTCTCCACTGCGGCCGTGCGGGGCTCGGCATCCGCATCGGGCAACTCTGGCAGCCCTTCGACGCTGGCAATGGTCATGCCGGGGACGAGGGGCGCCATGCAGGCCTTTACCGGCAGGCCATCGGCGATGACCAGGCACTGCGAGCACTGGCCATTGGCGCAGAAGATGCCCTGGGGGCTGCCGTCCTTCGGGTGATGGCCGAAGATGTGGACGCCGCCGGCGACCAGGGCTGCGGAAATCATCTCCCCTTCGAAGCCGGACATGGGTACCCCGTTCCAGGTGAAGGGGATCGAGGGCTTGGCGGGGATCTCCAGAATGGGGTGTTTCCGGATTCTCAGGCTCGTCATACCTTCCTCTGCAGGCGCGCGTGCGGCTTCTTCGCCCTTGGCGCAGCAGGCAGTCCTTTCCGTTCCTCCTGCGCGCGGCTGTGCATATAGCGGTTGAACCGCATGACGTGGTCTTGGGCCAGCCGCCGGGCCCGCTCCTTGTCCTTCTGTCCGATGGCCTGCACGATGTCATTCAGGTCCTGGTAATTTTCCTCCAGTTCCTTGGCTTCCATCGACAGGAACCGATCATAGTAGCGGTGGATGTTGTCGTGGATGGAGGCGAGTATGCTGATGTAAATCGGGTTGCTGGTGATGTCCGCGAGGATCATATGAATCTGCCGGTCGATTTCGAGAAAATCACCGCGCCGTACTCGGCCGCCACCCACGCAGTCCCGAGCGGCTTTCAGAAGCCTGTTCAGTTTGCGCAGGTCCGTGGAGGTGCGCCGCTCCGCCGCCTGGGCGGCCACGTTGCCCTCCACCCCTTCGCGGAATTCGGCCAGGTGGTTGAGGGCGACTTTCTGCGATCGGATGAGGAGCCCCAGGCTTTCACTGACCTGGCCGGCATCCACGGCCCTGACCACGGAGCCCCCGCCGACCCCCAGCCGGATTTCGATCAACCCTTTCTGCTCCAGCACCCGGAGCGCCTCGCGCAGGGTCCCGCGGCTGATCTGAAACATGTCCTTCAACTCTCGTTCGGAGGGCAGGGTCTGACCGGTCTTGATCCGGCCGGCCAGAATCGCTTCCTCAATCTGGGCGACCACATCCTGAAAGACCTTCGTGGGCTTGGCGGTTTGAAACATGGTCGGATGTCCGTCAGAGGCGGTTTATAATGGTTAGACCATTTATATCCCAGGCTGATTCCTGCGTCAAGCGCAAAAAACCGACATGTACGTTTCAGAATAGTGCTTGACTATTAGGGGATGAGTTTCTAAAAATTCGATGAATCGCCGACGTTTACATTTCATCTGTGCTGCGGCTGTGCCGGCGAACCCGGCACGGCCGTTTTGTTTTAATACGAAGATGAGGTGGGCGCCTCCGCCCGGGCAAGCGGTTTCGTACGCGGCTGAAACTCGCCGCCAACGGTGCCTAAGCCCGGGCCAGATCCGTCTCCGAGAAAACTGCCGGAGATGGTTCTGGGTATAGCGGCTTTGCCGATCTCTCCGTACGGGGCCCGGGCCAAGGCCCCGTAAGCGGCTCAGACAGTCAGCCGCCGCCTCAACCGCTCACCCGGGCTCCAGCGCGTCATTTTAATTCATTTCTTATGGAAGGAGTAGCGGACATGCTGATCGACAAGAAACTATGCCTCCTGGGCTCCGGCAACATGGGCGAGGCCCTGGTGAGCGGGCTGGTGCAGTCCGGTTCGGCCAGGCCGGCCAACATCATCTGCAGCGACATCCGGGAGGAGCGGCTGGAGGAGCTGCGCTCCCGCTACGGCGTCCGCACCACGCCCCGCAACGTGGAAGCCGTCGAACAATCGGAGATCGTCATTTATGCGGTGAAACCGCAGCTGATGGCAGAGGTGCTGAAGGAGACCGCCGACCACCTGGATCTGTCCAAGGTCATCATCTCGATCGCGGCCGGGGTGCCGCTGCGGGCCATCGAGTCGCTGCTGCACAAGGAGCTGCGGCTGATCCGGGTCATGCCCAACATCGCCGCCTCGGTCAAGGAGTCCGCGACAGCGCTGTCGGCCGGCAAACACGCCCGCAAGGAAGACATCGAGCTGGCCATGGCCATCTTCAACTCCGTGGGCAAGGCCGTGTACCTGCGTGAGAACTACCTGATGGACGCCATCACCGGGCTGAGCGGCAGCGGGCCTGCCTACATCTTCATCATCGTCGATGCATTGGCCGACGCCGGGGTGAAAATGGGGCTATCCCGCAAGGACGCCCAGCACCTCGCCGCCCAGACGGTTTTGGGGGCGGCCAAGATGTTGATGGAAACCCGCGAGCACCCGGGCCAGTTGAAGGACCGCGTGACATCACCGGGAGGCACGGCCATCGCCGGAATTCACACCCTTGAGAAGGGCGGGCTGCGGACCACCCTGATCAACGCCGTTGAGGCGGCCACCCAGCGTTCCAAGGAACTGGGTGAAATGATGATCAAATATTTCGCCGACGCGAATAATAATTGATCTGGAAGGCATCTGGGTATTTGGGTTTTAAGGTATTTGGTTGTTTGGGTGTTTTGGAAATAGCAAGATTTAGCTGCCTTGGCTCAGCATCCAACACCTAAATACCCAAATACCTAAACACCCCAACCCATTTGCCCTCCGACGCAACCGGTGTTAGACTGAACTGATGAACAGGGAAGTTGGCGAAGGAGAACGCAACCCTCGATGACCCCATCCGGCCCTAACCCTGCAATCCTTAGGGTATTCTACCATGTCCTTCGGGTGGGGCTGGGCGTGGTCTTCATCTGGGCAAGCTGGGGGAAGATTGTGGATCCTCAGGCATT
>JBLMXM010000216.1:0-4504 GCA_050257775.1 Hyphomicrobiales bacterium
TCCGGGTGAGCTGCCACCAGGACATCGCCGGCTCCAGCGCCTTTTCGCTCGGCATGCTCGCCCGGTTCGAAGAGTCGGTCGACCGTGAGCCGTTCCGCTACCGCCACCTGTTCTGGGAAAGCGGCCTGATCGGCCAGGTGCTCTACCTGGAAGCCGAGGCTCACGGCGTGAGGGGCACGGGGATCGGCTGCTTTTTCGACGACGCCGTGCACGACCTCCTCGGCCTGGGCGGCCGTCAATTCCAGAGCCTGTATCATTTCACGGTCGGCCACCCGCTGGAAGATTCCCGTCTCACCACCCTTCCGCCGTACGGTCATCTCAGGGACCGCTGATCCCGCCGCATGGTGCGCGAAGCTCTTTACAAGACCACTCCGATGGCATAACTTAAAGATAGAACTGCACATAGGGGTGCCCCCGGGCTGAGAGGACGAGTGTCCAACCCTTTGAACCTGATGTGGCTGATACCACCGTAGGGAAAACGTGGCAGGCTTCCGGGGCAAGCATTTCAGTGCTTGCCTTTTTTTTCCCCTACTATGAGCGTAATCTTTTTCTAAATCTCCGGGCCTCGGTGCAACTCGATAAAATCTCCCAATTCAGGTTTAAGTCAGCAAACCCACTGAAGGAAGAGTACAGCCATGAGCACGCAGATGGATGCAGCCAAAAAAGGAATCCTGACCCAACCGATGCAGGCGGTGGCCCGTGACGAACGCATGGACCCCGGGCGCCTGCGTGAACTGGTCGCAGCCGGCCAAGTGGTCGTTCCGGCCAACAAGAATCACCGGGGGCTGAAGCCGGCCGGAATCGGCCAGGGGCTGCGGACGAAAATTAATGTGAACCTGGGTGTCTCCGCGGACTGTTGCGATACCGGAATGGAGCTTGAAAAAGCCCGCATGGCCATAGCGCTAAGCGCGGATGCCATCATGGATCTGAGCTGTCATGGGAAGACCCGCGAATTCCGCCGCAGGCTGATCGAGATGTCGCCGCTCATGATCGGCACGGTCCCAGTTTACGACGCTATCGGGCTGCTCGGCAAGGAACTGAAAGCTATCACCGTCGACGAGTTTTTCCAGGTCGTGGAAACCCATGCGGAGGACGGCGTGGATTTCATGACCATCCATTGCGGGATGACCCGGGCCGCGGCCGAGAAAGTTAAACGCAACCCGCGGCTGACCCGCATCGTGTCACGGGGCGGCTCGCTGCTGTTCGCCTGGATGGAAATGAACCGGAGGGAGAACCCGTTTTACGAACACTACGACCGACTGCTGGACATCTGTGCCGCCTACGACATTACCATCAGTCTAGGAGATGCCTGCCGGCCGGGTTCCATCCACGACTCGACCGACGCAGCCCAGGTCGAGGAGTTGATCATTCTGGGAGAATTGACGCGGCGGGCCTGGGAGCGAAACGTCCAGGTGATGATCGAAGGCCCGGGCCACATGGCCCTCAGCGAGATCACCGCCAACATGCTGATGCAGAAACGCCTCTGCCACGGTGCTCCGTTCTATGTCCTGGGACCTCTGGTCACGGATGTCGCACCCGGCTATGACCACATCACCAGCGCGATCGGCGGAGCGATCGCCGCGTCAAGTGGGGCGGACTTCCTGTGCTTTGTAACACCCGCCGAGCACTTGCGCCTGCCCAACCTGGAAGACACCCGGGAGGGAATCATCGCCTCCCGTATAGCCGCACACGCGGCCGACATCGCCAAAGGCATCCCCGGAGCGCGCGAGTGGGACGACGCCATGAGCCGGGCCCGGGCGGAGGTGGATTTCCCGAAAATGATCGAACTGGCTATCGACCCCGACAAGGCCCGGAAATATCGGCTGGAGTCGACCCCTGCCACCGAGGGCACTTGCACCATGTGCGGCGACATGTGCCCCATGAGAAGCATGAAAACCATTCTGGGCTGAGTTCGGTTGGAACGTTGTTTTTAGCCGTATACCGGTCTGCCTCCCGCGACCGCCGACACAGCTCGCATTGCCATCTTTCGTTCGCATGCCTATTATCGTTTCCGGTGCTCTGCAAACGGCCCCCAACCGCAGGATGGTTCTGCCGAGCCTACCGCTTGCCGGCTGAAGGCGCTTCACTGTTGAAAGGAATGAGCATGGCTGCCAATCGCCTGATCCATGAAAAAAGCCCCTATCTCTTGCAGCACGCCCACAACCCGGTGGACTGGCATGCCTGGAACGACGAGACCTTCGCCAAAGCGGACGCCGCAAACAAACCCATTTTTCTGTCCATCGGCTACGCCACCTGCCATTGGTGTCACGTGATGGAGAAGGAGTCCTTCGAGGATGAAGAGGCGGCGCGCTATCTTAACGAGACTTTCGTCTGCATTAAGGTCGACCGCGAGGAGCGACCCGATATCGACGCCGTCTACATGGCGGCCTGCCAGATGATGACCGGCAGCGGCGGCTGGCCTCTCAGTATTTTCATGACCCCGGACAAGAAACCGTTTTTCGCGGCGACCTATCTGCCCAAACGGAGCCGATTCGAGCGCCTCGGCCTGATCGAGCTGTGCGAACGAGTAAGATCGCTCTGGGCTCTGGAGCCGCACAAGATTGCCTCTTCGGCCGCCAGCATCACGGACACTCTGGGCAAGGCGTTTGAATTCGGGCCGGCCGATGCGCCCGGCCTCCGGCTGCTCGACCGCGCCTACGACGACATAGCCTTCAGCTTCGATGGGAGGTTCGGCGGCTTCGAGCCGGCGCCCAAATTCCCCACCCCACACCGGCTTTTGTTTCTGCTGCGGTGTTATGACCGCACGGCCGAGCCGCGAGCGCTTGAAATGGTAGAGCGAACCCTCACCGCCATGCGGCTCGGCGGCATCTGGGACCATGTGGGATTCGGCTTCCATCGCTATTCCACCGATGCGCACTGGCTGCTGCCCCACTTCGAAAAAATGCTGTACGATCAAGCCCTGATCGCCCTGGCATGCCTGGAGGCCTACCAGGTCACCGGCGGACCGCTGCTGTCCCAAACCGCCACCGAGGTATTCACCTACGTCCTGAGGGACATGACCGCGCCGGAAGGCGCTTTCTATTCCGCCGAGGACGCAGACAGCGAAGGGGTGGAAGGCAAGTTCTACGTTTGGAGCCGGGCCGACTTCCGGCAGGTACTCGGCGCCGGGGAGGCCTCGTTCTGGGAGCCGGTCTTCAACTTGAAACCTGAGGGGAACTTCCGCGAGGAGGCCGGCGGACACATGACCGGCGCAAACATCCTGCACCTCAGCCGCCCGTTCAGCCGCTGGGCGCGTGAGCTTGACCAAACCGAAGAGGACCTGCAGCGCCGCTGGGAAACGGCCCGCGCCCGACTGTTTGCCGAACGCGCCGGCCGCGTTCACCCGCTCAAGGACGACAAGATCCTGACCGACTGGAACGGCTTGATGATCGCCGCGCTGGCCGAAGGCGCAAGGGTTCTGGGCCGGGCGGATTATGGGGCTGCCGCTGAGAAGGCTGCCCGCTTTATCCTGGCCGAGCTGCGCGGCGGAGACGGACGGCTCTTTCACCGCTTCCGCGACGGCGAGCGCGCCGTCTCCGGCCAGGCGACCGATTACGCCTTCCTGATCCACGGGCTGCTGCATCTTTACCGCAGCAGCTTCAATGTCGCCTGGGCCGAGGAAGCCGCCGCCCTGCAGGAGACCATGCGCAAGGAGCTGTGGGATGAGGCCCGCGGCGGGTTTTTCCTGGTCGGCCCGCAGAACCGGGAGCTTCCGGTGCGGCCCAAGGATCTGCATGACGGGGCAATCCCGTCGGCCAACTCGGTCGCTCTGATGAATTTGCTCCGGCTCTCCCGGCTGACCGGCGATGCGCGTTGGTCCGATGATGCCCAGCGGCTGGTGCGCGCGTTTGCCGGCTCAGTCGCCCAGCGGCCCTCGGCGTGCACCTATTTCCTGTGCGGGCTGGATTTCGCGCTGCGCCCCGGAACGGACATCGTCATCGCGGGCGAAGCCGGCTCCGCCGATGCCCAGCGCCTGCTCACGGCCCTCAACCGCACCTTCGCGCCCAACCAGCTGGCCCAGCTCAAATCGGGCGAGAACGCCTCGCGGCTCGCCCGTTTCGCCGGCTACACGGACGGGCTTGAGTTCGTGAAAGGCCGGACCTCGGCTCACCTGTGCGTGGGGTCCGCCTGCACGGAATCCGTCACCGACGTTCAAGGCATGATCGATCGGATCGTGGGCAAGACGCATGAGCCCCGCTGACGTGTTTCGGCTGCGCTGCCGATTGAACTGCTGGTACGCCTGCCACCGCCGCCGGCTGCCGTGGCGTGAAACGCGCGACCCTTACCGCGTCTGGGTTTCCGAGGTGATGCTGCAGCAGACCCAGGTCCAAACGGCACTCCCGTATTACTGCCGGTTTCTCGAGCAATTCCCCACGCTCCGACACTTGGCCCGTGCCGACCAGCAGGCCGTGCTCAAGCTCTGGGAAGGGCTGGGCTACTACGCCCGGGCCCGCAACCTGCACCGCGCCGCCGGCCAGCTGGCGCGCCACGGAGGCCGCGTCCC
>JBLMXM010000217.1:0-3230 GCA_050257775.1 Hyphomicrobiales bacterium
CGCGGATGACGGGTTTGACCTGCTCGCGGGTGATGACGAAGCCTGGGGCGCCGGTGGAGCTGATGATGATATCGACTTGCTTGAGCTGCTCGCCGATCTCCTCGAAGCGGATGGCACTGCCGTTGAAGCGGCGGGCCAGCTCCAGACCGTTTTCAAATGTGCGGTTGGCCACAAAGGTTTCGCTGACCTGATTGCGGATCAGGTGCTCGACGGCGAGCTCCGCCATTTCCCCGGCGCCGATCAGCAGCACCCTTTTTCCTTCCAGGCTTCCGAAGATTTTGCGGCCGAGCTCCACGGCGGCGTAGCTGATGGACACGGCGCGGTCGCCGATGCCGGTTTCCGTGCGGATGCGTTTGGCGACAAAGAAGGCGCGGTGCATCAGGCGGTTTAGGATGACGCCCGCCGTTTTGGCCTCGGCCGCGTTGCGGTAGGCCTCTTTGATCTGGCCCAGGATCTGGGGTTCGCCGACGATCATCGAATCCAGGCTGGAGGCCACGCGAAACAGATGGCGCACGGCGTGGTCGTTCGCATGAACGTAAAGGCTGCCCTCGAACTGGTCGATGGGGATCTTGTTGAAGGATGATATGAATTCCTTGGCGGCGCCTATAGCTTGGGCCCGGTCGTCCGTGACGAGCAGCAGCTCCACGCGATTGCAGGTGGAATACAGCAGGGCCTCTTGAATGTGAGGAGCCCGGCGCAGCGTCTCCAGGGCCGATGCCGATTCGTCCGGGCTGAAGGCAATACACTCCCGAAGCTCGACGGGAGCCGTTTTATGGTTGATGCCGATGAGAACAATCTCGCGCATATTGGAGAAATTTATAAGGGTTCAAGGAGTCCAGGGTTCAAGGGGCCAACTGAACCGCCGAATAATTAAGCATCACTCGACCTCTCGACCCCTTGAAGCTCTGAATCCTCTATTTTGTGAATTCCCTATGATGACCTTCCATAAACAGGTTCACCCCCAGGAAGGTGAACACCAGCACACCGAAGCCTACGATCGCCATGATGGCCGACCGCCGCCCCCGCCAGCCCACTGCCAGGCGCTCATGCAGCAGGGCGGCATAAAACAGCCAAGCCAGGCCCGACCACACCTCCTTGGGGTCCCAGCTCCAGAACCGGCCCCAGACCGATTTGGCGTAGACCAAGCCGGTGATAAGGCCGATGGTCAGCATGGTAAACCCCACTACGATGCAGCCGTAGCCGGTTGAATCCAGGAGGTCCAGGGAAGGCAGGCGTTTGAAAAAGAAGCGGCGCTTCTTTGTCTTGATGGAGCCCTCCTGGATCAGGTACAGGATGCCGGCTCCGCAGGCCAGGGCGAAGGCGGCCTCGCCGATGAAAATGACCGTCACGTGGGCCACCAGCCAGACGCTCTTGAACAGCTGGGTGGTCTTGAGCGGCTCCTCGGGCAATTGCGATACGATGACCATGATCAGGGCGACAAAGGGGGCGGCATACACTCCCAGGATTTTCAGGTTGTAGCGATAGTTCAGAAGGATGAACACGCCCGCAATGGCCCAGCCGGCCAGCGACAGGGTCTCGCGCATGTTGGTTACCGGGATGTGGCCCTGCTGATGATAATCCAGCACGAGGGCGGCCGAGTGGAAGATGAATCCGCCCACCAGAACGATGAAGCCGGCCTGCTGCAGGTGCTTCTTCTGCAGGAAGAAATAGGCCAGGTAACCGGCCGCACTAAGAAGATACAACAGAATGCTGACAATGAGGGCTGCTTCCATGGGCCTCACGATCTATGGGTTAATCTCCTTTGGCACGAAAATTAGGAGTCGGCCACCGCTCGGATAAGCGATTTCATACGCGGCTCAGGCAGTCAGCCGCTGCCTCAACCTCTCACTCGGGCTCCCGCTCGTTGTTTTCACGCATGGTCGAAGCCGCCGAAACCTGCTGTGCATGCTTAACAAGAAGCTCCTCCGCGCGCCAGCCTTCACCTAGAGCCTCCTCCAGCAGGCGATTGACATCCTGCATGCGGCCATCCCGGATCCAGCTCAGGATGTCGCTGCGGATGAGTTTTTCGAAAATGGGCTTGTGGGCCTCGGGGGCGTGCTGCTGGGCCAAGAGCCGTTTGCGGATGGCGCCCATTAGATCCAGCAACACGGCATATTCTTCTCCGAACTGCCCTTCGAGCTCATGGCGCAGCTTTTTCGCCAACGCGGGGCTCTTGCCCGAGGTGGAGACCGTAATAACAAGGTCTCCCCGCCGGACAATGGCCGGCAGGGTGAAGTTGCATTGCTCTGGCCGGTCGGCAATGTTGCACAGAATTTTCAAATGCCCGGCATCGTCGCTGAGCCGGCGGTTTAAGTCCTGATCGTCGCTCGCCCCGATGACGAGAAACATGCCCGCCAAGTCCGCCGGGGTATACTCGCGTTCGCACAGCGTTATGGCTCCGCGTGCACCTAATCGGCTCAGATCTGCCGTTACCCGCGGGCTCACCACCGTCACGTGGGCCCCGCAGGACAAAAGGCCGCCCACCTTGCGGGTGCCGACCGCCCCGCCGCCGACCACCAGGCAGCGGCGGCCGCGGACGTCGAGTTGTACCGGGTAATATCGCATGATTTAGAACAGATACTCGATGCTTAATCCTGGATGCAGAAATGAGAGTAACGAGTTATGAGCAACGAGTTAAAAGATTCTTACTTGTTGAGTATCAAGGATCCAGTATCCAGTATCCCGTATCGCGGATCTGCAAGATCCGCAACCGTTCAATCCAAGGCGACCCGCATCAAATCCCGAGCCAGGATGAGCGGACCGTTGTAAGTCCGCCGGCACTCTGCCTCGACGTCGGTCTGATCGCAAGCCGGGTAGAAATGGGTCAGCATCAGGCGATGAACGCCGGCGCGGGCGGCGATCTCACCCGCCAACGCGGGCGTCAGATGGCCGCGCACCTTCCGGCCTTCCGGGAAAGCTGATTCACATATCAAAAGATCGGCCTGGTGCGCAAGATCGACGAGCTGCTCGCTGTAATCGGTGTCGCCCGAGTAGACCAGGCTCCCGCCTCCCGGACCGGTCAGGCGGAAGGCGACGCTCTGGGGGCTGTGATCCATGGGAGCGGTGTCGACGGTAACCCCCGCCAGGCGGACCTGATCGCGTCCGCATACCTCCATTTCGACAATTCTGAGCAACTGGTCGCCGATGTCGATCCAGTTGCCGTAGACCTGCTTGAGTCGGCCGTAAAAACCGGCAAAGCCTCGGCCGGCCACTATGGTGATCGGCTCCGT
>JBLMXM010000218.1:0-9192 GCA_050257775.1 Hyphomicrobiales bacterium
GCCTGATGTCGGTGTCGATCTCGCTTCTGCCCGGAACGCTCCTGGGGCTGGTGGCGGGCTATTTCGGCGGCCGGACCGACAGCCTCATCATGCGCCTGATGGACATGCTGCTGGCGTTTCCGGCGATCCTGCTCGCCATCTTCATTACCGCCATCCTGGGGCCCAGCCTGCCTAACACCATGGTGGCGGTGGGCATCGTCTACATTCCGCACTATGCGCGCATCGTGCGTGCGAGCGTGCTCTCCCTCAAGGAGCAGCTCTTTGTCCAGGCCGTCGCGCACCTGGGCGGCGGGCATGGCCGCATCCTGGGCCGGCACATCCTGCCGAACGCCCTGCCGCCGATCATCGTCTACGCGACCCTCGGCATGGGGACGGCCGTGCTGCAGGCCGCCGCGCTGGGGTTTTTGGGGCTCGGCGCCCAGCCGCCCCAACCGGAGTGGGGTGCCATGCTGAGCGAAGGCCGGCAGTACATCCAGACCGCGCCGCACGTGGCGGCTTTTCCCGGCGCAGCCATCCTGGTGCTGGTGCTCGGGTTCAACCTCTTCGGCGACGGGTTGCGGGACGTCCTCGACCCCTCCCTGCGGTCCGTGTGAAGGAGCCTGGTGTGAACGATCCGGTTCTTCAGGTCGTCGGGCTGAGGACGCAGTTTCGCACGAAACGCGGGGTGGTCAAGGCCGTGGACGGCCTGGACCTGGCCTTGCACCCGGGGGAAACCTTCGGCCTGGTGGGCGAAAGCGGCTGCGGCAAGAGCGTCACGGCACTTTCGATCCTGCGCCTGCTCCCCAAGCCGGCCGGCCGCATCGCCGGCGGCCGCATCCTGTTCGACGGCAGGGATCTGGCGGCGGCCGGAGAGGCCGAGATCCGCAAGATCAGGGGCAACCGCATCTCCATGATCTTTCAGGAGCCCATGACCTCCCTCAACCCGGTTTATACCATCGGCTTCCAGATCGAGGAGGTTCTACGCAAGCACCGCAGGATGAACCGGGCCGGGGCCCGGGCCGAGGCAGCCCGCATGCTGGGGCTGGTGGGGATGCCCGAGCCCGCCGCGCGCCTGGACGATTACCCGCACCAGTTTTCGGGAGGCATGCGCCAGCGCACGATGATCGCCATGGCGCTGGCCTGTCGGCCCCGGCTCATGATCGCCGATGAGCCGACCACAGCCCTCGACGTGACCATCCAGGCCCAGATCCTGGACCTGATCGACCGGCTCAAGGAGGAGATCGGCATGTCGGTGCTCCTGATCACCCACGACCTGGGGGTGGTGGCTGAGATCTGCCGGAACGTGGCGGTCATGTATGCCGGAAAGATTGTCGAGAGCGCCGCGGTGGATGTGCTGTTCAGCCGTCCGGCCCATCCTTACACGGTCGGGCTCTTCAATTCACTGCCGCGGGTGGGCGCCCGGGCCGGAGCTCTTAAGCCCATTCCGGGAGTGGTGCCGAGCCTCGTCGACCTGCCGCCGGGCTGCTCCTTTCAGGACCGCTGCTTCCAGCGGTATGACGCGTGCCGCGAGGAGCCGCCGTGGCGCGAGGTCCGCCCCGGCCACCATGCCCGCTGCTGGAAGCCGCTGGAGTGACGCCATGCCGGAGCCGATTCTCGTTGCCGAACATGTTGCCAAGCACTATCCGCTGAAGGGTGCCGGATTTTCGCGTCGCAAGGGACGGGTGCTCGCGGTGGAGGACGTCTCCCTCAGAGTGACCGCGGGCGAGATCTTCGGGTTGGTGGGGGAAAGCGGCTGCGGCAAGTCCACTCTGGGCCGGGCGCTGCTGCGGCTGGAAGAGCCTACGGCCGGCCGCGTGTTCTTCAACGGCGCGGACATCGCCGGCTTCGACCGGCCGAGGCTCAAGCGGTTCCGGCGCGAAGCGCAGATCATCTACCAGGACCCCTACTCCTCCCTCAATCCCCGGCGGCAGATCGGCGACCTCGTCGCCGAACCGCTCGACATCCACCGGGTGGGAACGCCGTCAGAACGGCGGGAACGGGTGGCCTGGCTGCTCAAAGTAGTGGGTCTTCTGCCCGAGCACGGCCGGCTTTATCCGCATGAATTCTCGGGCGGTCAGCGCCAGCGCATCGTCATCGCCCGGGCGTTGACCCTGAACCCGATGCTGCTCCTGGCCGACGAGCCGGTCTCGGCCCTGGACGTGTCGATCCAGGCCCAGGTGATCAACCTGCTAAAGGAGCTTCAGGCGCAGTTTAACCTCACCTACATCTTCATCTCTCATGATTTGAACCTGGTCGAGTACATCAGTGACCGGGTGGCGGTCATGTACCTCGGCCGGATAGTCGAGCAGGCGACCAAACAAGACCTCTACCAGGAGCCGCTGCACCCGTATACCCAGGCCCTGCTTTCAGCCGCCCCGGTGCCGGATCCCCGCGCGACCAAGAACCGCATCCTGCTCAGCGGCGATGTGCCGAGCCCCATCAACCCGCCGTCCGGCTGCAGCTTCCATCCCCGCTGCCGGTACGCCGAAGGAATTTGTTCCGAGGTCGAGCCGGAGTTGCGCGAAGTGCGTCGCGCCCACTGGGCGGCATGCCATTTTGCTGGAGACGTGGGCCTGTCGACGTAAACGGTGCAAGGCGCATGGGCAGGTTTCCAGGGACATGAGGCCGCAGAATTTAAAGCGTGCCGGGAGCAAGAGTCCCTTCAGGCTCATCCGCTGAAAACCCAAGGCGGTTTTTGCAATCGACCTAGAATTTTCCCGCAATTTCCAAGAACCACCCCTGGCCGTCGGAGGCAGGCTCTGTCATGCCGTTTGAAAAATGGTCGAAGTTATAGCCGATCCCCACCCGGAGCTCCTCACTCACTGAACCGAAGAGTCCCAGCTGCAGGTCGGTTTGCCAATCGTGGTCGATGTCGGGGGAAACAGCATATTTCATCAACAGGTTGAAGCTGTCTCGGCCGGACCGCTGGCGGGTTAATTCAGTCCAGTACTCGATGCGGGCGCCTTCCATGGAACTGTCTTCGTGAGCTGAACCGAAAGAGGCG
Source organism: Hyphomicrobiales bacterium (assembly GCA_050257775.1). GTDB lineage: Bacteria > Desulfobacterota > Desulfobacteria > Desulfobacterales > SpSt-501 > SpSt-501. The sequence continues at coordinate 2,984 of JBLMXM010000218.1, forward strand.
TTCAAGCGGCTGAGAAGGCGCCAACCGTCCGTTATTCGGAATTCCAAGTCGTTGCGGGCGTTCCAGACCTCGCTCCGGACGGGGCCATCGCCTTCTTCGATGCGCAGTTCCAAGTTGCTGCCATAGCGGATGCCCTTTTGGCTGTATCCGACCGAAAAACCGCCAGCACGCTGTCGACGGATGACGCCGGCGGGATCGCTCAGTTCCCCCACTTCCAGGGTCGACCCCCAGGTCCAGTAGGGAGATGGTTTAAGGTCGAGGCCGAACGCGTGGATGGCCCCGCGCTGGCCGTCGGCGCTCTTTAGCCGTTCCTCAGCGAACACCGCCGTTTTTCCCGAGGGGCGCCATTTTGCCCCGCCGGTTAATCTCCCGTTCAGGCTGGGCGCCGCGGTGTCGACGGGCTTCGTATCCAGGCCGGAGTTTGTATAGAGTTGAATGCGATCGTTAAGCTGGCAGGACCCGCCGAGCTGTGCACCGGCGCTCCCCTCCCCGACCGAAACCTCGCCTGAAAGCCGGACCCACTGACCGAACCGCTGCTGACCGCCCATGGCCAGGCGATCCGTGCTCGACTGATCTCCGCTGAGATGCCCAACCTCCTCCGGGAAGATGTACCCCGAACGGCCGGTTGCCCTGAGTGCGGCTGCGGCCTTCGGCTGGGCGGTCTGCCCGGACTCTCCGATGTCAGATACCGCCGGGATCGAGTCCGTCGCTATAACCGTCTCTTCCGGGTCTAAGATCCCAGAGTCCGTTCCGGATGACATGGAAGGATCCTGAAAGTGCAGCGCCTGCAGAGCGAGCGTGTCGGCATCGGTGCTGAAGGCCCCTGAGGCCAGCCACAGAAGGCCCAGACCTGCAAGAGTCAAAATGAGCTGAAACCTGCGGCTCAATGCGCATATCTCCTTGAAAGACAGTACTCAAAGTCCATCGAATAACGGGAGAAGGCCGCTTTCGGCCTGGACCACATCGGCATGTTAATGGTGGCTTACAAATCATATCGGCCGGGTGTCCGATTTCTTGAGCAAATGTTTTAATGCCGCGTGTTCATTTCACAACACATTTGGCTGTTGATTCGGCAACAAATTGATATTGTGCCGCATGTTCTCAGCAATGGTGACTTTACATAGTTTTTACCTAAAGCCGTCACCCGAGATGCCGATACAGGTACTATTCATTTTGGGAAGGGAGCAACCACTCCGGAGACAAAATGACACCCCAATACGGTTGGGGAAGACCAAAAACAGAAGAGGTGAATTCATGAAAAAGCTTTGGGTGAGTATGCTGGCAGTCGGTTGTGCGTTGGCATTCGGTGTGAACGCGGTCTTGGCGGCGGATGTCGGAACAAAAGATGAAGCGGTCGCCATGGTGAAAAAGGCTATCGGCTTCATCAAGGCCAATGGGGCGGACAAGGCCTATGCCGAGATCAGCAATCCCAAGGGGCAGTTCGTGGACCGTGATCTTTATGTCGTAGTCTACGACATAAACGGCAAATGCCTGGCCCACGGCGCCAACGTGAAGATGGTCGGTCGGGACCTCATCGACAACAAGGATGTCGATGGCAAGGAGTTTGTGAAGGAACGGGTCGAAATGATGAAGAAACAGGCGACCGGCTGGCAGGACTATAAGTTCCGCAACCCGACTACCAATCAGATCGAGCCCAAGTCCATGTACATAGAGCGCCTTAACGATGTGATCGTGGGCTGCGGAATCTACCAGAAGTGATTGAGCCTATCATCCGTGCTTCCGCCGGCCCCGGCGGAGGCACGGTCCGGAGATCGCCTGCGCTGATGGCGCTGTGATGCGGGACCTTATTGCCAAGGGTAGGGACAATGAAACTGCGCACGAAGCTCATTCTGGGATTTGCAGCGGTCATTTTCGTCATGATCGCGCAGGGGGCCACGTCGGTGGTCATGTTCAAACGGGTGGACGCCAACATCGCTGCCGTCACCCGGGACAGACTGCCGGCCGTCAAGTATGCTACGGCGGTGGAACGCTCAGCATTGGAAACTATTCTAGAAGAAAAGAACTATCTGCTTTTAAAAAGCGACCACATTCGTGCCCGGGCCGCGGAGAAGCTGAAACAGTTGGCATCCCTTTTGGGAGAGATCGATAAATTGGCCGAGGCAGCCCACAACACGGAGCTCGCCTCGCACTCCGCCGGGGCCCGTCGAGCCGCCACGGATTACGGAAAGCTCTATGACCAGGCGGCGGAGGCTATCACCAAGAACCAGGCGGAAGAAACCGTGATGGATCAAAAGGGCGATATCGTCAGTGAGGAAGCCGCGGCCCTGCTGAAGGCGAAAAGGGCGGAGTTCCAGCAAGCGAGCAACGCTCTGGCCATCATCAACAACATCAATGCCTGGGCGCTCGACATGCGGTTGAACGAAAAGACTTACATGCTCAATCATGAATCGATGGCCTTCAATGCCGTGGAGCGCAACATTGCCAATCTGCTGGATGCCTACGGCGCCCTCGAAAAGCTCAACCCAAATGAGACAGAAAAGAAACAGATCGCCAATGCCCGCAAGGCCACCCAGGATTATGCCAAGGCATTGGGCGCATGGGTGGCCGAGTACAAGCGCGATGCCAAGAGTGCTACCCTGGCCGATTTCCTCAAGAGCATGAACCGGTCGGGCGACACAGTCAGTCAGATGGTCGATGACTACACGCTGACCAAGCAGGCCGACGTCGAAAAACTCATCGAGTCCGTGTTCATCGTGACCGGGATAGCCCAGGAGGCGCTCGGCGCCCGGTTCAGCGAGAAGAGTTACATCATCGAGCGCAACCCGAACGACTGGGAAACCCTGAATGTCCAGGTCCAGGGGTTGACAAAACTATATGCCTCCCTGCGAAAGGTGGCTCCGACGGCCGAGGACAAGAGCCGGATCGATCGTGCCGCCCGGGCCACCGAAGACTATCTGGCCGCCGTTAATGCGTGGGCAAAGAACGATGCTGAGTTGCGCAACGCCATCTTGCCGAAAATGAAAAATGACGGTGACGCGGTCATCGCCGCCGCCCAGGCCATCCAGAACGACGCGTGGAAGGGGTCCGACGGAGTGAACGCAGCGACCCGCTCCATCATCACCACATCCAACTGGGTCATCGTCGCGGCATTGGGGATCGGGATTCTGGTGGGTGCTGTCCTGGCCCGGGCTATCACGCTTTCGATTACCCGGCCGATCAACCGCATTATCGAGGGTCTTTCCTGCGCCTCCGAGCAGGTATCCTCCGCCGCCGCAGAGGTTTCTTCCGCTTCTCAGCAGCTGGCCGGAGGCACCAGCCAACAGGCCGCCTCCATCGAGGAAACCTCCTCATCGCTGGAGGAGATGTCCGCCATGACCCGGCAGAACGCGGACAATGCCGGCCAGGCCAACCAACTGATGGCCGGTGCCGGCAAGATGCTCAGCGAAGCCGACGAATCCATGGGACGCCTTACAGGCTCGATGCAGGCCATCACCCAGGCGAGCGAAGAAACTCAGAAGATCATCAAGACTATCGACGAGATCGCCTTCCAGACCAACCTGCTGGCCCTGAATGCCGCCGTCGAAGCTGCGCGGGCAGGCGAGGCCGGCGCCGGGTTTGCGGTGGTGGCCGACGAGGTTCGCAACCTGGCCATGCGCGCCGCCGATGCCGCTAAGAACACAGCCGACCTCATCGAAGGAACCGTGAAACGAGTCAAGGAGGGATCCGGCGTGGTGGCGAAAGCCAACGAGGCCTTCCAGCGGGTGAACCGCAGCACCGCCAAGGCGACCGAGCTGGTGGGTGAAATCGCAGCAGCTTCCAGCGAGCAGGCCCAGGGCATCACACAGATCAACACAGCCGTATCCGAGATGGATAAGCTGACCCAGCAAAACGCAGCCAACGCCGAGGAATCCGCGTCGGCCGCCGAAGAGATGGCTACCCAGGCCGGCCAGTTGAGTGAAATGGTGGGGGATCTGGTGGCATTAGTCGACGGAAGGCCTAAGCAGGAGGACGTCTCTGCGGAAGCTGCCCAACAGGCTCCCGACAAAGCCAACCCGGCCGCTGCTTGCAGCGTGAGTATTTTCTCAAAGGAGTCACAACGCGCTCAGCCGGCGGCGGAGCAGATCATCCCCTTGGACGAGAAGGAGTTGTAGGCCGACAGGCTCTTACAGGTTCTCCGTATCACCGATTCGACACCGCCTCCGATCACAGGAGGCGGTTTTTTTTAATCCAGACGTTAGCGTGGCGGAGCTCTGCCGGCGGGAAGAACTCTGCGAAGGGATCGATCAAGTCCGTTGCTATTTGTGCGCGAATGTCCTTATATTACGGTGCAAATCCGAGCTCGCCGGATCCGGCACGCCGGCGAGCTTGCTGGCGAATTCACACGGACCCACTGATACCAAGGAGATCCCGCCATGCGTCGCTCCGCGTTTTACATCGTTTTGATTATGCTGATGGCGAGCACACCCGGCCGGGGCTCAGCCGTCGCCGCCCCGTCGACATCGACTCAGAACTCCCTGAAGTTCACGCGGCTGAGCGTCAAAGATCCCGGCATCAACAACATCGAAGCCGTCAGCTTCCTCATTCCGGCCGGCTGGAAGGCTGACGGCGGTGTGCAGTGGTTCCCCGACTACAGCATCCTGGCTAATCTGCTCATGCGCATCAGCGACCCCCAGACCGGCGCCACGATCGAATTTCTGCCCATTCAGAACTTCACCTGGCTGACGCAGATGGTCGTGCCCATGCCGCCCGGCACGAACTATCTCGGCAACATCCTCTGGCAGCCGGTCGCGGACGTGTCCCAGTTCATCCAGGTGTTCTACCTGCCCCAGGCGTTGCGGCATCTGCAGGGTGCCCGGGTGGTGGCCCGGGACGACCTGCCCAAGCTCGCTGCCGAGGTGGCGCGCTCCTTCGGCGGTCAGTCCTCCGTGAGGTCCGCCCGCATACGCTACGAGTATGATCTGGGCGGCCGGCCGTGGGAGGAATGCGTCTACTGCACACTGGTCTACACGAATTGGCAGATGGGGACGATCTGGTCGGTGCACTCGGCCTACGCCTTCCGTGCGCCCAAGGGTCAGTTGGATCGCCTGACACCGGTGATGAACACGACGGTGAGTTCGGCGCGCCTCAGTCCGGAGTGGTACGGCGGGTACATGTACGTCCAAAAGCTGTTTCAGGACCGGATGAACCAAAGCATCAAGAACGCCGCGGCGATCAGCGCAACCATCACGCGCAACAGCGAGGAGATTCGCCGGATGTTCAGCGAATCGTATCGGCTGCGATCGGAATCGCAGGATCGCATCCACCAGAGCTTCAGTGAATACATTCGCGGTGTGGAAACTTACAAGAACCCGTACGAAGGTCGGCCGGTCCAGCTGCCGAGCGGCTATCGCGAGGCATGGGTGAACGCGCGCGGCGAATACCTGCTGTCCAACGAGGCCGGTTTCAACCCGAATGTGGGCGACACCACCGAGTGGCGGCGCATGGACCGGCGCGACTAGAAGGGGACCCTATCGGTCACATGGTTTTGACGGAGCAGCTCTTGTCGGGACGGAATTTTGATAACAGCTAGGCAACAGATCGCAGACCGATAAACATAGGGAGGCAACGATGAGCGGGAGGACCGAGGTCGAGCAGGTATGGGCCACCATCCGAGACGTTGTCGACCAAATACCCTTTAACCATGTCTTGGGTCTGCAGGTGGAAACGCTGGATTTCGATCGGCCTTCCGTAAGACTGGAGATGCGGCCGGACCTGATCGGGAATTTTATTCGCGGTTCGCTGCACGGCGGCGTCATCTCGAGCACCTTGGACTTCATGGGGGGGTTGGTTGCGTTTCTTGGCGTATTGAAGACCATGCGAGGGGAGACCCTGCAGGCGATGGCGGAGCGATTCGCCAAGATCGGCACGATCGATTTGCGCATTGACTATTTGCGGCCGGGTATCGGCCAGCACTTCATCGCTACCGGCTACGTGCTGCGCACGGGGAAAAAGGTTGCGGTGACCCGCATGGAGTTGCACAACGATGAGCGGCAGCTCATCGCCGTCGGGACGGGCGCCTACGTGGTGGCCTGATGACTTTGTAGGAAACCCAACCTCTGCGTTGCGCTGCGCCCCGCAGCCCCTGCGGCGTACTTAAAGTACGCCTCGGGTCGCGGGACTTGCGCGCCTTGATCTTGGGCTTCCGACAAAGTCATCGACGCTTGATCACGGTGTAAGCGATCAGCAATTCTGCGATTTTTGTTTTCTTT
>JBLMXM010000219.1:0-7476 GCA_050257775.1 Hyphomicrobiales bacterium
TTCATACGCGGCCGATGAACTGGGAGACCGTTAGCCAAAAGTTTGAGAAGCTCGCACGACCGTTCGCCGATCGAGAGTTGCGCAGCCGGATCATGGACACGGTGTACGCTCTAGAAAAACATTCGGTCAGCGATCTCACTCGGTTTTTGGCAAGCGTGCGGCCCACGGCGTTACAGCAGGCCATAAGTGGAACTTCGGCTCCCAAATCATGAATCCGTGAGCATCAACAGGAGGTTTGCCATGGCAGATATAAAAGAGAATCTCTTCGATTTTCTAAATAAGAACGACAGGCCCCAAAAGCCGCGCACGGCGGGGCTGACCGAAATACGCGGCCCTTACTATACCGTAATGGGGAAAAATTACCTGACGGATGTATTGGAAACAATGGGGAACTCCATCGATTCGTTGAAATTTGCGGGAGGGTCTTTTGCACTGATCCCGCCCCGATATGTCAAGGAACTCATCGACCTTGCCCACCGTCATGAGGTGATGGTTTCGACCGGTGGGTTCATAGAATTCGCACTCACCCGAGGCCGGGAGGCTGTCAGAAAATACATCGAGGCCTGCAAAGGATTGGGCTTCGATATCATTGAAATTTCGGCCGGCTTCATCGTCATACCGATCGACGACTGGCTTCGGTTGATTGAAGCCGTGCGGAAATCCGGCTTGAAACCGAAACCTGAAGTGGGCATTCAATTCGGAGCGGGTGGCGACACCCCGCAGGAGGCGTTGCGGGCTGAAGGCGTGAGCGACACGGAATGGGCGATCGGGCGCGCGAAGCGGTTCATCGATGCGGGAGCTTATATGATCATGGTCGAATCGGAGGGTATCACCGAGAATGCCGACCCATGGCGCACAGAAGTTCCCGCCAAGTTCGTCAACGCCCTTGGGCTGAAAAGCCTTATGTTCGAAGCCGCTGACCCCAGAGTGTTTTCATGGTACGTCAAGAATTACGGGTCAGAAGTGAACCTGTTCGTCGACCACAGTCAGATTGTCCAGTTGGAAGCGCTGCGGCAAGGAATATGGGGAACCCAGAGCCTTTGGGGTCGGGTGGTGACATACAAGGGATGAATTGCGGAAACTAAAAAGGTGCGAGTGTTCCGTTTTGCCTTTCAAATAATGCCGAAGGCGAAGTTCGGCACCGACACAAATTAGAAGTGGTTTCATAACCCCGTCTGACATCCGATGGTCCCGCCGGATGGCGGGATTGCAGGCTTGTCGAAAGCATTGCTCATCCCGCTCTTATCGTCCCCAGGCCAACAGCCGCGAAAAGAACGACTTGGCAAATGGGGTCAGCCTCGTCCGGTTGTACGCATCTCCAACCTGTCTGACGGCCTCGGTTTGGGTCGGATAAGGATGAATGGAATCAGCGATCTGCTTCAGTCCCAAACCGTGTGTCATGGCCAGCGTCAGTTCTGAAATCATCTCGCCCGCATGCTCGGCGACGATCGTGGCCCCGACGATTCTGTCGGTCCCCTTGCGGACATGCACGCGAACCAATCCGTTCGTCTGGCCTTCGAGGATCGCTCGGTCCACATCGCTCAATTCACGGGTGAACGTGGCGACCTCGACTCCTTGTTCTCGAGCCTGTTTCTCGTAAAGTCCGACATGGGCGATTTCGGGCTTCGTGTAGGTGCACCACGGGATGGTAAGGGCGCTGGCTTTGGCGCGGCCGAAAAAGAGCGCATTGCGTATAGCCGTGCGTGCCATGAAATCGGCGGCATGGGTAAATTGATACGGCGAGCAGATGTCTCCGGCCGCGTAAATGTCGGGATTGGTGGTCTGAAGCCGATCATTCACCTGGACCCCTTTCGGGGTGTAGGCTACACCTGCCGTTTTCAGGTCCAGACCCTCCACATTGGGCGAGCGTCCCACAGCGACCATAAGCTTGTCTACGACCACGTCATAGCTCTGACCGTGGGATTCAGCCGACAGGCGAACCCCGCCGCCGACTCTGGAAAGCCTCAGCTCTTTGCCGCAGCAAAGCAGTTTTACGCCATCGCGGACCATGGACTCCAGAACCAGCCTGGAAGCGTCGTTGTCTTCTCTCGGCAGGATGCCATGCATGGATTCCAGCAGAAACACCTCCGAGCCCAGACGTGCAAAAGTCTGCGCCATTTCACAGCCGATGGGCCCGGCGCCGATCACTCCGAACCGCTTCGGCAGCTCGGTCAGCGAAAAGAGCGTTTCGTTGGTCAGATACTCCACCTCGTCCAGGCCCGGAATCGGCGGGGCTGAAGGCCTGGCCCCGGTGGCGATCACGGCTTTCTTGAAGCGCAGCTTCGCGCCCTCGACCTCAACGGTATGGGAATCGACAAACCGCCCTTCGCCGATAAAGACGTCGACTCCGAGTCCGCTGAAGCGTTTGGCGGAGTCGTGTGGGGCGATCGATGCTCTCAAGCGGCGCATCCGCTCCATGGCCTTCCCGAAATCAACCCGGACGCCGTCTGGAACTTGGACGCCGAACTCGGCGGCATCGCGCACGGCCGCCGCCGCCCGTGCCGCACTGATCAATGCCTTGGATGGGACGCAGCCGACATTCAAGCAGTCCCCGCCCATCAGATGGCGTTCAATCAAGGCGACCTTCGCCCCCAGGCCGGCTGCGCTTGCCGCGCTGACCAATCCGGCGGTTCCGGCCCCGATGACGACCAGGTTATAACGCGAGGTCGGTTTCGGATTCGTCCAATCAGGCGGGTGAACCTGCGCGGCCAACTCCTGGTTGAACGAATCCCACGGGCGGAGAGGAGCTTGGTTGGAGTTAACTGGTTTCATTCGGGCCTTCCTTCTTTTATGCCACGCGCGCGGACAGGTCTCTTCCGGTCAGACGCATCACGACAGCCGTAAGCGCAACCGTCCTCACCCGCCCGGCGCCGTAAAGGACCCTCTCTGCGCAATTTGACCTTTGATCCCTCAAGCTCCGTTGAGGCTCCAGTCATAATCGAGAAATTTCACCTTAAGCCGGGTCCCCCTTTCATCCAGGGCTTTCCTCAGTCCGGCATCGGCGTATTTCCGGTAAAAACCAACAGGGTCATCGTTGAAATCCGCTGAATACCATTTGAATATCGAGCTGACCCACAGGGTATCTCCATCCAGGCGATAATTTCCGGGTGCGTTTACAAATGCGCGAGTGACCTGGTCTAATTGGGCGTCCAGCGTAGCGCCGCGGTAAGGCTCGGAAATAAGCGGCGGGCAGCTTTTCGAGGCGCAGTTGATGGCGAAATGGACCCGTGGATCCTTGAAGCGGGGGCGTAGAATTCCCTGCTCAATATCGTCGAGGGTTAATGTCTTACCGTTTAGGTGCACGATTTCCTTTTTCCAGGGCGACTGGAGGATGGAACCCAGATCCTTGATGGATTTCAGGCCCGGATAGCCCGTCAAGATCAGATGGATGGTCCATGCGTTATACGCATTAATATAGAACGCAAATTGCTCGTTCCGGCTCAGGGTCTCCGGGTCGATCTTTTCAAGCGATGAGAGATACTGATCCAGCTCTGCTTGGTCGGCTTTGAAGCCTGCATAATCTACAAAGCCGTTCTTTACGTGTTTGGCAAGCAGATCTCCGAAGAGGGCATGGTCGAAGGTGTCGGCGGCTCTAATATGCGTTGCGAAGAGAAAACTTGCACCCAGCAGGGATATAAAACCAACCCAAAAACAGTTCGACGTTAATCCCCAAAAATGTTTCATTAGTCTTCTCCAAGAGATAAAATATACGGCCGCAGAGCAGTCGGGGTTATTAGAAGCTATCTCAAAAATGCATCCGACGCCCGATGGCGGCGTTGCAGGCCTCTCGAAATGCTCACATACTGTCGTGTATGCTGCGCTTTCGAATCGGCCGGCGCCTGGCCCTCAGGCGTGATCTGCTGTTTTGGAGATAGCTTCTATAGCAAGCCTCAGAACCGCACCAGAAGGAAATCAGGTTTGCGGATTTTGCTACCGCTGTCGGCGCCGGCCATTAAGGGAATCCTTTCTCAAGATTGCACCTTCTTTAGGCTGAACCCTCGATAACCGCTATCCTTCCGCAATTCAATTCGGGAACGCAATTTAAGACCAAACCCGTGGATTGTCCATGACTACCTTGCAACCCTGTTGCCTTATCCGTTTTGTCTTCTCTTCGGCCGGATGCGCGGGGTGGAGGCCGAAAAATACACAATTTACCCCATTTCCAGCCTATGAACCCGGCCATAGCCTGCCTGCGGTGACTGTGGCGCAACGATTTAAAATAGAGCACTCTCAACCGCAGAACCTGTTACGGGCGATCACGGCGCAAACCGACCGCCACCCATGTCGCCCTATCCGGGCCAAGACCGCCGGCTTCGGCAAAGGCTGGTCATTCTGACGTGAATGCTTTACAAGAATAACTGCCAGAAAAAGTCTGAAATGAGGAGGTGATCAGATGGCCGAAAAAAAGACAGTCGGGTTCATCGGCCTCGGGCGCATGGGAACCGGCATGGCGGAAAGCCTGCTGCGGGCCGGCCACGAGGTTGCCGTTTACAACCGCACGCCGGGCAAATCGCAAGCCTTGGTCGATCGAGGCGCGCGCCTGGCGCGACAGGTGGCAGACGCCTGCCGGGGCGAAGTGGTCATCACCATGCTGGCGGACGATGGGGCCCTCGAAGGGATTGTGTTCGGCGAGGGCGGGGTGCTCCAGAACCTGGGAAAGGGCAAGACTCACGTTTCCATGAGCACGATCAGCGTCGCCTTTTCCGAACGCCTTGGCGCAGCGCATGCGAAGGACGGCCAACGATTCGTCGCCGCACCGGTCTTCGGACGGCCGGACGCGGCGGCGGCCGGCAAGCTATTTATCGTCGCCGCGGGCGCGCCCGATGCCGTCGCCGACTGCAGGCCTCTCTTCGAGGCGATGGGACAGAAGACCATCCCCGTCGGCGAAGTGGCCCACGCGGCCAATCTGGTGAAGCTGAGCGGCAATTTCCTTCTCGCCTCGGTCATTGAGGCCCTGGGCGAGGCCATGGCGCTCGTCGGCAAGGCCGGCATCGACCGGCGCCGGTACCTTGATCTTTTGACCGCAACGCTCTTCACCGCTCCGGTTTATAAGACCTATGGCGGGCTGATCGCCGAGGGTGCATTCGAGCCTGCAGGGTTCGCCGCGCCACTGGGATACAAGGATATCCGTCTCACGCTTGCCGCGGCTGAGGGCCTTCGCGTGCCGATGCCGCTGGCGAGCCTGCTCCATGACCGCCTGCTGACGCTGATCGCCCGCGGCGGCGAGGGGCTCGACTGGTCGGCGATCGGAGGGCTCGCGGCGAACGATGCCGGCCTGAAGGTTTTCCCGCGATGAGCCCACGAGCGGCGCCGGCGAAGCCGCTGGTTGTTCTAAGCGCCGTTGACGACGCCCGGCCGACAAGTTTCGACCGAAGAAAATCGCCGGGCGGCGGCTCGCTTATAAAGGGAAAGGCACAGGCCCGACATCATGCATATCGTTAAGATCCGATGGTCGCCTGAGGGGGTCTACCAGGCGCTCACGACGGCCGAAAACATTCGCAACTGGTGGACGCGCAACGCCGACTCCGATCAGCGGGCGTGCCGAGCGGCTTATGTCGGCCCTGTTGGTCCTTGGAGAGAAACGTGACGAAACATATCGGAATCGTAGCCTGCAGCGCCGAGGGCGCTGCCCTGTGCTACCGGACGCTGTGCAAAGAGGCACCTGCGCTGATGGGGGAGCATATGCATCCCGAAGTGTCGATGCACACTTACCCCCTTGGGGATTACATGGTTCACATTCGTTCGGGAAACTGGCCCGAAGTGGCTAAGCTGATGCTTTCCTCGGTGAGGAAACTTGCGGCCATTGGGGCACAGTTGGCCATTTGTCCGGACAATACCATTCACCAAGCCTATGAGTTGGTCGCCGCGGATTCACCGATTCCCTGGCTCCACATTGCCGCGGCAGTGGGGGACGAAGCCAAGTCACAGGGATTCCACACCCTTGCGATCACGGGAACGAAGTACCTGATGACCGGCCCCGTCTATGCGGATGTACTTCGCCGACGTGGAATTGGTTGTCGGATACCGGATGAGACGGATCGGGAACGGATCGACAAGATAATCTTCCGGCAACTGGTGAATGGAGTCTTCACCGAGCAGTCTCGGCTTTACTTCAACACCGTTATTCAAAAGATGAAGGACCAGGGGTGCGATGGGGTGGTATTGGGTTGCACCGAAATTCCGTTGCTGGTTGACCCGGATAACTGTCCGCTGCCGACACTCGACTCGACGCGGTTGCTGGCAAGAGCGGCGCTGCGAGCATCCCTACGATGAAGCGTGAGTCGGCTCTCCGGGCGAATGGTTACGGTTCGGCCCTTGAGCACCCCGCGCAGGCATCGTCCGGCTATTCATTATTGGCGCGTCTCGCACGTGTACGTACAGCCTGCCGCCGGAAGCGCAGGTTTGGTGCCTCGAGATCGGTTGCACGCAGCAATCAGGCATTCAAGCTCAAGATGCTGATAAACTCGGTGCGGACCCGGATCACGTCGCCTCTGTGCCTGCCGAGTTCCTGTTGTCCCGAACAGCAACTGGGATACTGTAAACCGCCTCGATTCACCGCATTCAGCCCAGAATGAAAAGCCGTAATCCTATGATTACGGCTTTATCTTATAAATGGTACCGAAGGCCAGGCTACGAATTTATCTTTGAATATCAATGAGTTGTTAATTTATAAGTGGGCCATGTGAGTTTAAGCGAGCTATTGTGCAACTTCGGCCGCATAATCGCGTAAATGCGTACAAGGCATTTGGGGCTGCTGGTCCGCCTTTAAAAGGTATGCTTATCTGTCCCTGCCCATCAAATAGGGATCAACCTCGCTGAGCCTCTCTGCTCGCTTCAACTACTATGGAAAAAGACCCGGGTTTCAATATAGGTTGAGTAAACTGAACCAGGTTTCAGCGGTGCCGGAGGTCGGTCCAATCGATTGGATAAAACCAACCATTCACAAGCTATGGGAGATGCTCCAATAATTTATAGTTGCTAAGATTCGATCAGGCGAGAATCAAGCACGGATAGGGATATAAGCTTAAAACTACAAAGAAGGGCTATTTTGAGATATCATCCGACATATCACCATCCCGCACGACTGAGATATCTTCCCGGGTCTCTGTCTTAATATGGTTTGATCTTTTACCCTGAATAAAGGTATTATAAAGTGAACTTGCAGTATCTTTTCCTCTCGACCGGACATGAAGCAGACGCTGGTTTCGTTTAGCGGTTCGGGCCTCAATTGCTTTCGTTGTTCTGAGTATCTTCATCCTTCTTTAAGTCATCACACCTTCAACGCGGCTCGAAATTAATCCTTTTTCTCGAAGATCCAGAAAGGTGCAACATGAAAACCGATGGTGCCAGGCTTTGGAAGCCTACGACTAAGGGAAAGCGGCCCACGGTTCAGAACAAGCCAGTCGATTCTACACCGCGCGGTACCAAGAATCCGCCTGTGCTCTGGTTGGCCGCCGTCCTTCTTTTAGCCTCCGG
>JBLMXM010000220.1:0-5012 GCA_050257775.1 Hyphomicrobiales bacterium
AAACTTCCAGGCGGAGCGGGGTGCCCGCCGCGGCGAGACGCAGCCATATGCTCAGCAATCCTGCGTACGGCAGCCAGCCCGCTCCATACTTCTCCGGACAGCCCCGGAGAACCGTCCTCCACGGAGCCGGTGCCCGTCTCTGCCTGCCGTCGGTACCCTATAGACGGCCGGGGGGCGTGGCAGAGTCACTGGATAAATTGGTTGCGGCCCGCCGCGGCGGGCACCCCGCTCCGCCTGGACTCGAATACAGGTAGGCATATTGGATTGCCGGTCTGACAACCCGGAAACATCTGGAGAACGCCCATGGACGTGATGGTTGACTCGTTGATCGGGGTGCTGACCTTTCGGGTCCTGTTGCTGGTCCTGGCCGGAACATTGGTCGGGATACTGGTCGGTGCCTTGCCCGGCATCAATGCCCCCACGGGCATCGCCCTCGCCATACCGCTGACCTTTACGTTCACCGCCGCCGAAGGCCTTATTCTGCTGGGCACGATTTACTGTGCCTCGATCTACGGCGGCAGCATCAGCGCCATCCTGATGAACGTGCCCGGCGAGCCGGCCGACGTGGTGACGTGCTTCGACGGCTACCCCATGGCCAAGCGCGGCGAGCCCCAGCGCGCGCTGAACCTGGCCGCCATCGCCTGCGCGTTCGGCAGTATCGCCGGCTTCCTGGCCCTGCTCTTCCTCTCCCCTCCCCTGTCGCAGGTGGCTCTGTTGTTCGGCCCCACGGAGATCTTTTGGGTCGCCATTTTCGGGATGACCGTCATCGGGGCCATCTCGCGGGGAAACATGTTCAACGGGCTGCTCGGAGGCACGGTCGGCATGCTCATGGCCACGATGGGCCTGAACCCCGTGACCGGGGTTTCACGATTCACGTTCGGGATCCCGTACCTGGTTTCGGGCGTCGATATCGTCTCGGCCCTCATCGGGCTGTTCGCCCTGTCCGAAATGCTCAACTCCTTTCAGGAAGCCCTGAACCCCGAAGGGGCTCAGACCGTCGTGCTGAAGACTCGCCCCGGGGCCTTGTGGCACCACCTGAAGGAGTTTTTCCGCTACCCGTTCGCCTACACGATCTCCAGCATCATCGGGATCATCATCGGGATCATTCCCGCGGCCGGCCCCTCCATCGGGGCCCTCATGTCCTACGGCGAGGTCAGGCGGCATTCCGCCCGCCGAACCCAGTTCGGCCAGGGCGAACCCGAAGGCATTATCGCCGCCTCCGTGGGCAAGAATGCCGTGGTCGGCGGATCCATCATCCCGCTCTTGACCCTGGGGGTGCCCGGCAGCCCCGCCGCGGCGATCCTGCTGGGGGGCCTGATCATTCACGGCTTGTTTCCGGGGCAGGAGCTTTTCACCACGCATGCCGTCGTCACCTACACGTTCATGATTGCGATGGTCCTCGCCTCCTTCGTGATCCTCCTGGTGGGGGTGGCGGGCTCCCGCTTCTGGGGGCAGGTCACGCGCCTGCCCATTCAATTCATCACCCCCACCGTCATTGCCCTGTGCGTGGTCGGCTCCTATGCCACCCGCAGCAACCCGGGGGACGTCCTGGCCATGACGGCCGTGGGCCTCGCCATGTTCGCCGCATCCAAGGTGGGGTTTGAACCGGCCCCCGTGGTCATCGGCCTGGTGCTGGGCGACCTGGCGGAGAACGGGTTTCTCCTGGGCCGGATGCTCGGCGAGGCCGAGGGGTCTGTCCTGCGCTATTTCTTCCTGCGGCCGATCCCTCTGCTGATGATCGGGCTCACGGTAGGTTCGCTGGTGTTCACCGCCGTCACCCAGGCCCGTGACAGGAAAAAATCCCTTCAGGAGCCGTCCGAAGGGAAGGCCCCCGAAATGCCGGCCGCGGGGGGGCGAGGTGGAATCCAACGATACCATCTGAACATTGCCGTTGGAGCGCTGGCCATCCTGCTCGGGTTCGGCGCCGACACCCAACTGGCGGGGCTGGAACCCGAGACGGTCGTTTTTCCCCACGTCCTGCTGTGGGTGGTCAAGGTGGCGGGGGCCCTGATGATCGTCCAGGAGCTGGTCTGGGGCCGCAAATACAATCGGGAACCGGCCTTCAGCGCATTGCCGATGGCCTTCATTCCGCTGGCCGCGGCCACCGTTGCCTATATTCTCGCCGTCCTGGTCGTGGATTACTACATCGCCACGGCCTTGTACCTGCTCATCGTGGCCGTGATCCTGGAAAAGAAGTTGATGCCGAGACTCCTGACCCGGATCCTGCCGGTGGCCATAATCATACCCGTTCTGCTATACTTGGTATTTTATCAGCTCCTGGATGTCAGGATGCACAGCCTGCTCTTTTAGCCAGAAGGAGGTGAAACCATGAAGTGGATTGCAAGGTTAGTCGTTGTGACGATCGGTCTGGGACTGGTCGGCGCGCCCCTTGGAAACGCGCAAGTAAACTATCCGACCAAACCGATCCAGGTCCAGGTGGTTTTCCCGGCCGGCGGGCCGTCGGACACCGAGGCCCGGATCATGTGCAAGCACGCGGAAAAGGTTCTGGGGCAACGCCTGATCATTCAGAACGTGGCCGGTGCGGGCGGGGTAGCCGGCTGGAACAACATGCGCAGCGCCGAGAAGGACGGCTACTGGCTCTCGGGCTACAACATCCCCCACATTTTTTCGCAGCCGCTGGTGGTCAAGGAGGCCAACTTCACCAAGTACGACTTCATCCCCATCATTCACTGGGCCAATGACCCCACCGTCTTCGCCGTCCGGGCGGACAGCCCTTACAAGACCATCCAGGATCTCATCGCCGATGCCAAGGCCAAGCCGGACACGGTGACCCTGGGCCTGGCCGGGCGCTTCCTGGGCCATCATCTCGCCGTGCTCCAGCTGGAGGACGCGGCCAAGATCCAGATCAAGGAGATTCCCTTTCAGGGTTCCGCCCCCTCCATAGCCGCCATGCTGGGGGGCCAGACCAAGGGCGTCTCGGACAATCTTTCCGACATGCTGCGGCAGGGAGACAAGGTGCGTATCCTGGCCATCGCCCAGCCGACCCGGCACCCCATGGCCCCGAACGTGCCGACCTTCGCCGAAATAGGCTACCCGCAGGTGGTCATGAGCAGCGACCGCGGCATCGCGGCGCCCAAGGGCGTGTCCCCGGAGATCGTCAAGATCCTGACGGATGCCTTCTGGAAGGCGGCGCAGACCCCGGAATTCCTGGAGGACATGAAAAAGGCCGGCGTCGACGTGCATGTCATGAAGGGGCAGGAGCTCGCGAAATACTGGGCTGATAATGAAGTGCGGGTTCGCGAGCTTCTGATCAAGCTCAAGCTCGTGGAGAAGTAATAAAACCGGAGGGGAGCGGCAACTCCCCTCCCGTTTTTATCCTCATGATCTACGGTCGGATTGACCGCCATCAGGGCTGACCCCGACGGGTCTTGATGGCAACCCGTAGCCTCTCAGCGCCGGCCCGTGCAAGGACAGCCTTGTGTATGGCTGAAATCAGGGCCTGGATCCAATCCGGTTGTTACTCCAGCTTCTTTTTTCCGGTGATCATGGCCAGGACCAGGTTCTCCTGGTGAATCCAGCTTGAAACGATCACGCCCCCGACATGGACGACAACTAGAAATATCATGAAGTCTGTCATGCCTTCGTGTATTTCCTCCCAGAACTCGTGCTGGGGGTTTTTCGCACGGTGCTTCCTGCCAGGGTGTTCAGCGTTTTTGCCGTCCGGTTCGCCCCGGTGGGCATAGGCCGGCCGGACTATTGAATAGCCGTCGGCGGCCAGCGGCCCCCGCCCCTCACTTCCGATGGTCTTCAGCCCCGTGTAGGCCGTAACCAGCAGGGACAACAGCATGACGATGATCATGAGCCCCCCGGCCGGATTATGGCCGATATAGTGCTTCGGGTTGCCTTTTATCAGGCCTTTCAAATACGAGATGATCGCACCGGGCCCATATACGAAATCAGTGAACCTGGCGTGCCGTGTGCCGAAGAATCCCCAGAAAAGTCTTGCCAGCACCAGGACGATCACAAAATACCCCAGGCTGACATGCGCGTTTTCAAATGTTTCAGCGGTCAGAAACATGCCGAGTATCGCGCCGACCAGCGTCCAGTGAAAGGTTCTCACAAAAACATCCCAGACTTGAACCGATTTCATGACAATCAAGATCCCCTTTTCCCCAATCACCCGGATCGTTACGTTTCGCCGCTCGGACTTCAAAAGCTGAATAATGTCAAGGCTGCCCCAGATAGGCCTTGATGGTGTCCCGGATCTTCTCAGCCGCTGCTTGCGCCTGGGCCGCTTTGTCTTTCGAATAATCCGTGGGCCAATGGACGGGGTAACGTGTGTCGGTGTAGAAACGGTTCAGCAATTTGCAGGAGGGCATTAAGGTGGCTATGTCCGGTCTGCTCGCCGAACATATTTTGAGCAGCGTGACCAGGTCGTGGATTTTTTGAAACTCCAGATCGTCAGCCACGACGAGCGCTTTGAGATATTTTTCTGCTGCTTGTTGAAAATGAAAGCAGATTTGGGCATAGAAAGTGCTGTCCTCTATAATCGATGCGGCAAAATTCAAGTCCTCATCGGCTTTCTGAAGCCATTCCTGAATGAGCTTCCGCTCAGCCATAAAGGACACGGCCTTCCTTTAGAATCTTTTTGATGAAGGGATCCCCCAAGGCGAGTCTTTCATTAAACTCTGAAGATCGATAGACCAGCATATCGGCTGCCATGTTGCGATCAATGATATCGTCCAACTCGCGCATCCGGTCGATGCCGTAGTAAGGAACATCGTCTTTAATGATCAAAAAATCCAAATCATTGGCCTTTTCCAGTTCGCCTCGGGCAGCCGATCCAAACAGAATGATTTTGATCGGGCGATATTTGCTGACGATCTGCCGGACAATAGAGTCGATCTCCTACGCGATCTTTATTTCCCTTGTATCGGCTGTGCCCATCTTCACCCTCTCATCTACGACTCATCTTACTCAAATTCATTACCAGATTCAATACGCAAAGGTGTCAAATCTCGATTAGCGACCAGCATTAATCGAGATCTGAC
>JBLMXM010000221.1:0-22456 GCA_050257775.1 Hyphomicrobiales bacterium
TCAAACGCATGGTGGGTATGCTTGATGGTGCCGATCCGGTAACCCCGCCGCCGGAGTTCGGGGATCAGTTTTTCGATCAATGTGGTCTTTCCGGATTCGGAGCGTCCCACGATGGATACGATGGGTGGCATGTTTAGCGTCGCTCGCCTGCTAGACCGTTCCGGCCAGGATGCCGGAGTCGTTCGGCGTCTGGATGGGGATCCGGTGGATGTCATGGACGCCGGCTGCCGCCAGCATGTCGCTTAACTGGCGCTCCGAGTAAGCCCGGCCGGCTTCGGTTCCCTGCAGCATGTTGAGGGAAAACAGCGTCGGGAAGAGCGGACCGTCCATGGTATCGTTCAGGATGAATTCGTGAATGATAACCATCCCCCCGGGCTGCAGCGCCGCGACGGCCTTACGAACGATCTTCAGACAGTCATCCGGCCCCTCGGCGTGCAGGATGTGCGACAGCCAGGCCACGTCATACCGGCCGGGAATGTCGTCGTCGAGGTAGTCGCCCTCGGCAAAGGCGATGCGATCGCTCAGGCCGAAGCGGGCGATCGTGCGTTCGGCGAACGGCCGAGTGGTCGGCAGATCGAACACCGTGGCCGTCAGGGCCGGATTCTTGAGGCAGAAGTGAATGGCATAGGTGCCCGGGCCGCCGCCCAGGTCCAAACAACGACTTCGGGACGTGAGATCGATGGCCTCGGCCACGCGAGGGGCCAGAGCCATGGCCATGTTGAACATCCCCATCAGAAAACTTTCCCGCCATTCTTCCCGGCTGACCGTGGAACGCTCCCGGAGCGGGCTGCCGGAGGAAACCGACTGGTGGAGCTGCGCCCAGGACTCCATCAGGTGATGATGGTGCAGGATGATGTGGCCGAGATAGCCCGGGGAGTCTTTGGACAGCTGCGCCCGGACCGATGCGCTGCAGGCGAACCGGCCGTTGTGCTTCGTCAGCAACTCCATGGCGGTCAGCGCATTCAACAGCCGTTCGACGCCGTCGGCCGATCCGTTCACCCGTCGAGCCAGTTCTTCCGCGGACAGTGACTCGCCGCTGAACTTCGAGAACACATCGAGTTTGACCGCGGCGTGCAGCGTGCAGGTTTTCCAGAAATAGGCGGACAGCTCCAGCAGATCACCGGGCTTCCACTCTCGTAAGCTCATCCCTTGCTCCTATCTCGATTAGCGATTGTATCGAATGATATCCAGCTCCTGTGGGCGCAGGCCCCTCCGGCTCTGTCCTCAATACGCCCCAACAGAATCGCTCATGTCAGACTCTAAGTTAATCTTCTTTGCTCGCCCTCTCCTTGGCGAGCTGCTCCGGGGTCATCGTCCAGAACGGCGTGCCGTCCTTGGTCAACCGGAACTTGATTTCCTGGGATTCGCCCTTTTTCACCTTGGCCGCCAAGAAAACGTCCTTGCCGTTAATTTCAGTCCAGGATCCCCTGAGGGTAACCGGGTCGCCCGGTCTCACCCCAATATCCGCCGGCTTGGCAAACCAGACCGGACAGAGATGTACAATGAAAGTGCTGCTGCCCTCGCTCACCTCCAGCGCGGTTGCCGGCGACATGCCGGCCATGGGCACCACCTCCATCACCTTCACTACCTTGACCTTGATCTTTTCGATCTCCTTGGAGTTGAAGAGCTTGTTGTAAGGATCATCGATCCCCCAGCCCTTCTTCTCCGCAGGGTCGGCAGCGAAGGCGGTCGCGATGGACAGCATAAGGATCAACAATATTACCGGTCGGCCCAGGGCGGCCTTTCGCAATTTCATATTACCTCCTCTCTCAGGCGCGAATCATAGCGCAGATTCTATATTTGTTAAAGCAGACGCCCTGCCGGGGAATCCGCGGGCGCTTCCGGTAGAAGCCATCGGACGGGTCCCCATCATGAGGGTGATCGCCCTTTTGGGCGAGCTCGCGGCTGATTTCAAATCCGATTGCTCGGTTTACCTCCGTCACGAGCGCTACGCGCCTTGGGTGTTGCTCCATGACGGCTCACCTCATGGAAGATGCCGACGCCGATACACCCAGCGAACGACCGGGGCTATACGCTGAAAACGAGAGTCCCCTCGGCATAGACGGCTACCGGGTGATGGTCGAGAGTGAACGGGTCACCGGGCCAGCACACGAAAGATGCCCATTTGCCTTTCTCCAGGCTGCCCAGACGGTCGTCGACTCCAAGAACATGGGCGTTGCGGCGCGAGACCAGTTCGATCGCCTGCTGCCGGGTAAACCCAGTCCGCAGAAACCAGCGCGTCTGCAGGAACAGCTGGCGGGCCAGCACCACGGGGTGATCGGTCATCAAGCCGAAATCGACTCCGCTTTCTATCAGGTGGCGGATGTTGCGCCAGTTCTCGTGTTTGAGTTCGACCTTGTATGCGAAGGCGTCAACCGGCCCATAGATCACCGGGATTCCGCGGCGCTTGAGCTCGACAAAGATCTCCGGCCGATGCACATCCATGGCATGCTCTATAGAGACGTTCAGCCCGAATTCATCCGCCAGACGCAGCAAGGCGCAAATGTCGTCGATCTTGTGCACATGGGCCCTCAGGCGAGTTTTGCCTTCCATCAGGGCGAGCAACACCCGATCCTCAGCCGAGAATGTGATCTCCTGCTTTTTGGGTCCCTTAGCCCGTCGCCGGCGCTCTTGTTTGTCGCGGACGTCATTCAGCTTCGAGCGCAGAAGAGCGACTGCTCCCATGCGCGTGGTCGGCCGCTTGCCTTGCCAACTGCGCGTCGACATAGGGTTGAAGCCGAAGGCAGCTTTTAGCCCCGCCCGGCCCACGAGGGCAGCCGTGCCATCCCGGGTAAAGTTGCGGATGACCGCTGACTGGCCGCCGATGATGTTGCCGCTTCCCGGCATCACGCAGGAGTAGAGAACCCCCGTTTCGACCGCATCCCTGAAAGCCGAGTCGTCCATCTGTATGGAGTCCAGCGCATCCGCGAGGGTGATCAGGGAATCCATATGTTCGTTGGTTTCGCCCTGGTCGGAAGGCTCGCCGGCCCGCTCCATGCCGATATGGTTGTGCGGGTCGATAAATGCCGGTGTAATGACGGCGAACTCTCCGCAAAGGCGTCCGCGCCGCGAATGCGAAAGCCCCATAACGGTGGTCCCGTCAAACACCACATGGACATTACTCACCACCGAATACCCCGTGTAAACCGTTTGGCCGTAGACGCACTGCATGCTAACCGTTCCGCTCATCTGCCGAAAGTCGTTTCCATCATTCCGGTCAAACATAAGTCAGCCGAAGGCAGCCTTCAACAGCCCGACCAGAGTCTTGCCCGGAAATAACATGTCGGAAACTACCCTAGAACCGCATATGGCGTTCCTCGATGATGATGATGGGCTCATACCCGAAAAGGGCATTGAGATGGTGTAGAAAGGCATGCCGTCCTTCGTTCTGCCAGAGGGCCGTAATAGAGGCATTGATGCCGGCATAGCGCTGCTCAAGTTCGGCGAAGGTGGACGGGGTTCCTGGTTTCGGTTCGCTGTCGGCCATGGCCGAAATCAGGTCCAGCCATGTCTGACTGGCACCCATCACATAGTAGGGCCAGGCCAGGCGAAGGGGGGCGGACCAGGTGGGGTCGCTGGTGTCCTCGATCCTGTTTCGGGCCAAGATCGCGGTATCGTCACAGATTACCGCTATGATCCGACCCGATGATACAGCCTGCTGCAAGGTTGGGTTGTCGGATATCTCCGAGTACACACGGCGCGCTGTTTCGGGGGATGCGAAGAAAATAAAGCTGAACTGGTGCCCGGCGGCATCGCGGGTCGCCCGGCGATGAAAGCGCCACAGCGCGATGTCCTGCAGATGCCGGTCGAGAACCGGCTTGACCACCTGGTGTGCGATCAGTGCATCCGCATGCCAGACAGGGTCGTCGCTTTCCGGCCAGTTCACGCGAAACCGCGCATACCACCAGGCGCTGTCCGCAGAAGACGCAGGAGCCGGCTGGTGGGGTAAAACCGTTACCGGTGCCGGTCGAGTGGCGCAGCCCGCCAGGATGGCAGCTAGGACGCCAATGAAAATGCAACACCTATAGCCATTGCTCGTTTGGGGTGAGGAAATGTGCGATGGCATCATATGCTGTCGATCTCCTAAAAAGGCGGGCCGTTTGTAAGCCGACTTATTCACGGATGATCAGCCAGATGCCTGCTAACACAACCGCGATCCCGGCCAGCCGTGCCGCGTTCAAGGGGCGTACCGCGGCCCCCATCCACCCGAAGTGGTCCACCAGGGCACCCATGGCGAACTGGGCAGCGACAAAGATAGTAAAGGTCGTGACCAGCCCCATGCGGGGCGCACTGAAGCCGAGGGTGCCGACGATAACGAGCCCCAGGGCTCCGGAGGTGTAGGCATACCAAGGGGCCGAGGCACCGGCTCCAAGATTCCCTCCGCGCAGGAACAGCATGATCAGGCCGATCAGTACTCCACCGCTGAAATAGGTGATGAAAACACTTTCCAGGGTGCCTACCTGTTTGTCCAAGAGACCCATGAAATGCGCTTGGAGAGCGGTTGTCACGCCGCCGAGTGCGATGATGGCGGCCAGCCAGTAGGAGTTCATTGCCGAGCTTCCTTTGTGAAAATAATTTCACAATGTTATGGCATACCCTTCATGCCGCCGCATATCGATCAGTCCGCCACCACTATATCTGATTGAAATCTATAGAAATAGTATTTTGAAGAATAGGCATGCTTTGTGCTAATAGATAAACGATACGTCCTACACCGGAGGCGACCATGGAAGACACTCTGATATCTGTGGCTACCGGCTTGATCAGTGCGTTGACCATAGTGATGCTGTTCGAGATAACCATTCTCATGTGATGATTGGCGTCCGCCAAGGGGTTCTTGCCCCTGCGGACCCTCTTTGCTCGGAAAGAGTAAGAATGGAGCTTCCGATCTCAGAGACCAAGAGCGACCAGCGAGGAAACCAGCGGTTTCCTTTCACAGCCACCGTCATGTTTGAAAAATATCTGACGGGCAACTATCACGACGGCCGCATGATGAACTACAGCCGGGAGGGGATGTGCTTTGAAGCGGATGTAGCCCCGGACATCGGTACGGAAATTTTCATCGGAATCGAAAAATCGCCCTATTCTTCTCAGCACGATGTGTTCCGAGCCAAGGTGGTCTGGCTTCGCGAATTGCCGCTAAAGGAATCCTACTACGCCTATGCCGTCGGCGTGAAGTACTGCTAGAACTGGTTTTAAAACCCCATCTAAGGCCCAATGGCTGCGTTGCCAGCCGATCCGAAATGCTCACATACTATCGTGTATGCTGCGCTTTCGGATCGGCTGGCGCCTTGCCCTTGGTCCTGATCTGAGGTTTTAAAACCAGTTCTAAGTATCTCCTTCCTCCGTTATGAATTACCGTTATTCAATTTACCTGCGGATGGACTGGGCCACGTCGTTCAGCCGTTCACGGATGGAAATGACGTAGCTGGCCATCTTGCCACGATGATCGGCCATGATGGAGTCGTGGCGCCCCCGCATCACCACAAGGGGGTCGAATGTACAGACCCGCTCCATTTCCTGGAAGGCAATCTTGATGTTTTCACTTCCCCCCTTTTCCCGGATCGATGGATAAAGCTGCACCGTGGCCCAGAGGAAATCGCGCAGGACCAGGATTACGCCTTGAGTGTAATATATGCGATCGTCCAACTCCGTGTAGGGAACATCTTCGGTGGCTTGGACCAGCAGGCCCAATGGCTGGTCCAGGAACTGATTGCTGAGGATGAAAGTAAACAGGTTGTACATGTCGTCGGTGCGCATGTTGTAGACTGCCTTGCCGTCCTTCAGCGCGGCTTCGTACTTCTGAACCAACTCAATGCCCTTGCGGTACTCACCTTCGCTGGATGGCAGCCACCAGTTGTCTTCTGAGTAGGCGAAGCGTTTTTCGCGCGCCTCCTTCAGCCATTCATTCTCCGCATCCACGGTGCCATATTTGGCCAGGTGAGTCGCATAAAAAGTGACCAGCATGCGCGTCGCAAAAATGACGCCGCGCTGGCGGTTGGCGCGGTTGTCCAGCCAGCGCGTTGGGGATATCCAAAGGTCGTTGACCGACCAGCCGAAGGGCGAATTCAGTTCTTCTTCCATCCGATTGACCATGGCCTGGGCCAAAGCGGCCCCTTTCTCCGCTTCCGAACTGTCCGGTTTCAGCTTCTGGATGATGGCGTGGACCTTTGATTCGGTGAACGGGAACCGCGTGGGATCAATCGACATGTAGGCCCAGTCTACCAGCCAGACAACGCCGAATGTCAGCGGCCAGACCAGCAGGAGCGCCAGCAAAACGCCCACCAGCATCTTGAGAAACCTGTGGGCTTTCGGTTCAGCTGTGGGAGACTCCATGGTATAATCCTCTCTGGGATAAGGGGCAGCATTGTACACGGCGGATCGGCGACAAAACTCTACACGCGGGGCCCACCGAAGTCAACCCAGCGCCCTGCGGCCTGCCCTTGACAGATGGGGCGTTCCTGATAGGTTTAATTCAGAATTGGAGCTACGGATAGAATGGCTGGAAAAGGTTTGAGGTGGATCATGATGCTCGGCAGCCTGCTGGCCGCCGGGTGTGCGGCGGTCGTGGTCGGCGCCGGGGCCGGCGCCGGGGCCTACACATACGTGAACGGCGAACTGGCGCGGACCTACCCGGTCCCCTACGCTCGGACCATGGAGACCTGCACTCAGCTCCTGAAGGACTTGAGCATGCCGATCAAAGAGCAGCACAGCGAGGGAGTCCAGACCACCATCGAGAGCGAGCGCAGGGACGGCACCCCCACGACGCTTAAGGTCAAGATCATCGGATTGGACCAGACGGAGGTATCCGTGCGCACCGGGGTCGTCGGCTATTGGAACCGGGACCTATCCGCGCAGCTCCAGGAGTTCATTGCCAGGCGGCTTCAGCCCTGAGGCCGGTGCCGGGGCAGCTCCAGGTTTAACGCCGCGATGTCCTCCAGTTCCAGCCGGTTGATGGCCGCGATGTTTCTCTCCATCACGGTCCGCAGGCCCGGGTCCGCGAACCGGTGCAGGCTGTGGTTCGCCACGGCCTTGAACCCCCGACGCAGCTTGTGGGCCCCGCCCATGCCGGGGTCAAAGGTGCGGATCCGCCGCTCGATTGCCCACTCGATCGGCCGGTAATAGCACGCGTCGAAGTGCAGAAACTCGATCTCCCGGCTGCACCCCCAATACCGTCCGTAGAGGCGGTCCTCCTTGGTCACCAGAAGCGCCATGCCAACCGGTACGTCGCGTTGGTTGCCTTCGAATGCCGCAGCGAACACCAACCGCTGATGGAAACGGTCGGGCAGGGCCGTGAAGAAGTCCCGCGTGAGATACTTGCAGCCCCACGGCCCGAACTGGTCGTTGGTGCGCGCATAAAAGGCGTACATGCGGCCGTAATGGGCTTTCGCCAACTCAACGCCCGGGATCATCTCGACGCGGACCCCCCGGCGGATGAGGTTGCGGCGCTCACGCCGGATGTTGCGGCGCTGATTGGCGTTGAAGCTGGCCAGATAGTCATCGAAGCTGCCGTAGCCTTCATTTTCCCAGGCAAAGCTTTGGTGGGCCCAGGCACAGTAACTGCGCTCGGCCACGGCCTTAGCCCAGGCGGGATCGACGAAGTGGAAACTGGATCCGGAGAGACCATGCCGAAGACACAACCGGTCGATTTCCTCCAACAGGCGGCCCGTCAGCTCCCCTGCATCGAGCTCCGGCGCCATTAGAAAGCGGTAGCCGATCATGGGCGTAAAGGGGCTCATGCCGACCAGCTTGGGGTAATAAGGCTTGCCGAGCCGGCCGGCCACTTCCGCCCAGGCATGATCGAACACAAACTCCCCGGCGCTGTGCAGCTTCACATAGAGCGGGGCAGCGGCCACCAGCTCGCGGCCCGACCACAGCGTCAGGTGGTGGGGAATCCAGCCGGTTTCCGGCGTGGTGCTGCCCGAGGCTTCCATCAGCTGCAGCCAGTCCCATTCCAAGAACGGCGTCTGCAGCGGCCTGGCCAATGCGTCCCAGGCGTCCCGGTCGATTTGGGACAGGGAGTCGAGCCAGACGATTCTTAAGTTTGAGCCGGAACTCTTAAACATAATTATTAAAGATAGACACTGCCGGCGGCCTGTCACCCCGCCACCCGCGGCTTTCGGAGGCCCATAGGCGCAGCAGCAGGCTTGACAATTCCGACCCCTTCGGTAATATTAAAAGATTACTAAAAAAACCTTCAGTGTGAGGCGATACGCATGCCGATTTATGAGTTCAGGTGCCTGTCGTGCAACGAATGTTTCGAAATCCTGGTTATGAAAAAGGATGAAGCGATTGAGTCCGGCTGTCCGAAATGCGGCTCTGAGGAATTCGAGCGTGTGGTGAGCAAGACTTGCTATGCCATGGGCTCCGGCGCGGGGAAGGGCACGGGTGCTTCCGCGCAGACCCGCACCTGCTCGGGCGGGTCCTGCACGACCTGGGATATCCCGGGCCCGACACGCTGATCCTGAAGATTATGGACCGGAGCGATGACGCCGCTGCACGACCAAGAAAAAGAGCAGTTTAAGAAGCTGTTCCAACAGGAACGGGCCGGGAATTTTGAAGACCGACTCAAGGTTCTGGAAGCGTTTTTATCCATCGAACAGCATGTCACCGTGGACGAACTGGTTGGCCGGCTCGAAACCAGGAATGCCGGCCTCTCGCCCGATTTTGTAAGGGACACCCTGAAGATGCTGAGCCGCTTGGGGTTCGCCCGCCAGAGCCGCTTTGACAACGGTGTAGTTCGTTACGAGCACCACCATCTCGGTGATCATCACGACCACATGATTTGCACCAAGTGTGGCAAGATCATCGAATTCAAGGAGGATCGGCTCGAAGCCTATCAGATCAAAATCGCCGCCCACCACGGGTTCCACATGCTGCGGCACAAAATGGAAATCTACGGCATCTGCGCCGACTGCCTGAGGGAGCGCTCCCGGCAGATGCTGCTGATCATGGCCAAGGCCGGTGAGAAGCTGCTGATACGGGAAATCAGCGGTGGATCGAGCGTGCGCATGAGGCTCATGTCCATGGGATTGCGTCAGGGGGATGTGATCGAAGTCATCACCAACGACGGCCAGGGACAGCTGGCGATATCCGCCGACCTGAAGCGCTATGTCCTCGGCCGCGGCCTGGCGCAAAAGATCGTCGTCGAGCCGTCGTCTCATTGAGCCGCCCAGGAGCCCCGGCCTCAGTCGCCGTAAACATGCCCATGCCCACCAGCGAAGCGGTTTACCTCCAGAGCCACCGCAAGGGCCTGCTGCACCGCAAGGTGGAACAGGCCTTCGAACGGCTTTCCGCCTGCACCCTGTGCCCGCGCATGTGCTGCGTGGATCGGCTGGCAGGAGAGACCGGTGTGTGCCGGACCGGCCGGCTGGCTTCCGTTTCCAGCTTCAACGCCCATTTCGGCGAAGAAGCCCCTCTGGTCGGTACGCAGGGGTCAGGAACCATTTTTTTTACCCACTGCAACCTGCTGTGCCTGTTCTGCCAGAATTTTGACATCAGCCATCAGGGGATCGGCCAAGAGGTCTCGACGGAGCAGCTGGCCGGCATCATGCTGGCTCTGCAGCGACAGGGTTGTCACAACATCAACTTCGTCACGCCCTCCCATGTCGTGCCCCAGTTGCTGGCCGCTGTGGAGGCTGCGGTGGCCAGTGGATTGAATCTGCCCCTGGTCTACAACTCCGGTGGTTACGATCGGCCTGAGACCCTTGAGCTTCTGGAAGGTGTGATCGACATCTACATGCCGGACTTCAAATTCTGGGATTCAGAAATCGCCCGCAAGGCCTGCAATGCGCCCGATTATCCCGAGGTGGCGCGGCAGACGCTCGCGGAAATGCACCGTCAGGTGGGGGACCTGGTGCTGGACGAAAACGGGATCGCCCGGCGCGGGTTGCTGGTCCGGCACCTGGTTATGCCCGGGGGCATGGCCGGGACGCGGCAGGTCATGCGCTTCATCGCCCGGAACGTATCACCCCGGACCTATGTCAACGTGATGTCCCAGTACCGGCCCTGTGGCCGGGCGGAGGAGGTGCCGGGGCTGGAAGCGCCGCTGTCGCCGGCTGAATACCGCTGGGCCGTGGATGAGGCGCTCGAAGAAGGAATTACAAGGCTTGACCAACCGCGCCGCGTTTTGCGCTGGCTTTGAACAAGCATGCAGAGCATTTTTGCCATAGGCGACATCCACGGGTGCCATGACCCGCTGCTCGAGCTGCTGGAACGGATCCCGATCGATTGGTCGCGGGACCAGCTGGTGTTTATGGGTGATTACATCGACCGAGGGCCGAAATCTTTCGAGGTGGTGGATCACCTGATCGGTCTGAAAGCCCTGCACCCCGGCATCGTTTTCCTGAAAGGCAACCATGAGCAGATGCTGGCGGACTTCCTTTCCGGGAAAGACCGCATGACCTACCTCTACAACGGCGGTCAGCAGACTCTGGAAAGTTATATGAAACATGCACGGCCGGCGGCGTCATACCCCATTCCGGATCGGCATTTGCATTTTTTTGAGTCTCTGGCGCTGTTTTACGAAACTGAAAAATACATTTTCGTGCACGCCGGCCTGCGCCAGGACGTGCCCCTGGATCAGCAGGGCCCTGAAGACCTGCTGTGGATTCGGGAGAAATTCATTTATACGACGCGGTCTTTCGGCAAGCGGGTGGTGTTTGGCCACACCCCGTTTGATGAGCCGCTGGTGGAGCCGAACAAGATCGGGATCGACACGGGTGCGGTCTTTGGAAACAAGCTGACGTGCCTGCAGCTGCCCGAAGAAAAGTTTTTTTTTGCATGAACGATCGCACGCAGCGTGCGGCCGTTTATTATGATTTTGGAAAGGGTGAAATGCATGCGAAGGGGTTGCAGCCTTTTGATGCTGCTGGTCTTCTGCTGCTCGGCCGCGCAGGCGGCGGAGCGAATGGCCGTGAGCGTGAAGGAGGCCAACATCCGGTCCACCCCCCAGCCCAATGGGGATGTGCTCTGGAAAATCGAGAAATACCATCCCATCGAGGTGTTCGAAACCTCAGGGGTGTGGCTGCATTTCAAAGACTTTGAGGGCGACATCGGCTGGATCCACAAATCCATGGTCGACAAGACCCCTACCGTTATTACCAAGCAAAACGGCTGCCAGCTGCGGGCTGGGCCCGGGACCGACCAGCCGGTGCTCATCAAACTCGACAAGGGCATTCCGTTCAAGGTGCTCAAGCGGGAAGGCCATTGGATTCAGGTCGAGCACGTCGACGGAGACAAGGGCTGGCTGCACGATTCGCTGGTGTGGTGAAAGGGGCTGCGGCGATGCAAGATACTGTGTTTAGGCACTCTGCGTCGGCGGGTCATGCAGTTTTGATTAGAAATTGAAGCACCAGTAAGAGTTTTGTGCTATGACATCTTCTGCAACAAAAATGGGTGAGCGCAAAACGATCGTGGGGGTGGGGTCTGCGCTGGTGGACATCCTCACTCACGGCGATGATGCGTTTCTGTCCGAAGCCGGCGCCGTCAAGGGCGGCATGGTGTATGTCGATCCGGAGCGCATCGAGCTGACTCTGTCGCGCGCCCCCGGGCAGCCGGCCATCGTACCTGGAGGTTCGGCCTGCAACACGGTGGTCGGGGTCAGCAGACTCGGCGGCAGCGCCCGCTTCGTGGGAAAACGCGGCAACGAGAAAATGGGAGATTTTTTTGAAAACGCCCTGCGTTCCCACAATGTTGACCCCCGGCTCTTCCGTTCGGCCTCCTCCACGGGCCGCGTGCTTTCCATCATCACCCCCGATGCCCAGCGCTCCATGTTCACCTTCTTGGGAGCGGCCGCCGAAACCCGTCCGGAGGACATCCGCCAGGAGCTGTTTGCGGATGCCGCCATCGTGCACATCGAAGGCTACATCCTCTTCAACCCCGGATTGATGCGCAAAGTGCTCGCGACCGCCAAATCAGCCGGAGCCCGGGTATCCCTCGACCTGGCCAGTTTCAACGTAGTGCAGGAATCGCGCACCTTCCTGAAAGACATCATCCAGGACTACGTCGACATCCTGATCGCCAACGAGGACGAGGCCCGGGCTTATAGCGGGGAATCCGAACCGCTGCAGGCCCTGCAGGCGCTCGGCCGTGAAGCCGAGATCGCTGCCGTAAAAACCGGCCCCAAGGGGAGCCTGGTTTGCCGCGACGGCCGGGTTGTCACCGTTCCCGCCCAGAATGACGGGCGACCGGTGGTTGACACGACCGGCGCCGGCGATCTGTGGGCTTCCGGTTTTCTGTTCGGACTCGTTGAGGGGTATCCCCTGGAGAAATGCGGCGCGCTGGGTTCAGCCTGCGGCTATGAGGTCTGTCAGGTGGTGGGCGCGAGCATCCCCGAGGAGGGCTGGCAGAGGATACGGAAGATGCTGGCCACAAATTTAAAATAAAGACAGGAGGACCAGGTGGCACCAGGAAAGAAGAAGACCCGCAAGGAACTTTTGAAGGAACCCGACGAATTCATCACCCT
Organism: Hyphomicrobiales bacterium; assembly: GCA_050257775.1. GTDB lineage: Bacteria > Desulfobacterota > Desulfobacteria > Desulfobacterales > SpSt-501 > SpSt-501. Next base: position 12,467 of record JBLMXM010000221.1, read on the forward strand.
TTCATCACGAGTGCTCGGCTGGGTGACACGATTCAAAGATGAAATCACGTATGCCCTCCTCGGTGTGGTGGTGCTGGCAGCTGTGGTGTCCGGGTATGTGTATTATTCCAACCGTCAAGAGGCCGCGGCGGCGTCGCTCCTGGCGCAGGCTCTCGCCAAGCTGGAACGGCTCAGCGCCGAGAAGCCCAGGGACAAGGCCGTCCAGGAGGTTTCCGAAAATTTCCGCTTTATCTATAACGACTACAGCGGCCGCGCCAACGGCAGCATCGCGCGACTGATATACGCCAACCTGTGCTACGAAACCGGCGACTATCAACAAGCCGCCGATTTATACCGAACGTCCCTGCCCCTGTTTGCCGACCAGCCCTTGATCCATTTCCAGATCCTCAAGAGCCTGGGCTACACCTACGAGGCGCTTCAGGATGCGGCGGCGGCGGTGACTTACTTTGAGCAGGCCCAAGCCGCCGGCGAGCGGAGCCTTCAGGATGACGTGCTGTTTCACCTGGGTGAGCTGTATGCCAAGTTGGGCCAGAAGGACAAGAGCACGGAGACGTTCAAGCGCATCCTCAGCGACCACCCCGAGTCCGTCTACGCCAATCTGGTGCGCCAACGCGTGAACGGCTAGAACGGCTATTTCAACCCGTTCTATGTTGATTGGGTTCGTAAGAAGTCATCCGAAGAGATAGCTTTGTAAAGAGACCAAGTTCAAGGCGCGCGAATCTCGTGGCGCGAGGCCTACGGATAGTACGCCGCAGCGACAACGAGATGAAGCGCATCGCCGAAATTGGACTATTTACGAAGCCATCAGTGTTTGATGCTTATTTCGAGGTTGTACTTCTTGATTTTCTGATTGAGGCCGCTTTTGCCGATGCCGAGGATATCGGCGGCATGAGCCTGAACGTTGTCGGCCATTTTAAGCGCTCGCTGAATCATCACCTTCTCGACCATTTCCAGGGTATCATAAAGTTTGGCACCGGCTGGAATGCCGTCCAGACGCAGGGCGTTGTCCAGGTTGCTCTTGAATCCTTTCGGGAGGTCGTCGCGGGTAATGACCTCATGAGGGCACAGGATCATCACCCGCTCGATCACATTTTCCAACTCACGCACATTCCCCGGCCAGCTGTAATCATCGAACAGGCGGTCCACGTCTTGGGCTACGCCCTTGACGGGTACGGTGGATTTTCTTTCGGCGCTGTATTTTTCGATGAAGTGGTTAACCAGCAGACGGATGTCCTCCCGGCGTTCCCGCAGCGGCGGGATGATGATGTACACGACGTTCAGTCGGTAAAAGAGGTCCTCGCGGAAGCGGCCGGCGATCATCTCCTCTTTCAATTTCTTGTTGGTGGCGGCGATAACGCGGATGTCCACGGCGATGGATCGTACGCCACCGACGCGCTCAAATGTTTTTTCCTGCAGCACCCGCAGCAGCTTGACTTGCAGATTGGGTGAAAGCTCGCCGATTTCGTCCAGAAAAAGTGTTCCGCCGTGGGCCAATTCGAATCGGCCCTTCTTGCTCGAGACGGCGCCGGTAAAGGCCCCTTTTTCATGCCCGAACAGTTCGCTCTCCAGCAGACTTTCCGCCAAAGCGGAACAGTTGACCGCTACAAACGGGTGGTCCCGCCGCGGGCTGTTAAAGTGAATTGATTTGGCCACCAATTCCTTGCCCGTGCCGCTTTCCCCCTCGATTAGGATAGTGGCGTTGGAAGGGGCCACCTTCTGAATGGTTTCGAAGACATCCCGCATGGACTTGCTCTTGCCGATGATTTTACCGAACCGGTATTGCGACTCGACGGCATCGCGCAGGCGACGGTTTTCCTTGACGACTTGGTAGGTCGAGATGGCCTTCTTGACGTACAGGATCAGCCGTTCGTTGTCGAAGGGCTTTAAGATGTAGCTGTAGGCGCCCTTCTGCATGGCCTCGACCGCTTTGTCGATGGTCCCGTGAGCGGTCATCATGATCACGGGCAGCTCCAAGTCGCGGCCCTTGATCTGTTCGAGCAACTCGATGCCGTCCATCCCCGGCATCTTCATGTCGGTGAGCACCAAGTCCAAGTCCGAGGATTTTTGGATCTCCAGGGCCTCCGGCCCGCCGAGAGCGGTCAATACCTCATAGCCCTCCTCCTCCAGCACGGCACTGAGCACGAGCAGATAGTTCTTCTCGTCGTCGACAATCAGAATGGTTTCCATTGTTAAGCGCTGCTCTCGGGTGGTGTGATCGGCAGATCGATTGTGACCCGGGCCCCTCGTGGGTCGCGGTTGGCGATGCGGATGCCACCGCCGTGGGATTCGATGATGTTCTTGACGATGCCGAGCCCCAGGCCGGTTCCCTTGTCCTTGGTAGTGAAAAACGGTTCCCAGATTTTGTCAAGCAGATCCTCGGGGATACCGTGGCCTTCGTCATCCATATCGATAATAACCCGGTTGCCGTCGGTGCGGATAGCGATCCCGATCCGGCCGCCATCCGGCATGGCTTGCATGGCGTTTATGAACAGGTTCAGGAACGACTGGTGCAGCATGGAGGCGTCCGCTTTGATGTCCGGCAGTGGATTCTGGTAGTTTTTCTGGATGACATATCGTCCGGTATCGATCTGGGCGGCCAGAAAGGTGATGTTTTTTTCGATGATGTCCTCCACCCGGCACAAGCTGAGCTTAGGGTTGCGCGGTCGGGCAAAGTTGATGAAATCGGTGATGATCCCATTCAGCCGGCTGGACTCCTCTATAATGATGTCCGGCAGTGCGTTATAGGGATCGACCTTGGCGACCTTTTTCTTGAGCAACTCGGCGGAGCTGCGGATGATGCCCAGGGGGTTGCGGATCTCATGGGAAATGCTGGCGGCCATTTCGCCCAAGGCGGATAGTCGTTCCGCCCGGCCCAGCTGCTCCTTGAGCCGCAGCCGCTCCTCGGCCCGTTTTTCGATGATCGCCTCACCGCGCTTGACGACGAAAATGAGGACCACGAACAGCGCGACCATGAGCACCGTGCAGGTGATGACCACAAGGATCTGGATACGGAAGATGGTCTGATAGTCTTCGGACAGATTCTGTACGATTTCAACCACCCCCAGTACGGGGTCGGTAATCCGGCCCAGCGGCTCCTCCCACCGCAGCGGAGCAAAGGTGGTCAGGCGGACGTCCTTGGGGAACCCCAGCAGGATTTCCAGGAAACTTCCCCGCTGGACCAGCTTGGAGGTCGATCGGCCCGCCTTAGCCTGCTCAAGGGCCGTTCCCCCCACCGCCTTAACACCGATGTGATCCTCCTCGAAGCTGTAAGAGACCGTGTTGCTCATGCTGTAGATATTGAGCTCTTCCACCTTGAAGCTGTGAAGGGTACTGCGAACGACGCTGTCCATGCGCTCAAACTGCTCCTGGTTGCGCAGCTGGACTTTTCCATACTTCATGCCGATGGGCAGGATGAATTGGATGAACACCTGGTGGTTCAGGTTTTCAATCAGGGCATGGGCAAAGTCCTCGCTTTTCTTGCGCTGCATGGATTTGACCCAATGGGTATTGAGGATGGCCAGGATAATCGTAACCAGGAAAATCACCACCAGCCCCGTGAAGGTGAAATACTTTACGAGCCGGAACGGCTTGATTTTTTCCTCGGACAGGTTGCGCGCCCCAGACGCAGCGGGTTTTGCGGTGATATTCATCGAAGCAAGTTATACAAATAAACTCAATATGTTTCAAGGTCAAGACGAAAAAGCTGAAAATTTATTTCAAGTTTGTGGCGAACCAGGCGATACACTAACCATCGGTGCTCAAGGGCCGGACCGAGAACCCCGAAGCCGATCCGAAGCGGCCACACAGTGCCAGTTACAAAAATTTGACGGTATGTCGACGAAAAGTCACACCAGAATGCGGATAAAATATCGAGCAGTGAGTCGGCGAATGTCTAACATCCTCATACCCGTCGTTAACGATTTGAAATCAGCGTGGATTGCAGGTTCTGCGATCTTCTGAGGGTTTTTGAAGGGCGTTTTGGCGCAAAATTTGCTTGAGCTTAGATTGGCTTGAAACATGTTTCATTTTCCCGGAGAAACGGCCCTCCTCCAGCCGAAAGACAGCTTCAAAGGCACCGGCCGCAACTACTACAATATATATAAAGTAAATTCGCTGCTGACTACAAGATGCAGATCAATTTTTATAATTAAGTATAATTATAGATAATTTTTTTGAATTTAGCACTATTGAATGGCAACATACTACATAACGGTTAGTCATTAATAAATTGCATTTCGCCTCTGCGACCTGCAAAACTTTCAGAGTGGGCGATGGCTAAAAACAGATTGAAAGCCGTGCGCGAAGCGCTGCTGATGAGCAAGACAGAGCTTGCCAAGCAAGCGGACGTCTCACCGATTACCATCTCCAGAATCGAAAAGGGGATGCCTTGCCGGATGGAAACCCAGCGCAAGCTCCTGCTGGCTCTGGGGCTTAAACTTTCGGACAAACCTAAAATCTTCAAGGATTGAACGCACCCCATGTTATTCGGAAAAAAAGACTCTCTCGTTGGCCTGGACATCGGATCGCGTTCGGTGAAAATCGCCGAGATCATCGATTCCAAGAACGGCCCTAAACTCAAGCGGTATGGCATGGCGGACATGCCGGCCGGCACCATTGAGGACGGAGCCATCAGCGATCCGGACACCGCAGCAGAAACCATCCGCCAGCTCGTTAAATCCAGCAATGTCAAGGAGACGAATGTGGCGGTTTCCATCGGCGGCTATTCGGTTATCGTCAAGAAGATCAACGTTCAGACGATGCCTGAGGAGCAGCTGCAGGAGACCATCCATTTCGAGGCCGAGCAGTACATCCCCTTCGACATCAGCGACGTGAACCTGGATTTTCAGATTCTCGGGGAATCGGATAACAACCCCAACCAGATGAGCGTCTTCCTGGTCGCCGCCAAGAAGGAGATGGTCAACGACTACATCAACCTGGTGACCCTGGCCGGCCTGAACCCCTGCATCATCGATGTCGAGGCCTTCGCCCTGCAGAACATTTTCGAGGCCAACTACCATGTTCAAGACAACAACGTGGCCCTGATCGACATCGGCGCCAGCAAGACCTCGCTGAACATTCTTAAAGGCAGCTCCTCGGTGTTCATGCGGGACGTGGCCTTGGGCTGCCTGCAGATCAACCAGAAAATCATGTCGCTGCTCGACTGCTCTTACGATCAGGCGGAGCTTCTCAAGTTCGGGGAGGCATCCAAAAAGATGTCCGCCGAGGAGCTCAAGCAGATTGTCACCGCGGTGGTGACGGACTGGTGTACCGAAATCCGGCGTGCACTGGACTTTTTCTACACCAACTACCCCGATGACCAGATCAAGCGGATCATTCTGAGCGGCGGGGGGGCCAATATCGGCGAATTCCGACAGTTGCTTGCCTCGGAATCTTCTTCGGTGGTGGAGACCCTCAACCCGTTCAAGAAAATCGCTGTGGATGAGAAGGCGTTCGAATCGGAATACATTCGCCAAATTGCCCCCCAGGCCGCGATCGCCATGGGGTTGGCCCTGAGAAGAGTAGACGACAAATGATACGCATCAACTTACTGCCGTTCCGCTCCGACCGCAAGAAAGAGAACATCCGTCGCCAGCTGTCGATTTTTCTGCTCTCGGTGATCCTGGCCCTGGTGGTGATCTTCGGGATCAATTTTCTGTTGGGCAACCAGATCGACGATCTGAACAGCCGCATCGCCAGCACTCAGGCCGAGCTGGAAAAGTACGACAAGATCAACCGGGAAATCGAAGAGATCAAGAGAAAGCTGGACAACCTCAACAAGAAACTGGCGGTGATCCGGGATTTAGAGGCCAGCCGCTACGAACCGGTACGGCTGATGGACACCCTGTCCCAGGTGATCGTCGAAAAGCGCATGTGGTTCACCGCACTGGATGTCAAGACGGATGTGGTCAACATCAGCGGCGTCGCCATGGACGACAAGACCGTGGCCGATTTCATGGTTCGCCTGGAAGGCTGCGGGCTTTTTTCCTCCGTCAGCCTTAAGACCCTGAGGCAGGCCGAGATTCAGAAGGCGAATCTCAAATCATTTGAGATCAGCTGCCAGAAGAAGCCGATCAACAAAACCACAGAAGAGGCTGGGGCCAAGAAATAATGGATACGAAAGAGCTTGTCAGAACCAATTCCGGAAACGCGATTATAGAGAAGGTCGAGAAGCTCGTTCTTTGGCAGCGGGTGGCCATTCTGGCTGGGTTGCTCATCGTCCTGTTCGGGGCGGCGACCTGGCTCCTCTATCTGCCGAAATACGACGAGATCACCGAACTTGATAAGAAACTGCAAGTCTTGGAAAAAAAGCTGGCTACCGCCAAGATCAACGCCGCCGAACTGGAAAAGTTCCAGGCCAAAATGCAAGAGGCCGAAGCCCAGTTCAAGATCGCGATGCGCGCCCTGCCCGAAAAGGAGGAAATCCCTTCCCTGCTGACCAACGTGTCCAAGTCCGGTCAGGACGTGGGCCTGGAATTCCTGTTGTTTGAACCCAAGCCGGAGATCAAGAAGGAGTTTTACGCGGAAATTCCGGTGGCGATGAACATCCGCGGCGATTACCACAATTTGGCGGTCTTCTTTGATAAGGTGGCCCGATTGTCCCGAATCGTCAACATCAATAACATTACCATCAACCGCGGCAAGGATGTCCGCGACCTGAATACCTCCTGCATGGCCGTCACCTATAAGTTTGTCGAGCCACCGCCGGAGAAGCCGGCTCCACCCAGACCGGCGGTCAAGCCGGAGGCCAATCCTGACCCCGGAAGAGACGCAGCCAAACCGAAATCAAAAGCCAAGAAACTCGACTTTTAATCCATGCGCTGTGACGAGCTTATGAAAAATTACCTTGCATCGATTCGAATCTTGGTCGTCCTGATGGGATTAGCGCTCCTGATAGCCAGCTGCGAAGATTCTGAACCAACCGCAGCTCAGCCTCAGGTGGTCCGGAAAAAAATTGCAGCACCCGCCGACCGGACCCAGCCGACTCCCAAGGCCGTCGCTGCCTCCCGGCCCAAGGCAGAAGCACCGCCTTCGGAACCGAAGCCGGAGCTTGCCCAGGCCAAACCGCCGGAGGTTCGTGAGCCGGCTCCGACGCCGGCCTCCAAGCCCCAGGCGCCCGTCCCGGCTGCGAAGACAACCGAGGCGGCCCCTTCGGCTGCTCCAACGCCGGCGCAGCAAACTCCCTCGGCGACGGATTCCCAGGCGAATACGCTTGGCACCGCCGGCCGGAAAGCCGAAAACCCCCTGGCGGTCACAGATGATCAGGTGGCGGCCCTTTTAAATATCCAGGCGCCACCGCCGTACAACCCCAAAGGCAAGCCAGACCCATTCGAACCGTTTATTAGAGAAGAGGGCCAGCAAGTCGTCAAAGCCATGAAGCCCAAGAAGCGAACGCCTCAAACGCCCTTGGAGCAGATCGATCTGGGTCAGCTCAAGCTGGTGGCCATTGTAGCTTCCGCAAGCGGAAACCGCGCCCTGGTTGAGGAATCCTCCGGGAAGGGCTTCATCCTTAAACCGGGCACCTATGTCGGTCTGAACTCGGGAAAAGTGGTGGATATCACCATCGAGAAGGTCACGATCGAAGAAGAATATGAGGACGTTTACGGAAAAACCATAACCCAGAAGAAAGAGATAACCCTTCCGAAGCCTCCTGGAGAGTTGTAAAATGATGACCAATCTCAACACCTACCGAAACTATTTAGCCTCCGCTTTCATCGCTGTATTCTTGGCCGTTATGATGGCCGGTTGCGCCTCGCAGAACACGGCGCAGGTGAGAAGCGCGGAGGAGGACCGGTTGATCACCGACATCGTCAGCCGGGAAGATGCCTCGAGCCTGTCCGTCACGGTCAAAGGAAACCAGCAGCTGAGTTACACGGCCGTGAGGCAGGACGCACCTCTGGGAGTCCTCTTTCATTTCCCAGGCACGGGCCTGGATAATCTGAAAGAGGTCTATTACCCGCCGGAGAATGACACGATCGGCAGCATCCGAGCGACCGAGCTCAATGAAAACGGCAAGGCTGCGCGCATCTTCATCTCGCTTAAGCGCGACGTGGCCTATGAGCTGGGCCCCGAGGGTGCCGATCTGACGATCGTTTTCCCGAAAACAGAAGCGTCGGCGGTCAAGGGGGCTTCGGCATCCTTAATCCAGGAGTCGGATACCGACAAGGCAGGCGCCCAATCGGCGGCCTCGAAAAGCTCGGCCCCGGCCACTACACTCGTCAATGTGACCGCAACTTCCTCCGCCGGCGGAGCCGTTGTCACCGTCGAAGCCGATGGCGCATTGCGGGATTATAAGTCCTTCACCCTTACCGAAAGCCCGCCGCGCATTGTTTTCGATTTCTTGGGGATCCACAGCCCTTACAAGGGCGAGCAGCGCATGGCCGTCAAGACCGGACCGGTCAGCCAGGTCCGCCATCTCGGCTATCCGGACAAGGTCCGTTTGGTTGTTGAAACCCAGAAACAGTATCTGGGTAACTACACTGTCGAGCCGGTCGAAAACGGGCTGCTGATCCAGGTAGGCGACGCTGCCGTCGGCTCCAAGGGCAAGGACCTGAAGCTGGCTTCCGATCCGGCGCCGGCCCCGGGCAAGTCCGCTGCAACGGCTGCAGGCTCACCGGCGCGGGTGACTCGGGTTGAATTCGCCGACGAGCAGGGCGGCACGTCCGCCGTTATCATCGGGACCACCCAGCCGGTGGCCTATGACATCGTGAAGTCCGGCGATAAACAGGTCCAACTGAAACTCACCAACACCCAGGTTCCCGAACAGTACAAGCGGGCCGTAATCACGACCCGGTTTGAAAGCGCAGTCGACCGTGTGACGCCGTCCCAGGTCAAGAATGAAACCCTGGTGGCGATCGACCTTCGCGAAGATGTCCCGTACACGGCCGAGCAGACGGGGAATGTCATCCGCATCAATTTCGCCGCTTCCACCGTTCCACCCAAACCCTATGAGAATGCCGAGCCTCCAGCCTGGAAGACCGGGCTCGCCCAGGCGCCCGCCGTCGCGCCGCTCCGTGAGCCCGCTGCTGTGAAACCAGCGCCGGCCAAGGCGGCGGCCGTCGTCTCGGCCGCGCCTAAGAGCGCTTCGGCCGTCGAAACCGGCTCCGGTTCTCCCGACAAGGTCTACACCGGTGAGAAAATCGCGCTGGACTTCTATGATACCGACATCAAGAACGTTTTCCGGATTCTGCAGGAAATCAGCGGCAAGAATTTCGCGATCGATAAGAACGTCACCGGCAAGGTGACCCTGGCCTTGCAGAAGCCGGTGCCCTGGGACCAGGTGCTGGATCTGGTGTTGAAGATGAACCAGCTGGGAATGACGCGGGAGGGAGACATCATCCGCATCGCCTCCCTGGCCACGCTGCAGCAGGAGGAAAAGTTGCGCCAGGCTCAGCTGAAAGCCGAGCAGGATTCGAAGAAGCAGGAAGAGGAAGGTGAGCCGCTTATCACCGCGTACATCGCTGTTAATTACTCTGCCGCCAAGACCGATGTCCTGCCCCACGTCACCACGATTCTTACCCCGAACCGCGGCAAGGCCACCGTGGACGAGCGCAATAACCAACTCATCATCACTGACACTGCCGAAAAGGTGAGACAGGTTAAGGCGCTCGTAACCAAAATCGACCGAGTGACCCCGCAAGTTATCATCGAGGCCCGAGTGGTCGAGGCCAACAGCACGTTCACGCGTGAGGTCGGGTTCGACTGGGGGACCATTACGGTCGATGCCTTCAAGACCGGAGGAGCCCTGAAAACAGGCCCCACCACCTTTACAGCCAACAACATCCCCACCACCTTCGGCGCCGACAACACGATTGGCTTCAACTTCTCGACCCTGTTTGGAACAAACATCTCGATCGTCGATGCCAAGTTGACGGCCAGCGAAGTCGAGGGCAAAACCAACATCATCTCAGCGCCAAAAATCATCACCCTCAATGGCAAGAAAGCCACTATCAAGCAAGGCCTTGAGGTTCCTTATCTGGAGCGGGATTCCTC
>JBLMXM010000222.1:0-4382 GCA_050257775.1 Hyphomicrobiales bacterium
CCCTGGCGGCGTGCGATCGCCACGATCGTCTTGCGGATCACTTGCAGAACCCGCTCCTCTCCGAATTCCGTTTCCAGGGCCGCCACTAAAGGCGCCAGCAGACGCGCTTCGACTTCGCGCCGGGTCAGCACGCCGATCAACTGGTTGAGATGATCTGGCGGAAGGTCAGGCAGGATGGGCTTTTGGGTACGTGCCATGATAACCTCCTTATTTTTTCGTTAGAACGAACTCACACAAAAGACAAGCGTAAACTTCAGCGCCTACAGCGATGCCCCAGGCCGCGGTGCAGGACTTGATCTTGCAGCACCTGGGCTATATAGTCTCTCTGATATTCGGACCGGCGGACGCTCCGCCCCATTGCGACAAGGTCTCACCGCCATGGACGCTCCTTTCAAGATATGCCCGTTTTGTGCCACGGTCTGGCCATCCCGTGAGGCGTTCCTGAACGACAACGATCTCGAGCTCATCGGGTACCAGGTGGACTTCGAGGAGCTCGCGCTGGGCCTTCTTCTTTTCAACCACGATCCGTGCAAGACGACTCTGGCGATCCGGGCCCTGCAGTTGAGAGACCTTTACAGGGGGCCAGTTTTCAAAGACCGCAGAACGGGACAGGAAGACTGCCCGGGGCATTGTCTGAGAAACTCTGAGCTGGCGCCCTGCCCAACCGCGTGCGAGTGCGCCTGGGTCCGGGGCCTCCTGCAGGTCGTCCGGGAGTGGCCCAAAAGCGCTTCTATCGCTTCATCCAAGGCCGCCAATCGAACATGACGCTCGCCGCGACCCGGGGATAAGCGCGTGGACATCCAACTGCTCGATGTGTTGAGCAAAGGCACCGTGCTGGGCCTGGCGGCAGGATTTTCGCCGGGCCCGCTCACGTTTCTGGTGATCTCCGAAACCCTGCGCCATGGCTTGCGGGCCGGCGTGAGAGTCTCGCTCGCCCCCGTCCTGACCGACATCCCGATCATCGTGCTAGCGGTCCTGCTGCTCGACCGCTTGCTGGCCTATCCTGCAGTCTACGGGATCATCGCCCTCGGCGGAGGAATGTTGCTTTTGTACCTTGGCATCGGCAGCCTCAGAATCAGCGCCGTGGAACTGCAGGAACCGGCCCCGCAACAGCGCTCGCTGTGGAAAGGCGTCGCCACCAACCTGCTCAACCCCAACCCTTACGTCTTCTGGATCAGCGTGGGAACCCCGATTATTCTCGATGCCTTCCAAATCGCTTGGACCCATGCCGCGGCCTTTGCCGCTGCCTTCTTCTTTTTCATCGTCGGTGCCAAGATGCTCCTGGCCAAGATGGTCGACGGCTCGCGCGCCTTTCTCCGCAGCCGTGCCTATCTCTGGATCATGCGCGTCCTCGGCGCCCTGCTCGTTATCTATGCGCTGACTTTTTTGCGGGACGGTTTGGTGCGGCTCGAAATATGGACCCACTAACGAATTATCCGTGCTAAATGTGGTTGTCGTGTGGCATTATCGTTGGTTTCGAGCACTGCTGCCAAACCAACCATCAAAAACAAAACACCAGAACTGGTTTCAAAACTGCGGATCACGGTCGAGGGTAAGGCGCAGGCCGAATCGAAAGCGCAGCATACACGGCGGTATGGGAGCATTTCGAGAGGCCTGCAACGCCGCCATCGGCCGTCAGACGGGGTTATGAAAGCAGTTCTAAACACCGGTTGGGATTTATGGCCTCCCTATTCTGTTACGGAACGCTGCAAGTGCCCGCCGTCATGCAGGCCGTGACGGGCCGGGTACACACAGGCATACCCGCACGCCTGCCGGGTTATGCTCGCTTCTGCGTGAAGGATGCAGACTATCCGGGAATCGTTCCATCGAAGACCGATGAAACGGACGGCATCCTGTACGACGACATCAGCGCGCCGGAACTTGCCGTCCTGGATCGGTTCGAAGGCGAACATTACACCCGCAGGATGACCCAAGTCCTTCTTGAGGACAGCTCCCGGGCAAAGGCCTGGACGTACGTCATCACCAAGGGACAGGAGCGCAGATTGACCGATCATCCGTGGCGCCTCGATCATTTTCTCGAATCCGGCCTAAGCCGATTCATGCATACCTATGTAGAGGACAGAAGAAAGGACTATGCTCAGTAATGTGAGCTTGGTCACCCAGTATGGGATAGCGAACCTGGCGAGGAATTCTCATGTGGGCAGAGGGGAAAAAGAATTACTTCGGAGGATCGCGCCAGATTTCCACCATCGTCAAATCGTCGTTCATCGCCGCATTGCCGCGCCAGGAACCAATTTTTTTCAATAGAGCTTCTCCCCAGGGGGGACCCTTAGCCATCTTGAAATAGTCAGTTAAACCCTCATTACCGAACAACTTACTTTTTTCATTTTCTGCCTCGGTAACTCCGTCGGTTACAAGGAGAATCGCTTCTCCGGGGGATAGGACCAACTCCGCTTTTTCGTACTCCGTTCTGAATTCAATACCTATGGGGATACCGTCGGGCTCGGAGAGCTCCTGAAATCCACGGTTATTAACATACAGTGGATATTGATGTCCGGCCCGCGCAATATTCATTTTTCCTGTCTTGGGCCAATATCTACTCATGACCATGGTGGCGAAAAAGCCCTCGTCTGAAATGAGTTCATGCATCTCTTTGTTTACATTGGCCAGAAGTTTGTGAACCTCGTTTTGAAGAGGCGCTATGCTGCGGATTTTAGCTGAAAGTGCCGCCATCATCAGTGCTGCAGGCAGTCCTTTGCCAGAGACGTCAGCAACATATAAGAGCCAGCTCGCGTCGGGCATTGGTATTACATCGTATAAATCACCCCCAACAGAGGCAGCAGGCTCTGAGAAGGCCCAAAGATGGCTTCCCTCTCCCAACTCCGGCAATTTCGGCCAGAAGAGTTTCTGGATCTTGGCCGCAGCATCCAGTTCAGTCCGCAACCTCTCCTGCTCTATCCGGTGCTCCAGCAGCTTCGAACGGATTATGGCGACGGCGGATAGGTCGGCGAAGCTTTCCAGAATCGCGAGATCTTCATCGTCGAAAAAAGGTTTGCCCCTGGAGTTGAGAACACTCAGCACGCCCAGGAGCTCATCCCGGTAGACAAGTGGCACGCAGATTAATGTTCGGGTAGTTGAACCCCGCTGCTTGTCCGCCTGTTTGGAAAACCGGGGGTCGCTTTGTGCATCCTCGACCATGACGGCCTTGCGGTTTTGGGCAACCCAGCCGGCTATTCCTTCACCTATCATCAGTTTTACCAAACCCTTACTCTTGAAAAGCTCATCTGCTCTGTCTCCAAACCGATCGTCTTTGATCGAGACGATTTCCAGCAAGCGATTCTCTGAATTGTAGAGAAATAACAAGGAAGCCTCGGCGGCCGTCACCTCCTTGGCAAGATCCATGAGGCGCAAGAGAAGGTCGTCCAGGGTTTCAATTTCCGCCAATGAGCGGTTGGCTTCAGTAAGCTTTCTGAGACGGTTTGAAACCGGATCGATATAGTGCTGGCACTCGTTGTGGTTCATTTCGCAATCCTAAATCGATGCAGCCCCCATTTATTGCCCTATACCCTCGCAATAGGAACCTGCTGACGCAAGCTCGTGATGTCGCGCAACGGCGGCGCGCCGAACAAGCGACTGTACTCACGGCTGAATTGGGAAGGGCTCTCATAACCCACGTGAAAAGCCGCAGAAGCTGCATCCGTGTGCTCCGTCAGCATCAACCGCCGCGCTTCGTTCAAACGCAGCCATTTTTGATACTGCAGCGGGCTCATGGCGGTCAACGTTCGGAAATGATGGTGGAAGGTCGATGGACTCATATGGACATGCGTCGCGAGGTCATCGATGCGCAACGGCCGTGCGAAGTTGCCCTTCAGCCAGTCGATGGCCCGCGCGATCTGTTGACTCTGGCTTCCTGCCGACGCTATCTGGCGCAGACGCGTGCCTTGATCGCCCACGAGCAGACGGTAAAAAATTTCCCGCTGGATGATCGGCGCAAGGATCGGGATATCCTTCGGTGCAGCCAGCAGGTCGACCAACCGCTGAAAGGCGGTGAGCAGCGGCAACGTGACCTCGCCGATCGCCATTCCACGGCTGGATTGCCGCGCACGTGGCGGGGGAAGATGGCTGTCCACCATCAACTGGGAAATCTCCCGCAGATCGAGTTTCAACACGAGCCCCAGGCAAGGCTTCTCCCGGCTCGCTTTGATTATCTGCCAAACCGTGGGCAGGTCTAGGGACGAGATCAAAAAATGGCGTGCGTCATACACATACGTATCGTCTCCGAGCAGCACGCGTTTGGCCCCCTGGGCGATCAGGCAAAGGCTCGGCTCGTACATGCCGCTTGCCGGCTGGGTCGGTTCGTCCCGTCGGTAAAGTGCCAAGCCCGAAATCGCGGTCTCGATCTGGTCGCTCTTGTCGGTCCA
>JBLMXM010000223.1:0-7123 GCA_050257775.1 Hyphomicrobiales bacterium
GCGTAACACTGATCACCCTCTGTGTAGATGATCTTGATCGCTCAGTGAAGTTCTATGCTGAGGGGCTTGGCCTCAAAACCGAAGGGATCGTCGGCCGTGAATTTGAGTTCGGCGCCGTAGCGTTCTTTGATCTTGAGTCCGGTCTGAAGCTGGCGCTTTGGCCCCGTAAGAGCCTTGCCAACGACTCCGGTCTTCCCTTAGGGTCTCCCAGTGCCATAGAGTTTTCTCTCGGCCATAATGTTTCATCCAAGGTCGAGGTCGACGCGGTCATGGCCCAGGCCGCCACTGCAGGCGCCAAGATCGTAAAGCCCGCGCAGGACACGTTCTGGGGCGGGTATGCTGGCTACTTCCAGGATCCAGACCAGCACCTCTGGGAAGTGGCGTGGAATCCCCAATGGATCCTGAACGAGTGATGAGGCGTGACAATCCGTTGAAGCGGACGGGCCTGGGGGGCCGTCGCTGGACTCGGGCGTTCAATACCAGACGCTCAAGGAAATGACGAGGAGCGCGGTCACGCCGCTGCTACCAAGCCGGCCATCCTTTGCGCGATTCCCGTTATCGCCCGGCCTTGCCTCAACCGGAGGAGGACGACTCATGCAAAACAAGAACATCTCGAGCGAGGACCTGGCGGACCTGCGCTACGCCAAGAGTCTCCTCGAGAATCCGAGCCTCGCGGCCAGAATTGCCAACGTTTTGGGGGCGCCGATCGAAAAATTCATCGACCGCCTTCCTGCGGGCGCACGTGAGGTCATCCGGGCTGCGGCCACAAAGTCACTTGAAACTGCGCTCGCCTTCGCGATCTCCACGATGGATGATCGCCGACAAAACGCCGCAAACTGGGCGCATAAGATCATTGTCGCCGCCACAGGAACGGCCGGCGGCGCGTTCGGCCTGCCGGCCCTGACCATCGAACTCCCGCTCTCTACGACTATCATGCTTCGCTCGATCGCTGACATCGCGCGAAGCGAGGGGGAGCGCATCAAATTGCCGGAGGCGAAGCTGGCATGCCTTGAGGTGTTTGCGCTTGGCGGGCGGGCGCGCAGTGATGACGCTGCAGGGTCGAGTTACTTTGCCGTCCGGGGCATCCTTGCTAAAGCCCTTGCAGAGGCGGCCGAGTACATCGTGGAGCGAGGTGCCGCCCAGGAAACTGCGCCGCCGCTGATACGCTTCATCGCGCAGCTCGCTGCGCGCTTCGGCGTTCCGGTTTCAGAAAAGGTCATGGCGCAATCCCTGCCCATAGTGGGCGCTGCCGGAGGGGCGCTGATCAACACGCTTTTTATCGATCACTTTCAAGATGTCGCCCGGGGCCATTTCATCGTTCGCCGCCTCGAGCGCCATTACGATCCCGAGATGGTTCGGAGCGAGTATTTGAAGCTGCCGCCAAAGTGACATGCCGGCTGCTGTCGTACTGGAAGTCCTGAATACCGTCTGACACCATTTCCCCAAGTTTTGAGTAGGCCGCGAAGGTATGACTTGCGGCAGAAATTTAGGGCGAAACCAGTAGCAGCTCGCCCCTTACGCTGGAGACGCATCTGACAATCAAGCTAATTCTGCGAACGCCGTTTTCGCCTTAAGACATCGACCAAATCAGGGATGTAGGGCATCCGTTTGCGGCGGTCCGCGAGCCCACTGCGGCGGTCATCGGCCAAGTAGGTATGGCATTGTCTGCGATCTATGGTGGGAAACCGGCGTTCTTTGCAGACAGGCTCGAAGCTATTCACTCCTGGAAGTTTATCCGACTGAGAATAGATGTTAAAGCGTTCCATCATCCGGTTCCGTCTCCGCATATTGGTCATGCTTTACGCCTCTCCTTGGCATAAAATAAAAAAACCGAACCTCTACTGAGGTCCGGCTTTCTGACCGAAATATTGCTACATTCTGCTGGCTTATTTTATATGAACAGCAATACCATGTCAAGCGGTTCAGTCAGCCCGCCATTTAGCCGAGCCTCGTCTCCCTTCGCTTAGCCCTTAATGCGCGCTTCAATTTTCCAGCTTCTCGCAAATGATGAGCGAAGGCAAAGATCCAAGCGATGAATAGGACAATGTAAAAACAGAGGAAGCTAAGCAGCCACCATTGACTCTTCATACAGTGGAGAGTACAGCACCAAATGGAAAAGTAAACAAAAAAAATATGGATGATCTAACTATTGATTGTCGGGGAGGTTAATGATGGTGTCATAGTCAGGTTCATTTATGTTGCGAATCCGGATGTCCATTCTCCTGCTTTTTCCCCTCTGCCAAAAAGCCGATCACGCGGATAACATGGTGCAGAACATTCGGCGCATCTGATCGGGTTTTTCGGGGCGTGGAATAGACTTTAAGAAGTCATAACAAATAGCCTGTCCCCTAACAACCTTTTTAGATCCCGGCAAAGTATTTAACATGGTTTAATTTACACTACCCCATCGCGGGTTGTCTTCTATATGTAAGGACATAGAAAAAAGGCCGACTACAATATAATGCAGTCGGCCCTTATCTCCTAAGATTCTGATAAAGTCGGTCTATTTGCATTGAAACTAAGTCGACCTTAAATTACGTATGGCTCCAACCTGTAAGTCTTATTTGGCTTTGTTAAGACTTGAAAAGCTGTCAACGTCAAAGCAATGCTAATGCTCTCAAGGATATTGTTTTTTTATATTGCATAAATAGGGGGTGGCAAATGGCCAGGTATCTTATTAAAGTATCTTATGTCGGCGAAGGAGTGCCAGGATTTCTTAAAGAGGGCGGTTCTGGACGCCGAAAAGCATCAGAGCGAGTTATAGAAGCCTTAGGAGGCAAAATAGAGGCGATGTATTATGCTTTCGGCGAAACCGATGCTTTCATCATTGTTAACTTGCCGGACAATGTTAGCGCCGTCACCGCCTCTTTGATGGTCAACGCAAGTGGCAGGGTCAAAGTCACCTACACGCCGCTGTTCACAGCTGAAGAAATTGACAAAGCGGCTGAGAAGGGTAGACAAATACACGATGCTTACCGAGCCCCCGGGCAGTGACGGTCACCAGCAAGAGAAGAAATCCACATGTCAAATAATGATTCGTAGTGTGGAGGCAGTATCCGAAGCTCCCGCCAAGGTGAGATGTCGGCCAACCCATGCTCGCAGCGCACGGCGCATTGCAGTGCCAATTATAATCCACAATCCAAGCTCTGACACCAATTCCTTCCTTCGGTAGCATAAGATAAGAGTCAATTTTTAATGGAAATATACTTTGGCCTCTTGTGGAGATCAAGAAGGATCTTCGGTACAAAATAATAAACCAAGGCAGGTCTACTACCGCGCCTCCGGGGCCGGCCAACAATCCTCCGGCAAATAGAGTGTGTGCTTTCCGGATTTGCTGTTGGGGCTGATCCAGACGGTGTGGGTGCTGGTAAGGGATTCAACTTCCCCGACATAGGGGTATTCGCCCGGTTCGGTTTGTTCACTCTTCTTGAAGATTTCGAGCGCTGCAGAAAATAGCTCGCTGACCTGCGGGGAGATAGTCAGTCCGCCAAAGGCATTTGGAGCGAGGTAGCCCAGCTTTTCCAAGAGGTTTGTCGTCACATAGCTGATCGGACCGTTTGCGTAGGCGGAGTTTACTGCGGTCAGCGGGAAAAGAATACCGTCGCGGACGGCTCGCTTGTCGGTAGAGGAAAAATTGACGGTTAAATTCTTTTGCACGCACACTCCTTCTACCGGCCGAACGACTGTCGGTGCTCGGCCAGGTAATCGTAGAGGAGGTCTATAATGAATATCGGCAGAAAACCCATACGCTTTAGGCGCCACACCAGGGCATCGGATGTCCCCTTTTCCTTACCGTCTCGGCGCCTTCATAGTCCCA
Source organism: Hyphomicrobiales bacterium (assembly GCA_050257775.1). GTDB lineage: Bacteria > Desulfobacterota > Desulfobacteria > Desulfobacterales > SpSt-501 > SpSt-501. Next base: position 3,818 of record JBLMXM010000223.1, read on the forward strand.
ATAAAAATACATAATTAACCCCATGTGCCTTATCGGACGCCGTTCTTATCCTCATCCCGTCGGGCGCCGATCTCGTGCTGAAGATTGTCCCCAAAAAAGGAGGTTGCCATGAGCCATAATCTTGGACGCGTAGTTGCCGATGGCCGTACGTTCAACCAGGCGAATGGCTTGGATCTTACCCCCAGCCCCGGTCCGCTGGGTGGTCCGCGGTTTGTCATCCTGCACTTCGATAACGTGAATCTTTCCGGAGCCGCCAAACTGACCGTCGAGCTGGGATACGGCACTGACATATTCAACAAGAATTCCGGGACCGACTTCTGGTCCCGCCCGGCCGACACCTCGATTGCGCCGATTCGGATACGCATTACCGGTGGCACCGGCAGCGCGCGGTTGCTGGAGTACGGTGCGGGCGAGCCGAGTCTTTCCCCTGGGGTAGCCGCAGGCCAGCCGTGCGGGAGCCAATCCAATCCCGACCCCTTCCTGCAAACCGACCCATACCAGGACCCTTTCTTCGAGACTCGGCTACAATGCAACAATGCATTCGACTTTGTGAATTCAGCTTGTTCTCTTCCCAGCGTGCCCGACTCTGTCAAGGATCGAGTAGCCGCAGCGACGGGGATCATCGTAGAGGTGCACCAGGATCCTGAAACAGGTCGACATGTCAGCAGTTGCTCAGGAACACTGATCGCTCCTGATCTTTTTCTCACTGCGCGCCACTGCTTGAACGACCCCAGCGCAGCAGACCTGCGCAGCGCTTCGGTCACCTTTGATTACGCCACAAACTGCGACGGGAGCAGACCGCCCGGGCACGTCACCCGTTTCTTCAAGGTCATCGAGGAGGCGGCCTCGGGCGGCCCCCCGACCGGCGTTCAGCCGTCCGTCACGGCGGACTGGGTGATCGTGCGGCTCGACGCCGCACCGGGTGATCAGCCGGCGCCCCTTGAAATGCGCGATGCCGTCCTCATGACCGGAGAGGTGATCTTCACGATGCACCACCCGAACGGCGCCGCCAAGAAAACACAGGCCGGGGTCCACAGCGGGGGATCGTCCATTTCAGGCTTCGATTATGCCGGCGGGAGCTCGGGCTCGGCGCTGTTCGACACGAACAGCCGGCTGGTCATGGGGCCGCTCAGCATCGGAGGCTCATGCAGCACCCCGGGTGCTTGCGTCGTGACCTACGCGCCCATCGCCGGCATCAAGGCAGCCCTGGCAAGCCCGCCGCCTCCTCCGCGTCCCCTGGACGTCATGATCGTCTTTGACCGATCAGGAAGCATGGGCTCGGCTGCACCCCCGGTGGGGCGCACCAAGCTCCAGGAAGCGCAGGATGCCGCATCGCTCTTCGTCCAACTGGTTCGCGAGGGAGCCGGCGACCGCCTTGGCCTGGTTACCTTCAGTTCGACCGCATCCGTTCCTGCCTCCCTGGGCCTTGTGGCCGCCAAGAAGATGGAACTGGTCGGCCCGGCTCCTTTCATTACCGGCGATATCGGTGCGATCATCCCCGGCGGCAGCACGAGCATCGGCGCCGGCGTGGGAATTGCGCTCCTGGCTTTCGGCGGGACATCGACCAACGATCGCGCGATCCTTCTCATGACCGATGGACTGCAGAATACCCCGCCCATGATCGAGGAGATCGAGGGATCCCTGGGAACAATAAAACTAAACCTCATCGGATTCGGATCCGACGCCGACATCGATGGGCCTCTTATGAGCCGTCTGGCGCGGGAACACAGGGGACAGTTCACCCGCGCCGTCGACGGCCTGGCGCTCCGAAAGTTCTTCGGGCTGTCGTTTGGGAATATTTTTGAGTCCGGCGCGCTGGGCGATCCCGATTTCCTGCTGCCGGCCGGCCAGACCGAATCCGATCCCCATAAGTTCTCTGTGTGCGGTGAGGAGCAGATCACACTCATTCTCGGTTGGGATGATCCCTCGGCTCCGCTGCGGGCGCATATTCGCACTCCCAGCGGCAAACTCATAAACGAGAGAAAAATCAGGCCGGTTCGCGGCCAGACCTGGGTCTTCTGGAAGATCCCTCTGCCGCATCAAGGCGAACGAGACGGAACGTGGACCTTCACCGCGGTCCGTGTGCCCATTGGAGGCGAGTTTCCGCCTCCACCGAGGGATATACGCTACTTCTTCCTGGTGGTTTGCAGCGGCGGACCTAAACTGGTCTATCTCGGCGGACCGAGGCGCGTTTACACGGGCGACCCGGTCGACTCCCTGGTCGGTCTCCACTATGGCAGCGGGACCACTCCTCATGCCGAGGTGATTCTGGAAATAAAAGCGCCGACCGTCGCGCTCGGCCAGCTCGTCGCCGATGCCGGACTGCAGCCGCCATCCACATCGGTTGATACCGTGGGCGGTTTCTACGCCACGCTTCAGTCCATCGCGCGTCTCTCCGGTGGCAGGCTGCCGGTTCCAACTTCGACTATTACGGTTCCGCTTTTCGACGACGGCTCGCACGATGACGGCGCCATGGAGCCTGATGGCATCTACAACAACCGGCTGAAGGACCTGACGCGGGTTGAGGGAACGTATGAGTTCAGAGCCGTTGCCACGTTCGGCGAGGATTGCACGGCTCGGCGAGAGGCGTTCTGGTCGGTTCATGTTGAGCCGGCTATCGATCCCAAACGATCGGATGTGGAGCTCGTAGACGTTTCGGATCAACCGGATGGGCGGCATGGGACTCTTGTGATCACGCCGCGCGATCCTTACGGCAACCCGCTGGGCCCCGGCCGGGGCGACCGCTTCACCGTGGCGCCGACAGCAGGTGTGAAGATCACCGGCAACGTACAGGATAGAGGCAATGGGAGCTATGGCGTGAGCATCGTATGGGACCCGTCGGTTGCGGACACGCCCGGCGTGGTGGTGCAGCAGCCTGACCGGGATCCGGTGCCGGTGACGCCGACCTGCTCGGGCCAGCCGCCCACGAAGAAATGTGAGGAGTCTGCCGAGAAGCTGCTCGGTTGCCTGGGGCTGAAGGATTCCGACGTCAAGCAGGTGCGGGTAAAAAGCGTATCCGTCGAGATCGATCTCAAGGACCCGAAGTGCAGCAAGGAACCTGATTGTCATGGAAAAGGCAATCGAAGCTGAGGCCGGGAGGCGGGCCGAACGGCAGATGCCCGCGAAAGAACCAGCGATCACTGCGAGGCGAGCGCCCGCAATCGACGTATGCGGTTTCCAGCCGTCCCAACCGAACCTCGGAGGAAGCACGTCTCACGGCCGGCCAGCCACGGATTACAGCGCACCGCGCTCCGCGCCGCCGCTGAACCGGGGCGGTGGGACATATCCCAGGAAATCCGCCTCTGT